>CALVGJ010000091.1 GCA_944327045.1 uncultured Desulfovibrio sp.
TCGGCCACATTGAAATATCCGGCCCCCCAGTTGCGGATGCCGTAAAGTTCGATGGAATCTTCCACACGCCACTGCTGCAAGGCACGGTTTTTCGCCACTCTGCTTCCTCCGTGAGGCTGGATGTTCGTCATGGGCCGCGGCAAACAAGAAGCGCCCTGCCATCCGCTCCAACGGGGATGCGCAAGGCGCGCGCCAAGTGGGCGCATTGTACGTTGAAGCGTTGCAAAGTCAATGCCGCCGCCTGTCCCGTCCGGCAGGCCCGGCGCGTCTCTCTTTACCTTCATGACCCGTCAGGTTATGTCTTACGACGGTAAACAGAGTGAACCCGGCCCAAGGAGCTTTCATGTCCAATCCCCTCCGCCAGAAAAAAACGCCCGGCAAGGAGGAAGGTACGCGCCCCGGCATCCCGCTGACGCTGCCTTCCATGCTGGCTGTCTTTTTTCTGGCGCTGGTCGCCATATCTTCTTCCTATCTGGTCGGCGTCATGTTCGGCCGCAGCCAGTGGGAAAGCAGCACGCCCATGAGTACCGACAGCAGCGACGCGCCCCGGAACGTGCGCCCCGATGACGAGAGCGGTACGGAAACCGCCGACGCCGGGACGCCGGAACCCGCCCCGGAAACGGGCACGACCGACGGCGAGCCGGAGGGCATCCTCTCCGCTGAAGAGCTGCGCTTTTCCCGTGTGCTGCGCGCCGCCCCCGGCGAATCGGTGGAGCTGGCCAGTCCGCCGCTGCCGCCGGCCGTACCGCCGCAGCCCGCGGCGGGGCAGACGACGGCCCCCGGCACGCCCCAGACGCCGCCCATGCCGCCGGGCATGCAGGCCGCCGTGCCCGAAGGGCAGCAGGCCCCGCCGCCCGCGCCCGCCGCCATGCATGACTATGTCTTTCAGGTGGGGGCCTTCCGGGATGAAGCCTCGGTGGACGACCTGCGCCAGCGGCTGGAGGGCAGAGGACTGCGCACCCGTATGGAGCGCAGCGGAAAACTGTATCTTGTTCTGGTTCTGCTGCGCGGCACGGATGAACGCGCGGCGGAAATTCCGCGCATCATGGAGGAGTTGCGCCTCGGCAAGCCCATGCTGCGAAGCCGCAAACCGGTTCTGCGCTGAGAGCTGCCGTTCCCGCGGAACGAAACTCCCCCGTTGACCCTCTTTTTTCAGGAGAAAACATGACCCTGCAAAACAAGAATATGGTCTGTGCCCTGCGACTCGGCGTCATCGGGCATATTGCCCGGGCATTCTGGGAAGATCGTCTGGTCGAGAGCATCGATCACATCCCCTACGTCATGCGGCCGCGCAACGGCAATGATTAGACCCGTTGCTGCATCTACAAGGACAGGGCCATCCTGCGCGAACGCATCATTGCGTCCCTGGGCTTCCGTCTGGAAGACCAGACGGACGACAGCGTGCCCCTGCGCGATCTGGCCGAGCAGGCCCTTGCCGACCAGACGCCCAACTGGCCCATCCTGACCGTCTGCGACATCGCCTGCCACGGCTGCATGAAGGCCCGTTATTTCGTCAGTGATGCCTGTCAGGGCTGCGTGGCGCGTTCCTGTGCCGGGAGCTGCCGCTTCGGGGCCATTTCCTTCGCCCAAGGGCGTTCCTATATCGACGCCAACAAGTGCCGCAACTGCGGGCAATGTCATGAGCACTGCCCCTATCAGGCCATTGTGCGCCTGAATGTTCCCTGCGAGGCCGCCTGCCCGGTGCAGGCCATTCACAAGGGCCCCGAGGGCCGAGCGGAAATCGACTTCGACAAGTGCACAAGCTGCGGCCGCTGCATGCGGGCCTGTCCCTTCGGCGCGGTCATGGAGCGCAGCGAAGTGCTGGAAGTGCTGCAGGCCCTGCGCAGCGAGGCCCATGTGACGGCGCTGGTGGCCCCGGCCATGGTCGGACAGTTCAAGGGCGGTCTGCCGCGCATCATCACCGCGCTCAAGGAGCTGGGATTTGACGATGTCATGGAAGTGGCTTCCGGCGCAGACGTCACCAGCCAGCGGGAAGCCGAGGAGTTCGTGGAACGCATGGCCCGCGGCGACAAGTTCATGACCACCTCCTGCTGCCCGGCCTATGTGGAGGCTGTGCGCCGTCACGCGCCCAACCTGCTCCCCTTCGTCTCCGAGACGCGCACGCCCATGCACTATACGGCGGAGCTCTCGCGTCAGGCGCACCCCGATACCATCAACGTCTTCCTCGGCCCGTGCGTCGCCAAACGGACGGAGGGCCTTCATGATCCGCTGGTGGACTTCGTGCTGACCTTTGAGGAGGTTGGCGCGCTGCTGGACGCCAAGGGCATTGTGGTGGAAGAATGCGCCGAAGCCGAGCTGGGCCATGCCAGCGGGGCCGGACGCGGCTACGCCATCTCCGGCGGCGTGGCGGCCGCGGTCAAGAAGGTCGTGAGCGAACGGGAAGACGTGCGCCCCATCTTCATCAACGGCCTTTCCCTGCAGGCCCTGCGCAAGATGCAGTCCTACATCGACGGCAGTTGCCCCGGCAACCTCATCGAGGTCATGACCTGCGTGGGCGGCTGCGTGGGCGGTGCGGGCGTGCTGGCCGAAGCGGACAAGGCGGCCCGTCTGGTGGATCGCTTTGCCCAGTCCTCGCCGGACAGCGCTCCGCGCGACTGATATCCCGGCAGGAGGCCGTCCGCACGGGCGGTCTCCTGCCTTCCGCTCTCCTGTCAGCCTCCCGCCGCGCCATGAACCGCCGCCAGCTTCTTGACCTGCTTTTCCGCATGCCCTGGCCCGAACTGCGGGCAGCGGCACAGCAGCAGCGCCTTGCCGCCGTGGGACGACACGTCTTTGTGCGCGGCCTGCTGGAATTCTCCAACCTCTGCCGCCGCAACTGCCGTTACTGCGGCCTGCAACGCGCCAACCGTCATCTTCGGCGCTACTGCCTGACGGAGGGGCGGATTCTTGCCGCGGCCCGGCAGGCGGCCGCCGCCGGAGTGGATACCCTCGTCCTGCAATCCGGCGAATGGGAACGCCCGCCGCACTGGCTGGCCGGTATCATCCGGCAGGTCAAGGCCGAACTGGGGCTTGCCGTGACGCTCAGCGTGGGCGAAGTGCCGCGCGAGCAGTATGCCTGCTGGCGGGAAGCCGGTGCGGACCGTTTCCTGCTGCGGCATGAAACGGCGGATGCGGCCCTCTATGCCCGCCTGCATCCCGGGCATCGGCTGACGGAGCGCCTGCGGGCGCTGGAATGGCTGGCGGAACTGGGCTACGAGGTCGGGTCGGGCTTTCTGGTGGGCGTGCCGGGCCAGCGGCCCACCTCGCTGGCGGACGACATTCTGCTGGCGCGGCGGCTGGGGGTAGCCATGTGCGGCGTGGGCCCCTTTATCCCGCAGGCAGACACGCCGCTGGCCCATGCGCCCCGTGGCGACGTGCCGCTGACCCTGCGGGTGCTGGCCGTCCTGCGGCTGGCCCTGCCCACGGCGCACCTGCCCGCCACCACGGCGCTGGCAAGTCTCTCGCCTGCCGACGGACAGCGGCAGGGACTGCTGGCCGGAGCCAATGTACTCATGCCGTCCTTTACGCCGCCCGCCTGCCGTTCGGCCTACCGCATTTACGACAACAAGGCGCAGGTGAGCCTTGAGGCCGCCCGTCACGCCATAACCGCCGCGGGGCTGCGGCACAGCCTGCCCGCCGCCCCTCCGGCAGGAGATTCCGTCCATGTCTGATGCCCGTCGTCCCCAACGGCTGCACATCGGCCTCTTCGGTCGCCGCAATGCCGGAAAATCCAGTCTGTGCAACGCCCTTTGCGGACAGGATGCGGCCCTTGTCTCGCCGGTGCCCGGCACGACCACGGACCCGGTGGAAAAAGTGATGGAACTGGCCCCGCTGGGGCCTGTGGTTCTGCTGGACACGCCCGGCCTCGACGATGCGGGAGAACTGGGTGCGCAGCGCGTGGCCCGCAGCCTGCGCACGCTTGAAGAAGTGGATGTGGCCCTCATCGTACTGGAAAATCAGCTCTGGGGAACGCCGGAACGCGATCTGGCCGCCCTGCTGAAGGAAGCGGACGTGCCGTTCGGCATCGTCTGCAATTGCCGGGATGAAGCCGCGGAACAGGCCGCCCGAGGGCTGGGCCCGGAGGGCTTTGCCCTGCCCGCGTCCGTCCCGCTGGCCGTCTGCCGTCTGGACGGCGGAGCGACAACGCCCGCCGGCGCGCTCGACTGCGTGCGGGAGCTGCTGGTGCGCCTGCGTCCACAGGAGGAAGAACCTCCCCTGCTGCGCGATCTGCTGCCCCCGCAGGGACGGCTGCTCCTCGTCTGCCCGCAGGACGGCAGCGCGCCCAGGGGACGCCTCATCATGCCGCAGGTACAGGCCATCCGCGATGCGCTGGACGGGGACGCGCTCTGTCTGGTGGCCACGGACAAGGCCCTCGGCGCGGCGCTGAACAGCCTGCGCGAACCGCCGCAGCTCATCGTCTGCGATTCGCAGGTCATTGCCTCCGTTGCCGCCGCAGTGCCGCCGGACGTGCCGCTCACCACCTTTTCCGTGCTCATGGCCCGCCTCAAGGGCGATCTGCCCTTGCTGGCGCGCGGCGCGGCAGCTCTTCGCGGTTTATGTCCCGGCGACACGGTTCTTGTTCAGGAAGCCTGCTCGCATCACCCCCAGGCCGACGACATCGGCCGGGTCAAGATTCCGCGCCTGCTGGCCCGTCTGGCGGGGGGAGAACTCCACTGTCGCCTGCTGGCCGGACGTCACTGGCAGGACTACGACGCCGTCTCCCGGCCCCGGGCCGTGGTGCACTGCGGCGGCTGCACCCTCAGCCGCCGCCAGATGACCCGCCGCCTGCTCACGGCCCAGCGTGCCCATCTGCCCATGACCAATTACGGCATGGCCATCTCCCTGGCGCAGGGCGTGCTGGAGCGGGTGCTGTCGCCGTTTCCGGAAGCTCTCGCCGCCTACAGGGAGGCATGCCTTGACCTGAACGCCCGGGCAGGGCATGCTTGACGGCATGCACGGCGGCCCCCGCCCTCTGCCCGATGGAGGATCACATGCTGGATGTTGTGCTTTTCCTGCTCGTCTGCTGCCTGCTGGGCTTTGGTCTGTCGCGCCTCATCGGCAACGGTGCGGCGGGCAACGGCTGCGGCTGACGCCCCAACCTGCGCGCCCTCGGTCTGAGGGACCCCGTGGACGGTCATGACAATGCCCCGCGCAAGGACGGCTTCTTTTTTGACGGCACCCCCGGAGCGAATCCGCCGACAGGCAAATCCTCCCATCATGCGGGCAACGACCATAGCGGCGATCATGCCGGGGACAGCTCCTCTGCCGGTTCATGCGACGGGGGCGGCGGGGATTAGGGCCTGTTACCACTATTGGTTTCCCCTTCTCCCAAGCCCCCATCCCTTCCCCAGCGCGCTTTTCCCGGGGAAGAGTCAGGGACACGAGGCAACCCCGCCCCCAGAGCATTTTCCGTTTGAAACGCTTGGCGTTTCAAACCATACGGTCTGGCATTTCGCGAAAAAACGCGGTTTTTCCGCTCACTTTCAGCCGGGCGGCGCTGTGCTGCCGCCTCGCATTTTGCCTTTTTCAAAGGCAAAATGCTCTAAAAGCAAGCGAAGCGCGTACAGCATATTCATCTTATCTATTGAAATTATTTGTAAAATTTGTGTTAACAGGCCCAAGAGCGGATTCGCATTGAAATTGTGTCCAATTTCAATGCTGACGCTGCCCTCACACTACGGAAAAAGCGTGGTTTTCCGTGTGTTCGGTTGCGGGTAGTCGCTCTCGCGACTACCAGAGCAATCCACATTTTCACTGTGGAATTGCTCAAAACGCGCATCAAAGCTGCCGGGCCAGCGTCATGCCCAGCAGCAGCGCTCCGAGCCCCAGCACCACCTGCGCCCCGATGTTGAAGAAAAGCAGCACAAGGCGCGTCTGCCCCAGCGCAAAGGAATCGAACATCAGGGACGAAAAGGTGGTGAACGACCCCATGAAGCCCACCAGCAGGATGATGCGCACATGGTCGGGGATGAGCAGGCGCACAGACGCCAGATGCCAGATGAAACCGAAAAGGAAGGAACCCAGCACGTTGACCGCGAAGGTTCCCAGCGGATACTGGCCGCCTGCCAGCCGGTTGGCCAGTTCCGATGTGCCGTAGCGGGCCAGCGTGCCCAGCGCGCCCGCCAGCGCCAGCAGCCCCATATGCCATAAGGTCGCCATACCGCCTCCCGTGTGGACGCTGCCGGAACATCCCCGCCATCCCTGCTGGCGAAAAAAGCGCCCCGGCAGCGTGTCTGGAGCATTTTCAGTTTGAAACGCTTTGCGTTTCAAAGCATATGGCCTGTCGTTTCGCGGAAAAACACAGGTTTTCCCTCCACGTTGGCCCTGGCGGCGCTGTGCCGCCGCCTCACGTCTTGCCTTTTTCAAAGGCAGGACGCTCTATTTCGTTTCCATCTCACGGCCGCGCTGTTCAGCGGCCAGCACGGCATCCACCAGCAGGCCGGAAAGCCCCGCCCGGTCCAGCACGTTGACGCCCGCAATGGTCAGCCCCGCAGGGGAACAGACGTTGTCCCGCATTTCCATGAGGGGCGTCGTCTCCTGACGGGCCATGCAGGCGCACCCTTCAAACAGGGCCGCCACCAGCTCGCGTGATTGCGCCCAGGAAAAGCCCTGCGTTACCCCCGCCTGCACGAGACCCTGCATCATCTGGAAGACATAGGCGGGCCCCGCGCCCACAAGGGCGGAAAAAGCGGTCATGCGCCCTTCGGGCAATTCCACGCAGACGCCCAAATCCGCAAAAAGCCGCTGCACGCGCTCCCGATCGTCCGGCGTCAGGGACGGGTCGTCAAAACAGAGCGCAAACACCCCCTTGCCCACCAGCGCAGGCGTATTGGGCATGCAGCGCACCACAGGGCAACGTCCGCCGGAAGCCGCGCGCAGACGTTCCACACTCACCCCGGCCGCCACGGAAACCAGAACCTTTTCGGGCCCGAGCGCCGGAGCCACACGCGCCAGCACGTCTTCCACCTGATAGGGTTTGACGGCCAGAACAAGGATATCCGCTTCCCGCGCAACGTCTTCCGCCGTTTCGTACAGACTGAGTCCGCGTGCCGCAAGAGTCGCTGCCCGCGCGGGCGTGCGCGTCATGCCGAGCACGCGGTAGCCCCGCTGCGCCGCCACGGAAAGCCAGCCGCCCAGCATGGCGCCGCCCATGTTGCCGCAGCCGATGCAGGCAATGGTATGTTTGTGCATGGTGATTCCTCCTGCTTTCTCCCCTCCCCTGCTACGCTCTCGCCGCCGGAAAGTCCAGAGGCTGCCCGGCCTGCCCCTTGCAGCCCTTGCGCGCCGGAGCGAACACGTCAGTACCGCAACAAAAAAAGCACGGACGGAAAGATTCCGTCTCGTGCCTTGTTCCCGTCTGCGGGCAGGTATCGCCCGGTACAGACCAGGGCCTGTCAACACTATTTGCCGTTTGGGAGGAAGGGGAATGCGTACAGGCTATTTGTTTTATCTATTGAAGTTATTTGTAAATTTTATGTTAGCACGCCCTAATTGCCGCGGTAGGTGGAATAGCCGTTGGCCGACATGGTAATGGGGATATGATAATGCCCCGCGCCCTCGATGGCGAAAATGATTTCCACAAAGGGATAGAGCGACGGCTCGTTATGGGCCTTGAAATAGGGGGCGACCTCGAAACGCAGCTTGTAAGTGCCGTCATTGCCCACGCCGGGCAGGAAGTTGCCCACACGGCCGTTTTCGTCCGTCCGGCCTTCGGCCACCTTGACCCAGATATCCTTGGTCACGTCAATCTTGAAAAGGACAATTTCCACCCCCGGAACCGGTTTGCCGCGGGTAATGTCCAGAATGTGCGTGGAAAGCTGGTAGGCATCCGCCCGGGCGACGGTTGCGCCCACAGCCAGCAGCGCCAGCGCCAGACAGGCATGAACAAGCCACTTCATAAGACCTCCATAATAAGGTTGCAGGTGGATATGTCATTAGAGCATTTTGCCTTTGAAAAAACAAACTGCGAGACGGCGGCACAGCGTCAGCCGGCCCGGAGTGAGCGAAAAAACCGCGCTTTTTCCGCGAAACGACAGGCCGTAAGGTTTGAAACGCAAAGCGCTTCAAACGGAAAATGCTCTATGACAGGCCGGGCATATACGCGCTGTGATGGGGCGCACACCCGTAAGAAAAACGGGACGGCGATTCAGCGCCCGTCGCGGTGCACGGCCAGATGCCAGACAAGCCGCCGCAGGGACACCACGGCAACGCCCTCCCGCCCCGCGGCCACCGGCCATTGCCGGAGCGCCTGCACGGTTTCGGGATAGGGATGACCGATGGCGATGGCCACCCCCTGCCGCTGCGCCTTGGCGGCCGCGCGATCCAGTGCGGACAGAATGGACGGAATCTTGCGATCATTATCCAGAAAGACGCTGCGCTCGGCCCCCACAAGTCCCTGCTGAAGGGCTTCCTTGCAGAGCACGGAGTGATTTTGCGTCATGCTGTCCAGCACAAACAGCCCCTGACCGCGCAACTGGCTGCACAGCAGACGGCAACCGTTACGGCTGCCCGTGAAGCGCGAGCCCATGTGATTGTTAAAGCCGATGGCAGTGGGCAGACGCGTAAAGGCGGCGTCCAGCACGGCGCGCATCTCGCCGGCGCTCATGCTTTCCTTAAGGGCATGAGGCCCGGCATCCGGCTGCTTGCCGCGCTCGCGACGCAGAGGCTGCATGGGCAGATGCGCGATCACGTCGATGCCGCGCTCCTGCGCCAGCCGTTCCACCTCCTCCGCCCGACGCGCATGAGGCCAGACCGCGAATGTCACCGGAAACGGCAGGGCGGAAAGCTCTTCCGCCGTGTCCAGACGCTGGCCCATATCGTCAATGACGATAACCAGCGAGGCCGGGCCCAGCGGTCGGGCCAGAGCGCCCAGCCGGGCTTCGTGCCCCGGAAAGCGAATACGCAGGACGGGCTGCTCGTTGATGCAGGCTTCCAGACTGCCGTCATCCCGCCAGATGAGCCGCGGTTCCCCACCGGGCTGCAACAGGGGCGACTCCGCCTGCGGATGCAGCGAACGCCGCCAGAGCGCGACCCGCTCTTGCATGCTCAATGCCAGACGCAGAGGGGCGCTGATCCCTTCCATGACGTATTCCGGCACATCGCCGGGTCGGGGGGCCTCACGCAGGCGTGCATGAGGGACGCCTTCCGCCGCACGCTCAAGCACAGCCAGAAAGGCCCGATGCCGCAAGGCCTGCAGATGCAGCCCCCCCTGATCCCGCAACAGACGTGGCGCGCCGGGGCCTTCCCGCTCCAGCGACCAAAGCCCTATGCCCAGCGACAGGGCGAACCAGAACACGCCGAAAAGCAGCAGACGCCATGCTGTCGTGCGTCTGCCCGCTGTCCGGCGTGTTCCGGCGGAACTGCCCATATCCAGCATGATTCGCGGCCGCTACTTGATGTTGCGCATCCGGGGCAGACTCTTCACCAGACTGAGCGCCATGCGCAGCTGATTGTCCCGTTCAAGCTGCTCGCGCCCCTCATTGGCCGTCTTGTCCTTGCCCTTACCGGTCTGCTTGCTGTTTTCCAGATGGCGGTTGAGGTCCTTTTCCCGCACAAGGAAGCGCTCGGCCTCCTTGTCCTGCTCGCGCGGCGCTTCAAAGGGCACGTCCACGTCCGGCACAATCCCTTCCGCCTGAATGGAGCTGCCGTTGGGCGTGTAGTACAGGGCCACGGTCAGCTTGAGACCGGACTTGTCCATCAGCGGAATGAGATTCTGCACCGACCCCTTGCCGAAGGAACGCTCGCCGACGATCAGGGCGCGCTTGTGATCGCGCAGCGCCCCGGCCACGATTTCCGAGGCCGAGGCCGACCCCGCATTGATGAGCACCACCAGCGGCACGTCGGCGATGTCGTCGGGCTGCTGCCTGGCCGTGTACACGCGCTGCATGGCGTTGTCCCGCCCCTTGATGGACACGATATCGCCCGAGGACAGGAACATGTCCGACACTTCCACGGCCTGATCCAGCAGACCGCCGGGATTGTTGCGCAGGTCAAGGACGATGCCGCGCAGGCCGTCCTTCTTGCTGTCCTTGACGGCCTGGGCCAGCGCCTTGCGCAGTTCGTCGGAAGTCGGCTCGGCAAAACGCGAGAGACGCACCCAGTAGTAGCCGTCTTCCAGCTTGCGGGACTTGACGCTCACCAGCGGGATGGCATCCCGCACGATACGCACGGTATGGGGCGTCTTGGAATTGGTGCGCAGCAGGGTGAGCTCCACCTCCGTGCCCTTGGGGCCGCGAATGCGCGAGGCGACCTCGGACAGGGAAAGCTCCTGCGTGGGCTGCCCGTTGATGGAAAGAATAAGGTCGCCGGGCTGCACACCCGCGCGGAAGGCCGGCGTATCGTCAATGGGCGTCAGCACCGTTACCTGTCCGTTTTCCAGCGTCATTTCAATGCCGACGCCGAAAAATTCCCCGGCGGTATTTTCGTGCATTTCCTTGTATTCTTCCGGCGTCATGAAGGTGGAATGCGGGTCCAGCGCCGACAGCATGCCCTTGAGCGCCCCGTTGATGAGATCCGCCCGGGTCACGTCCTTGACGTAATTCCGTTCCACCAGGTCCAGAACCTGGCTGAAACGCCGCAAATCCTCGTATTTGGCATCGGGAGTGGACGCGGCGGCGGCCAAAGCCGGCGCTCCGCCGCCCAGCAGCGCAAAACTCAGCACAGCGCCGCACAACACAGAGATGGTACGCATGAATCAGGCCTCCTGTTCGCCCGGCCGTCTGCACGCGGCACGGGTGAAATTCGCATCTTGCCCGCTTTCCCCTCAAATTGCAATGTGGCCCGGATGTCTCCCGGCGGCGACAAAAGACGGCGCATACAGCCGGAAAGCCGCATGCGCCGCACATATCACCTGTCAGGAGCCTTGACGGCCCGACGGCATTACTTGTTCAGGCAGCAGGAGTCGTCCACATTGAAGAAGGCGGCGGCACCGCCCCCGCACACGGGGCAGGAGTCACAGGGGCCTTCATGGGTGTAGCCACAGACGCGGCACACATAGTAGTCGGTGGAAGCCAGCCCCTTGGGATCGGCCAGCGCCTTCTTGTACAGATTGGCATGCACTTCTTCCACCTTGTTGGCGAAATCGAAGTACTTGGCCACGGCGGTGTTGCCTTCGGCCTCGGCGTCCTTGATCATTTCGGGGTACATCTTGGTGAATTCGTAGGTTTCCCCTTCAATGGCGGCCTTGAGGTTCTCTTCGGTGGTGCCGATGTGCCCGGCGTTTTTCAGGTGCGCATGGGCATGGATGGTCTCGGCGGCGGCAGCGGCGCGGAAGAGCTTGGCCACCTGCGGCATGCCTTCCTTGTCCGCCACGGCGGCAAAGGCAAGATATTTGCGGTTGGCCTGGGATTCGCCGGCAAAGGCGGCCATCAGATTTTCCTGGGTCTTGCTCATGGTATGTCTCCTTGAAAAGGTGCTGTCATTATCAGGAACAATTCCTGTTTATAAAAATCCGCACGTCTTGTAAAGCCTTTTTTCCCCAAAACCCCATTTTTTTCCTGCAGCCCGGTATGACCGCGCCTTGTCAGCGCACAGGGAGCCGGGCTATACAGACGGGGCCAGTCCGGCGTCGCCACACAATCGACCGCGCCGGTCGAAAGGTCTTCGCGCATGAGTCGTTATCCCGTCCCCGCCGTTTTTCCCGATCAGCCGCATCAGGCCGAGCTCGTCATCCGGCGCAGCCGCTTTCTCGCCCATTGCGCCCGTACTACCGGCCATGCCGAAGCCCGGGCCTTTGTGGAGCGTATCCGCACGGCCCATGCCGACGCCACCCATAATTGCTGGGCCTATGTGGCCGGTCCGCCGGAACAGACGGCGGAAATCGGTTTTTCCGACGACGGCGAGCCCCACGGCACCGCCGGACGGCCCATGTTGCAGATTCTGCTGCATTGCGGCGTAGGCGAGCTCTGCGTCGTCGTGACCCGCTGGTTTGGCGGCGTCAAGCTGGGCACGGGCGGTTTGGTGCGCGCCTATCAGGACAGCGTGCGCGCGGTGCTGGCCGATCTGCCGCAGGAGGAGCGCGTCCCCCGCTGTCGGGCGTGCGTCCGGGTTGAGTTCGCTCATCTGGACCGGCTGCACCGCCTGCTGCCCGATGTGGAGGCCCGCCTGCTTGGCGAAAGCTATGATGCCGCCGCCAGCCTGACCATCAGCCTGCCCCGCGCGCGCTGGGACGAATTCTCGGCCCTGCTGGCCAGCCGCACCGACGGCCGCGCCACCTGCGACCTGCTGGAGGAAACGCCGTCCTGACCGGCCTTTTTCATCAGGATTTCAGAAAAAAATTCTACAACTATTTCAATAGATAATAAAAATTTTCACACGCACAGCGTCTCTTTTGGGGCGAAATCGCCACTTCCCAGTCTCTTTCCCTGATAAAAGCGCTCTGGGGAAAGGATGGAGCCTTGGGGGGCAGCATAGGCGAGAACGCCTTTTCTCGCTTCGCTGAGGAAAGGCTGGCCCTCCCGCGCCGGCAGCGACCCGACGGGCGGCCCGCAGGGCCATGCCCGTTAGGCGACGCAGACGCCTTACGGGCATCGACAGCGGAGCGAGGGGTTTCCCTTCCCCCAACAGGCTGCGAATAGTGTTAGAGCAATTCCACATTGAAAATGTGGATTGCTCTGGTAGTCGCGAGAACGACTACCCGCAACCGAACACACGGAAAAACCACGCTTTTTCCGTGATGTGAGGGCAGCGTCAGCAGGGAAATTGGACACAATTTCCCTGCGAATCCGCTCTAACAGACCCTAGCGGCCGTCCGGACGCAGAGCGCGGGCATAGACCCGCCAGAGCGCCTGTGTCAGACGCTGCGCCGCGTCCGGCCCGGCATACAGGAGTTCGGCATGGATGCCCCGCAGTATGCCGATAAAGGCCAGCGCGGCCTCATCCGGCGGCATGCCCAGCGGCAGAAACGCTGTCTGGCCGCGCAAGGCCTGCTCCACACGCCGGGCCAGCTCGGCGGAAAACACCTTGTCCCGTTCACGGATATGCGCCGCTAGCTGCGGCGGCGGCAGGTAGATGCTGCGCAGCAGAAACGGCAAATGCGTCGTGGCCTCGTAGCGTCCCACGGTTTCCCGCAAATAACGATGCAGACCGTCCGATACGGACGCCTCCGGCGTCACGGCGGCCATGAGTTCCTGAAGTTCAACACTTACCGCCTCGTCAAAGACGGTACGGAACAAGTCTTCCTTGCTGCGAAAATGCGCATAGAGGGAGGGAGCCTTGATGCCGACGGCCGCGGCGATGGCAGAAAGCGGCGTAGCGGCATAGCCCTGCCGTCCGAACAGCCGGATAGCCGCCTGACGTATGGCCTGCGCGGACATGGTCAGTAGTCCAGCGCCTGCCGCAGGCTGTCCGTACAGACGAGATGCGCCGTATCCAGCACCACCAGCATGCCCGCCTCTGTGATGACCATGCCGGAAATGGCCTCGATTTCCCCCCCGCCGTAAAGCGAGGGCGGCTCCTTGATATCACTTACGGCGTAGCTGTGCACATGGCCGATGGAATCCACGAGAAAGCCCACCACCATGCCGTTGATTTCCATATTGATGATCCGCGTCTGCTTGTCGTACGGACGGCGGGGGATGCCCAGACGCGCCCGCAGGCTGACCACCGGAATGACCAGCCCGCGCAGATTGATGACGCCTTCCATTTCCTGCCCGGCCCGGGGAACGCGCGTCATGTCCTGCGGCAGAAGAATCTCCCGCATCTTGAGAATGTCCACGCCGAAAAGCTGACCATCAAGATAGAACGTGCCGAATTGAATGACCCCGGATAGGCCGGTGCTGCCCGTCTGCATGTTTGCCTCGCTGGAAAGGTGCCTAACGTCTGTTAGTCTTCCTTTACGCCTTCCCCCGGCATGCGTCAACTGACAATCCCGCCAGCCATGTCCAGCCGTTCTGACGGCACGAAATGGCCGCGCGGTCTTTTGCCGTGCCGTTCATTTCCGGCCGGGCCCGACCAGGGGAATGTCCACCCGCACGGCAAACCACATGATGTGTTTCCAGGCTGTCCTGTCGGCGGCAAATACGCCGGGCTGGGGAACCTCCCCCATGCTGACCCGCGCCACGCCGTCAGGCAGAACCGTTTCTCCCGGTGGAACGGCGCGCAACGCCGCCGCATCCAGACGGCCTTCCTCCCCGTCCTGCACGTTCCAGATGCCGAGCGAACGGACGAGCGCTCCCATACGACAGCGCTCACGCAACACGTCCTCCACGGGGGCGGCCTCACTGCCCCGTACCCGATAGCGTGCCGTAAGACGCGGCTGCCCGCCGTCATCTTCCCGACGGCAGAAAAGAAACTCCAGCCCGGCGGGCCGAATATCCGCAGCGGCCAGCGGATCACCGCACTCCTGCGCCGTGCCGGGCGCTACCGGCAGCAGACGAGGCAGTCCGGGAAGCACTGTCGGCGGCACAAGGGCGCTCTGCCCGTCCGCGGCGGAACAGGGCACGGGCAGGGCAAAGCCCCCTCCCCACCACAGCAGGCAAAGACAGAGCATCCCCCAGCGCGGCAGACGCCGCAACGCGTCAGCGCCTGGATTTGGGCTTGGCCCTGGGCTTGCGCTTGGACGGGTCCGTCTCATTGGCTTCCAGACGCTGCATGGCCTGCGTAACGGTCTGGCCGGGCCGGATGCAGTCAGCTTCCCGCCGTGCGCCCTCGGCCTGCTCCATTTCTTCCAGCAGCGAATCCACCAGCTCCTCATCCTGCGGCGCATCCGCCTGAGCGGCCAAATCCTGCAGGGAATGGGAGGCCAGCGACATTTCCTCCGGAGACATGTCCGCGGGCGGCCAGTCGCCGCGGCCGCGCGTGCCCGGCGCGGGGGCGGCCGCCTGCGCTCCGGCAGCCACGGCAGCGCCCACAGCCGTTTTCTGCAGCGCCTGGGCAACCATCTGGGCAAAGGCCTCGGTGGGAATCGGAGTCTCGGGCTGGGGAATCGGGGGGGTGGGCTGAGGGGGCGTGGGCTCCTCCGCGCTGACGCTGACCTTGTCCTGTACGGCGGGCGCGGCTTCGCGGGCCAGCGTTCCGGCGTGAAGCTCCTCCTCCGTTTCCCTGTCCAGCTCCACGCGGGGCACATCATGCCATTCGGGAGAAGCCACGTCATCAAGATCAATGACTTCCTCCGCCTCGTCATCCTCCAGATTCAGGGGCATGCCGTTGACGTCCGTCGGCGGCAGGTGCTGCGGCATCCTGCCCTGCGGGTCCTCCCCGAAACGATTGCTTCCGTGTGTCCCGGCCCCCAGAAAGACCAGACCGAGCGACACCACGGCCAGCGCTTCCAGTACGGCCAGCCCCCCGGCGCAGATATTCAGTACCATGCGCGGCAGCTCGTCCGTGACGGCCTGCCAGGCTGTCAGCAGATAGCAGCACAGGGCGGCGACGCCCGGCACCAGCGCCGCAATGACCCAGCGCCCGCTGGCGTCCATGTCGTGCAGACGCCGGATGGTCACGCAAACGGCCGGCACCAGCAGGCCGAGCCAGACGATCAGCAGCAGCAGGCGCAGCAGCAGGCGCGGGAGTTCATCACCGGCGGGCAGCGGCTGCAGCCAGAGGCCGGGGAACATCTGATCCAGCGCCAGCATGAGCCAGACAAGCAGAACAGCCAGCGGCAGGGCCAGCAGGGAGAACAACCAGAATTCCTCCCGGTCGGCCCGGCCTTCATATCCCAGAAAACCGGAACCGAAACAGCGTTTCCAGACGCTCAAAAGGCGCATGATGAGTCCTTGTTGTGGCTAAATTTGATGAGAGACGACATACGAGACAATCTCAGCGATGTTCCTGCCAGGACTGCACGGTATTCCTGAGCAGCATGGCAATGGTCATGGGGCCGACGCCGCCCGGCACCGGCGTGATGGCCGCCACCTTGTCCTTGAGGGCGGCAAAGTCGGCATCGCCGCACAGGCCCTCAGGAGTACGATTGATGCCCACGTCGATGACGACGGCCTTTTCGCTGACCATGTCGGCGGTAAGCATTTTGGGCTTGCCCACGGCCAGAAAGATGAAGTCCGCGGCGCGGCACTGTTCGACAAGGTCCGGCGTGCGCGAGTGGCAGACCGTGACCGTGGCGTCCCCGTATTCGCCGGGGCGTCCAAGAAGCATGGCCAGAGGCTTGCCCACGATGTCCGAACGCCCGAGCACCACGGCCTTCTTGCCCTGCGTGGGCAGCTTGTAGTAGCGCAGCAGCTCGATGATCCCGGCGGGCGTACAGGACATGAGTCCCGGCAGCCCCAGAGACAGGCGGCCCACATTTTCGGGATGGAAGCCGTCCACATCCTTGGCCGGATTCATGGCCAGCAGGCATTGCGTGGCATTGAGCCCCTGAGGCAGCGGCAGCTGGAGCAGGATGCCGTCCACGTCGCTGCGGTGGTTGAGGTCCGCAATGAGGGCCAGCAATTCTTCCTGACGGGTACGCGCGGGCAGGTGATAGGGCAGGGAAATGATGCCCGCCTCCTTGCAGGCGCGCTCCTTGTTCCGCACATACACCTGCGAGGCGGGATCATCCCCCACGAGTATGACCGCCAGACCCGGCGCACGGCGCCCCTTGGCCGTGGCCCCGGCAATAACCTTGTGCAGCGCGGCGCGCATCTCGTGCGCAACCTTTTTCCCGTCTATCAGCAACATCGTACGCCTCTCTTCGTTTTGCGGGGAACCTTCGGAAAAATGAGGGGGATACTATAGCTCCCTCTGCCGTCGGATTCAAGTCGCTGTCCCAAGCCCCGCCCATCCGCCTCCCCCGCGGACAAAAGAGGCTTGCTTTCCCCCGAACCGGGACGTAGGCTGAACCCATGCAACGCTGCCACCCCGCCCTTTCGGCCAGTCGGACACCCCGCCGGTCGCACCGCGGCGCATGCCGTCCCGCACGACGCCGTCATCTTCTTCGGCGGCCGGCTGCCGGACGAGTTCTTCTGCTCGTCTGTCTTTTCTGTCTTTGCGTCTGCCGTCCTTCCGCAGTCCGGGCCGACGCCGCAACGGGCGTTTCCCCGTCCGCACAGACAGCGGACATTGCGGACCGGACCAGTCCGGCCGATGCCCCGCCGGACCATGCGGCGGAATCCGGCAAAACGTCTGTCATCGCCTGGACGGAGCAGGACGGACTGGCCTTTGCCGAACTGCCCCTGCCGCTGCGGGACGGCCCGGGCCCCAAGCTGGCTGTGGTGCGTCTGCCTCCCGAAAATTTCGATTTTGTGCTCTGCGCCGTGGGCCGCGGCAAGCACCCCCCCCTGACACTCCGTCAATGGGTTCAGCGCGAAGGGCTTTCGGCCGCCATCAACGCCAGCATGTACCTGCCGGACGGCGTCACCAGCACGGGATATCTGCGCGAAGGGGACTATGCCAACAATAGCAAGCTGGCCCGACGCTTCGGAGCCTTTTTTGTTGCCGGGCCCGACGATGCCGCCCTGCCCGCCGCCACCCTCATCGACAAGGAAGAGCCGGACTGGCAGGAGCGCCTTGCCCGATACCGTCTGGTCGTGCAGAACTACCGCCTCATCAGTCGTGACGGGAACATTCTCTGGAAGCCCGGCGGCCCCCGCAACGCCATTTCCGCCGTGGGCGTGGACGCCGAGGGACATATTCTCTTCCTGCACTGCCGCGAGCCCCTCGATGCCTACAGCTTTGCCGAAGGGCTGCTGCGCCTGCCCCTGCACATCCGCCTGACCATGTATGTGGAGGGCGGCGGGCAGGCCGGTCTTGTCCTGCGCGCGGGCAGCCTTGAGCGTGAATATAACGGACGCAGCGCGGCGGAATTCCTGTCCACGGGCAATATCCGGGCGGCCCTGCCCAATGTGCTGGGAGCACGGCGGCGGCCGGCTTCGTCCGGCGAGGCCGAACCTCAGCCTGCCGGCCTATTGAAAAAAATTCCTGTTAGCAGGCAAAAAGACTTTACAGGCGACACGGAATAGGACACACTCGTTTTCGTTACGACGGCAAGGTCATCCGGGGCGGAGGCCCGACCGTCGGCCCAACGAATCAAACACATCGAGAGGACACCATGCCCAAGCATCTCGAAATTTACAAGTGCCAGCATTGCGGCAATATTGTTGAAGTTTTCCACGGCGGCGCCGCTCCCCTCAACTGCTGTGGTCAGCCCATGAAACTCATGACCGAAGGCGCCACCGACGGCGCTCAGGAAAAGCATGTGCCCGTCATCGAAAAAATTGACGGCGGCTACAAGGTGAGCGTGGGCAGCGTGGCGCATCCCATGGAAGAAGCCCATTATGTGGAATGGATTGAACTGATTGCCGACAATCAGGTGCTTACCTGCTTCCTGAAGCCCGGCGACAAGCCGGAGGCCGTGTTCAAGACCGATGCCGCCAAGGTGACGGCTCGCGAGTACTGCAACCTGCACGGCCACTGGAAAGCGGAAAACTGATTCCCACACGATACCCTCAAGGAGAAATCCCATGCAGAAATATGTTTGTGGCGTTTGCGGTTACGAATACGATCCGGCGGAACACGACAACGTGCCCTTTGACCAGCTCCCCGACGACTGGACCTGTCCCGTGTGCGGCGTGAGCAAGGATCAGTTCTCTCCCGCCGAATAGGCTGAGTCCGCCTGGCACCATACGCCTGCCCTGTTTGCACGGGGCAGGCGTTTCCTGTTTGCGTATTGCGACAACCCCAACGCTGTTGACGGAGTTCTCATGCAGCCCTTTGAACTAAAAAAAGATATTTACTGGGTCGGCTGCGTCGATTATGACCATCGCGACTTTCACGGCTACTCCCGTTCGCCCGAAGGCACCACCTACAATGCCTATCTGATCAAGGACGAAAAGAATGTTCTGATGGATACGGTGTCTCCGGGATGCGCCGGCACGCTGCTCTGCCGCCTGGGCAAGGTCATCGAGCCCGAGAAGGTGGACTATATCGTCTGCAATCATATGGAACTGGACCATGCCGGTTCCCTGGCGCAGCTCGTGGAACGCTGCAAGCCCGAAAAGATTTTCTGCTCCACCCTCGGCCTCAAGTCCATGCAGGGCTATTTCAACACCAAGGACTGGCCCGTGGTCGCGGTCAAGAGCGGCGACAAGCTGGAAATCGGCAAGCGCACCATCATTTTTCAGGAAACCCGCATGCTGCACTGGCCGGACAGCATGGTGTCCTACATCCCGCAGGACAAGCTGCTGATCAGCAATGACGCCTTCGGCCAGAACATCGCCAGCAGCTGGCGCTATGCCGACGAGCATGACGAAGGCGACTTCGTGCGCGCCATCAAGGAATACTATTACAACATCGTCCTGCCCTACTCCCCGCAGGTGCTGGCCACCCTGCCCATCGTGGAAGGTCTGGACATCGACATGATCGCGCCCGACCACGGCCTCATCCACCGCGGCGAGAAGTCCGTGCGCTTCATCATCGACATGTACCGCAAGCTTGCCGAACAGAAGCC
>CALVGJ010000092.1 GCA_944327045.1 uncultured Desulfovibrio sp.
ATGGCAAAAAGAGCGTTTCCTCCACAGAGGGAAACGCTCTTTTTTAGAGCAATTCCACATTGAAAATGTGAATTGCTCTGGTAGTCGCGAGAGCGACTACCCGCAACCGAACACACGGAAAAACCACGCTTTTTCCGTGGTGTGAGGGCAGCGTCAGCAGGGAAATTGGACACAATTTCCCTGCGAATCCGCTCTAGAGTCAATACGACTTGGCGTTTCGCGGAAAAAGGCGGTTTTTCCACTCACTTTGGGCCGTGGCGGCACGTTACGTTTCCGCCGGCGGCTGCTGCTTCCAGGTCATGGCCTTATAGCCGCAGAAGCTCAAAACAAGAAGCGAGGGAAGAAAACGCAGTGGGGACAGCATGAACTCGACAATATATGTGCCGACAAGGGCACTGGCCGCAAGGGGGACAGGGAGGAATGCCACACTATGCAGCAGCAGCGAAAGCCAGGCATTTTTCTCCCGTTTTCCGGCAGCTCGCCGTTCTTTCCGTTGGCTGCGACCAGCCAGGTACACGATGACGCTGAACAGGCAGAGCAGCGCAACGAACAGCAGGTACTGCGGGGAAGCAATGAGCAGAGCGACCAGAGAGATAGGGAGGCAATCGAGATACACCGCCACGGCAGGAAAGCCGATAACGATCATCAGCACGCCGAGCCAGGGATTTTTCGGGCGGAACAGCTCCACTGGGCCCGGCTCCGCTCGAAGCGCCGCCCGGTAAATGATGAAGCCCAAGGCCAGGTACAGCGGCAGGGGATAACCAACAACCCGCGGACTTACGACCTTGAAAAGGCACTCGTGCACGGACGCCATTATGCCGGAGCCAGCCACGAGCAGCAGCACCATGATGAACCACGGATTATCCGCCGCAGTTTGTTCGCGTGGGCATTTCTTCCAGCCGACAGCTTTCCACACGAGAAAACCGATCACCAGAGCGGCCAGAAGGCGCAGCACGTCCGGGAGCAGGAAGAGGAAGTCTCCGGTATGACCAGCGAGAAGGGACAGCCCGAACTCGAGAGGGGATGGGGTGCCGGCATGACCAACGGGAGGCGGTACGGCCAGAAGGAACAGCACGGCCTGGAACCAGCGCAGTGAAACCAACGCCTTTCCCCCCTTGCCCGCAGTATTCGCCGCCATGATCTCCTCCTTGCCGCAGGGAGCGTCCGGTGTCGTTGCCTCGTCTTCCGCAGGCCCTCAACATCCAGTCCGCCACGCGACAGCTTGAGACTTTTCAATGTGAAACGATTGGCGCTTTACACCATACGGCCTGTCGTTCCGTGGAAAAAACGCTGTTTTTCCCCTCGGTGCTGACCGGGCGGCGCAGTGCTTCCCCCCGCATGAAGAACGCCCCACAGCAGTCGAGACTAACCGCCGAGATAGGCTTCGCGCACGCTGGGATCGGCCAGCAGGTTTTGCGCTGAGTCGTGCATGACCACGTTGCCCACTTCGAGCACATAACCGCGTGTGGCCAGCTTGAGGGCCGCGCGGGCATTCTGCTCCACGAGGAGGACGGTCACGCCGCTGGCACTGATATTGCGAACGGTTTCAAAGATGGAGCGCACAAAGAGCGGTGCAAGGCCCAGTGACGGTTCGTCCAGCAACAGGAGGCGGGGCTGGGCCATGAGGGCGCGCCCGATGGCAAGCATCTGCTGTTCTCCGCCGGAGAGCGTCCCGGCCAGCTGATCCCGGCGCTCAAAAAGGCGGGGGAAAAGATCGAATATCCACTCCAGCGTCTTCTCGCTCTTTTCCCGTTCGCGCACGGAAAAAGCGCCGAGGCGGAGGTTCTCCAGAACGGTCATGGTTCCGAAAACCCGCCGTCCCTCCGGGGACTGGGCAATCCCCTGCCGCACCACGTCATGCGCGGGAATGCGCAGCAGGGATTTGCCGTCAAAAAGAATGTCTCCGGCGCAGGGACGCACCAGCCCGCTGATGCTCAGGAGTGTCGTGCTCTTGCCCGCGCCGTTGGCGCCCAGCAGCGTGACGATCTCGCCTTCTTCCACATGCAGGTCAATGCCGTGCAGAGCTTCCACGTTACCGTAGCGGACACGAATCCCCTTCAGTTCCAGCAACGCCATTACCAGACCTCCGATTCCGCGCCCAGATAGGCTTCAATAACGGCGGGATTGGCCCGGACGACCGCCGGTTCGCCCTGCGCAATCAGGCAGCCGTTTTCCAGCACCACCAGTTTTTCGCAAATACGCATGACCAGCCGCATGTCGTGTTCGATGAGCAGGACGGTGATGCCCCTGTCGCGAATGGCGCTGATGAGGTCGATGAGCGCCACGGTTTCCTGATCGTTCATGCCCCCGGCGGGCTCATCCAGAATAAGCAGATGCGGATCGGAGGCCAGCGCGCGGGCTATTTCCAGCAGACGCTGATTGCCGTAAGAAAGGCTGCCCGCCTCCTCGGCGTAGTGAGCGGACAGTCCCACGAAGTCCAGCTCTTCCATGCAGCGGCGCACAGCCTCGCGTTCTTCACGCCGTTGCGCCGGCGTGTGCAGCATGGAGGCCAGCAATCCCGACTTGAGACGGCAATGACGCCCGGCCAGAACATTTTCCAGCACCGGCAGTCGCCCGAACAGACGAATGCTCTGGAAGGTGCGCGCTATGCCCAGCTTCACCAGCGCATGCGGACGTAATCCTGTCACATCCCGTCCGGCAAAGGAAATTTTCCCATGCTCAGGACGGTAGTTCCCGGTAATGCAGTTGAAGACCGTCGTCTTGCCTGCGCCGTTGGGGCCGATGAGCCCGACCACGCTGCCCTCTTCCACCGAAAAGGACAGTTCGTTCAGCGCCACCAGACCGCCGAACAGCTTGCTGACTTCGTGCAGTTCGAGCAGGCTCATGCGGCACCTCCCCCGGCAGCGTCACGTGGGCCGCTGCTGCCGCCCGCCACATGGTAACGCCGCGGCCCGGGCGGCAGCAGGCCCTGCGGCCGCCAGATCATCATGAGCATCATGGCCAGACCGAAAATGAGCATGCGGGCATTGGAAAATTCCCGCAGCAGTTCCGGCAGCCCGATGAAGAGAAAGGCGCTGACAAGAACGCCCAAAATGCTGCCGCCGGAAAGGATGACCACGGCAAAGATGATGACGGATTCCATGAAGTTGAAGGATTCCGGCGTGATGGTCGTCATCTGCGCCGCATAGAGGGTACCGGCCATGCCTGCCCAGAAGGCCCCGAGCACAAAGGCGGACAGCTTGTAGCTGGTCACATGCACGCCGCAGCCTTCGGCCGCCACGTCATCTTCCTTGATATAGTTGAGAGCACGGCCGTAGCGGGAACGCCACAGGCCGTAAAAGAGCAGGATGCTCACCGCCACCATGCCCCAGACAAGATAATAGAAGTGCACGGTCTTGACGATTTTGAAGCCGAAGAAATTGGGACGGGCAATGCCGAAAATGCCGTTGGAGCCGCCGGTATAGCCGCCCACATCGTTGAGCAGGGCAATGCGCACGATTTCCACAATGCCGATGGTCACGATGAGCAGATAGTCCCCGCGCAGATGGATAATGGGGCGCGCCACCGCCATGGCCACCAGCGCCGCCACGGCCCCGGCGATGGGCATGGCGGCAAAGATGGGCCACTGGTACAGGGTATTCAGGATGGCCGTGGTATACGCGCCCACCGCGTAAAAGGCCGCGTGGCCCATGTGAAAGATGCCTGCCTGACCGAGAATGACGTTAAGCGACAGGCCCAGCAGCGCGTAGAGTCCGACGTTCACACAGACCGAAATCCAGTAGGAACCGGCCACCAGCGGCAGCAGGGCCAGGCACAGGGTCAGCAGTATGCCGGCAAGGGTTCGCAGGTTCATAGTTTGTCCGCCGTGCGTTCGCCCAGAATCCCGGTGGGCCGGATGATGAGAATGAGGATGAGCACCAGAAAGGCAATGGCGTCCTTCCAGGCAATGGCAATGTAGCCTGCGGCAAGGGCCTCGATGACGCCGAGCAGCAGGCCTCCCAGCATGGCTCCGGGAATATTGCCTATACCGCCCAGAATGGCGGCGGTAAAGGCCTTGAGGCCGTAGCTCCAGCCCATGGTGAAATCAATCTGCCCGTAATAGATGCCGACCATGAGACCGGCCGCGCCGCCCAGACCGGGACCGATGAAGAAGACCAGCGAAATGACGCGGTTGACGTTGATGCCCATGAGCCGGGCCGCCCCCTGGTCAATGGCCACGGCCCGGATGGCCGCGCCGGTGCGGGTACGCTGGATGAAAGCCCAGAGCGCCAGCATGAGCAGGACGCTGGCGGCGATGACCATCAGCCGCACGCCGGGCACGGCCATGCCGAACAGACTTACGGTGAAGTCCGGGCGCAGATAGTCGGGATACACATAAAAACGCGCCCCGTAGATGAGCATGACCGCATTCTGGAAAAAGATGGAGGCTCCCAGGGCGGACACCACGGCGGAAAGCCGGTTGGCCTTGCGCAAGGGCCGGTAGGCAGTGCGTTCGAGCAGGCAGCCGAGAATGGCCACCAGCAGCCCCACCATGACGAACACGGCCAGCACGGCGGCAGCGGGCCCCAGAAGGCCGGACAGATTGCAGCTCACCAGCAGGGTCAGGCCCAGATAGGCGCCGATGGTGAACAGGTCTCCGTGCGCGAAGTTGATGAGCTTGAGCACGCCGTAGACCATGGTATAGCCGAGCGCAACCAGCGCATAAATGCCGCCGACGGCAAGTCCGTTGAGAAGTTGCTGAAAAAATTGTTCCATAGGGCACTTGTGCGCCGCGGCCCGTCACCGCAGGGCGGTTCCGGGCACGCGGCGCTTTTTTGCAGATAGGATGTCGGTTACAGGCAGCGGGCGGTACCGCCCTGCCCTACTTTTGCGGCAGAAGGATGAACTTCCCCTGCTCATCCACCATATAGGAGCGGTAGAATTCGCCCACACGGTCTCCCTTTTCGTCAAAGCCGAGCTTACCGGTCAGACCGGGCATGTCCTTGAGCTGCTTGAGCCACTGGGCCATGTCTTCAGGGTCGGTCTTGCCCGCGGCAAGGGCGGCCTCGACAACCTTGTAGGCATCACCGGCCACCACGGCCCAGACGGAGACCGGAACGCTCTGATACCGCGCCTTGTAGGCTTCCAGAAAATGCCGGGCTTCCTGCGTATCCATATCCTGCGGCAGGGGCGGGCTGATGAAGAAATAGCCCCTGGCGGCCTCAGCTCCCGCGATCTTCACCAGGTCCTGATGGTTGGCGGCATCGCCGCCCATCATGGGTACATCCCAGCCCATTTCCTTTTTCTGACGCAGAAGCATGCCGGTTTCAGGATAATAGCCGGTAAAGAACACCACGTCGGGCGCGGCGGCCTTGAGCTTGGTGAGAATGGCCGTATAGTCGCGCTCGCCGGGCGTCAGGGCATCATAAAACACGATTTCCACGCCGGCCTTTTCCAGCGCCTTGCGGCTTTCGTCGGCAAGTCCCTTGGCATAGGAGGACTTGTCGTGCAGCAGGGCAACCTTCTTGAAGCCGCCCTTGACGATGGCGGCCGCGGCCGCCTCCCCTTGCGCGTCGTCACGCGGGCAGGTGCGGAAAAAGAGCGGCAGGCCCTTCTCGGTAAGTCGGATACTGGTGGAACCCGTCCCCACATGCACAAGCCCGGCCTCGGCAATGATGTTCTGGCTGGCTTCCGTCACGGCGGAACCGTAGGTGCCGATAACGGCAACGACACCGGCCCCGGCAAGCTTCTGGGCCGCCAGCGCCGCCGTGCGCGGATCGCCGGCGTCGTCCTCCACCACAAGCTCGACCTTCTTGCCGTTGATGCCGCCGGCGGCATTGGTCTCATCCACCAGCAGGCTGACGATATTTTTCATGTCCTGCCCTTCGGAGGCCCATTTGCCCGTCAGCGGACACATGAGGCCCAGCCTGATGGTCTCGGCAAGAGCCGGGGAGGCAAGACCCAGGGCCACGGCGCACAATGCCCCGCCAGCCAGAATGCGTTTCCAGATGTTCATAGAACCCCCGATGCAGGATAGAAAATTGGCAGACGGATAGTGTACCCCAAAACGCCGCAAAGGGAAAGCCCCGACTTCTCAGGCCGAGCGATAGGTCGCCATGGCCACCAGCGTATCGGTCAGGGTCCGGCTGAACCGCCCCAGCAGCGCCGCCGTATCGGCTCCGGCGCGAATGGCCATTTCCAGCTCAAAGGCCGCCGAGGCCAGCGGCTTTGCGCCCAGATTGGCCGCCGCGCCCTTGAGATTGTGCACCAGCTTCCAGGCGGTATCCCGATCATCGTTGCGCAAGGCTCCCTCCACCTGAACAGCGGTTTCCCGCTCCTCTTCCATGAAGGTTCCCAGCAGCTTGCGGTACAGGGCATCATTCCCTCCCACACGGGGCAGGGCTTCCTTCACATCCAGAAAGTGTTCTCCCATATTTCCTCCTCAAAGGGCTGTTGACATCGCACAGGTTGCAGAAACCGGCTGCCTGCGCCGCGCGCCGCCGGAACCATGAGCGCCTAAAAACTCAGGGCTTCCGGCAGGACGCAGAAGCTGCCGGACTGTCCCGGTTCCAGCCGCCCCGAACAGGGCAGACGCAGGGCTTCCGCCCCATTGACCGTCAGAAGGCGCAGCAGGGCCTCGGGCGGCACGTCGCAGGTTTCGCGCAGAAAAACCGCCTCCCTACGAACATCAAGGTCCGTATTGGAGGTCAGTCCGTCGGTTCCCAGACAGCACAACACATTGTTTTCCACGGCGGCGCTGAACGGCGCCGCCCCCACTCCCAAATTCCTGTTGGAGCGCGGGCAAAGACAGAGCGCCGCCCCGGAGGCCGCCAGCACCGTCATTTCCTGCGCATCAAGCTGCACGCCGTGCACGGCCAGCGTTCCCGCCCCCACAAGGCCGAACTTCACGGCCAGAGCCAGCGGGCGCATGCCGGGAGCCCGCCAGTCCTCCGGCAGCACAATTCCCTGATACAATTCGGCCAGCGGCCCGCTCCCCGTCAACAGCAATTCCGTCTCCTCAGGGGATTCGGCAAGATGCAGGGCAAAGACCCGCCCCTTTGCCGCGCACCACTGCCGGGCATCGCGCAGCACCTCCGGCGCGGTGGAATACAGGGCGTGTCCCGCGGGAGCGCAGCGGGCCTCCAGCGGCACGGAAACATCCGCCACGGGCCGCTCCCCCGGCTCCAGCGCGGCGCGACAACGCGGCGGCCAGGGGCGGACGGCATCAATGAACGGCGCATCCATGCCGAACCATTCGCAAAAATGCGTAATGCCCAGACCGGCCCGCCGGGCAGCGGCGTCCACGAGGGGCAGGGCCTCACCGGCAAAATCTCCCACATGCCCCGTACCCCGGGCGGCCATATCCTCGCAGGCCTCGGCAATGCCTCCGGCGGAAAACGGTTCCCGCAGAAGAGGAATGAGACTTTCCAGCCAGGCGCTGAAGCCTTCCCCCCAGCGTGTTTTCCCGGCCAGATGCGAAAGCTGCAGATGGCAATGGGCATTGATCACCGCCGGGGCCAGGCAGACTTCCCCCAAATCCCGCACCTCCGCACCGGGGGGCGGTGAGCAGCGTTTCCAGCTCACGGCCTCTTCCACACGACCGTCCACAAGGACGAGCGCCGCGTCGTCCAGCTTGCGCAGAGGCGCAAACAGCTGCTCGCCGCGCGCGGGGGCCTCCCCTGCCATCGGCACCAGCGTCCGCGCACGAATAACAAGGCGGTCGGGCATGAAACCTCCTTACGCTCCCCGGTACAAGGTTTTCCGCACACGCGGGAAGCGGCCCGGCAGGATCGGGAACACCGGCAGGCCTCGCCCTACCTGTCCCGCCGGGCAAACTGCCCGCCGGAAACATAGAAGGTGTTCTCCACAATGAAGAGCGCGCCGGGGTCGATGGTATACACCAGATTTTCCAGACGCTTGAGCACCACGTTATTGGTCACGGTCAGCAGAATTTCCTTGTCCGCGCCGGAATAGGCTCCCTTGCCGCGCATGAGGGTCACGCCGAAACGTTCCGTCACCAGAATGGCTTCGCTGATTTCCTCGCCGCGCTCGGAAATGACGAGCACCAGCTTGCGCCGGTTGAACATGCCGAGCACATATTCCAGCGTATTGGCCGAAATGAACATCATCAGCACGGAAGCCACGATGAGGTCCAGATTCAGGCTGAAGCCCGCCAGCAGGTAGACAACGGCATTGACCCCGAAGGAGAACTGCCCGATGGGCACGTTCCAGCGTTGCTTGAGGGCCACGGCAATGATGTCCGTGCCGCCGCTGCTGCCCAGGGTGCGCAGCATGATGCCCATGCCCGCGCCGTGCAGCACCCCGGCGATGACCGCCGCATAGACTTCGGTCTGCAGCGGTATCTGTACGTTGAGAAACATGCCGAAAACCGTGGTGCAGATGGTGCCGTAGGCCGTATAGAGCAGAAAGCGCCGCCCCACGAAGAACCAGCCCCAGACCCAGATGGGCACGGACAGCAGCAGATACCAGAGCAGCAGGTCCAGCGTGCCCGTCCAGTGCCAGACCAGATAGGCCATGCCGAGGATGCCCCCCGCCACGAAATTGTGCGGCGTGGCCACGGACTGGATGCAGATGGTGACCAGCAGCGCGCCGACCGTGAGCCAGAGCAGGTTCCACCAGACGGCTTCGGCCAGTTTGCGATTATATGTCTGTACAAGCTTCATGACATCTCCGAAATCACGGGTAAATGCGCGCGTCAGGCCGCGGAAAGACGAAATGCGCCCCGCATGGCGTGAGCACGCAGCTTGACCCTAGTCAAAGGGAGGGGCAGCGTCAACCGGGCATTTTCTCCTTTACAAAGCGGGCGCGCCGGTCTAGCGTTGCGGTATGAACCGCGCAACCGTCCCTTTTTCGCTGATTTTCCTTTTTTCGCACCCTGACGGAACGCCTGTTTTTTGTCTGTCCCATCCCCGCGCGAGCGGGGCTTTTTTTGACTTCAGCCCCACACTGCCATGAACGACAATCGCTATCAGTGGACGCACAAGGACCTGCTGGACATTTCCCAGCTCAGCCGGGAGGATGTCCTGCATATCCTCGATGTGGCCGCCAGCTTTCAGGAAATCAACCAGCGCCCCGTCAAGAAGGTGCCCACACTCAAGGGCAAGACCGTCATCCTCTTCTTTGTGGAGAACAGCACCCGCACCAAGACCTCCTTTGACGTGGCGGGCAAACGTCTCTCCGCGGACACCTATTCGCTCGCCAAGTCCGGCTCCAGCCTCAACAAGGGCGAAAGCCTCAAGGATACGGCCCTCACCCTGCAGGCCATGAGCCCGGATGTCATCGTCATCCGTCATCCCAGCAGCGGAGCGGCCCGCTTCCTTGCCGAACGGCTTCCCTGCGGCATCGTCAACGGCGGCGACGGCTGGCATGCCCACCCCACGCAGGCCCTGCTGGACAGCCTGACCCTGCGCCGTCACTGGGGCACGGATTTCAGCGGTCGCGTGGTGACCATTCTCGGCGACATTGCCCACAGCCGCGTGGCCCGCTCCAATGTGCATCTGCTCACCCTGCTGGGGGCACGCGTCCGCCTCTGCGCGCCGCGTACCCTGCTGCCCGCGGGCGTGCACAACTGGCCGGCGGAAGTCGTTGCCGACCCGGATGCCGCCGTGCGCGACTGCGACGCCGTCATGTGTCTGCGTCTCCAGCTTGAACGCCAGCAGGCCGGTCTGCTGCCGGACCTCACGGAATATTCCCGCCGCTTCTGTCTGACGCCCGCCCGGCTGGACAAGGCCAGACCGGATGCGCTGGTGCTCCATCCCGGCCCCATGAACCGCGGACTGGAAATTGCCGATGCCGTGGCGGACGGCCCGCACAGCCGCGTGCTGGATCAGGTATCCTCCGGCGTGGCCACCCGCATGGCCGTCCTCTATCTTCTGGCTACCCGCAACGAAGGGGCCGCCGCCCCGCAGCATGGAGACTAGTCATGACTCTCTGCATCAAAAATGCCCGCCATCTTGACGCGCCGGTGGACCTGCTCATCCGGGACGGCCGCGTGCTTACCATGACGCCGGCCGGACATCAGCCCCTCCCGGAGGGATGCGACGTCTTCGAGGCCGACGGCCTGCTGCTCATGCCGAGCTTTATTGACGTGCACGCCCATTTCCGGGACCCCGGCTATGAATACAAGGAAGATGTGGCCACGGGGCTTGCCGCCGCCGCGCACGGCGGCTTCGGCGCGGTCATGTGCATGGCCAATACCCGCCCCGTCAACGACACGGCCGCCGTTACCCGCTACATGCTGGAAAAGGCCCGTACCGCCTGGCCGCACGGGCCGCGTCTCTATCCCGTGGCCGCCGCCACCGTGGGCCTTGCCGGGCAGGAGCTCGCCCCGCTCGGCGAACTGAAGGACGCCGGTTGCGTGGCCGTCTCCAATGACGGCTGCCCGGTGAGCAGTGCCGAAATGATGCGTCGCGTCATGGAGTACGCCGCCGATCTCGGCATGGTGGTCATGGACCATTGCGAAGACCCGGACCTGGCCCGCGGCTGGGTCATGAACGAAGGGGAACTCAGCGGCGAACTCGGCGTCAAGGGACAGCCTGCCGCCGGTGAGGCCGTGCAGATTGCCCGTGACGTCATGCTGTCGGAATATCTGGATATTCCCATTCATATTTCCCATGTGTCCTCGGCCCTTTCCGTGGATGTGCTCCGCTGGGCCGCAGCGCGCGGCGTCCGGGTCACGGCCGAGACCTGCCCGCATTACCTCATGCTCGACGAAAGCGCCCTGCGCGGCTACAACGCCAACGCCAAGGTCAGCCCGCCGCTGCGCCGCCCCGAAGACCGGGAGGCCCTGCGTCAGGCCGTGCGGGACGGCATCCTCGGCGTACTCAGCACCGACCACGCGCCCCATGCCCTGCATGAAAAGGAACGCACGCTGGACGAGGCACCCAAGGGCTTTACCGGTCTCGACCTTGCCCTGCCGCTGACCTGGCGGCTGGTGAGCGAGGGCATCTGGGACGAAGCTCTTCTGCATCAGCGCTGGTGCTACGGCCCGGCCGAAATTTTCGGCCTGCCCTGCAACCGCTTCGAGCCCGGCGATCCGGCGGACTTCTTCCTCTTCGATCCCGAAGAGACATGGACGGTGAGCCCGGAGACCCTGTACTCCAAAAGCGCCAATACGCCCTTCCTCGGTGAGACGATGCGGGGGCGCGTCCGGCACCACTGGTGCGGCGGCGTGCGGTTGTTTTAGGGGCTGTTGAGATTATTCGCTGTCTGCTGGGGGGAAGGGAAAACCCTCGCTCTGCTGTCGATGCCCGTAAGGCTCCTGCGTCGCCTGACGGGCACGGCCTGCGGGCCGCCCGGCCGGGTCGCTGCCGGCGCGGAAGGGCCCAGCATCTTCGCAACGGAGCGAGAAAGGGCGTTCTCGTCATCCTTCCCCCAAGCTCCCCATCCCTTCCCCGGCGCGCTTTTGTCAGGGAGGACAGCCGCGCGGCCGAAACAGGACTCGGAAGGCCGTACAGAATTTTTCGCCGCACAGGCGGCACATCACATAAAGGAGGCCATATGCCCAAACATCTGAAGGACCCCGATCTGCTGCGCCATCAGGCCTATATCAACGGCCGTTGGCAGGATGCCGAAAACGGCGACACCCTGTCGGTCATCAATCCCGCCACGGGAGAGGACTTGGGGAGCGTGCCGCGCTGTACGGCCAATGATGCCCGCGCCGCCATTGCCGCGGCGGAAGCCGCCTTTGCCGCCTGGCGCAAGGTTCCCCTGCAGGAACGCGGAGCAAAACTGCGCCGCTGGGGCGAACTCATTGAGGAACACATCGACGATCTTTGCCGTATCCTGACCCTGGAACAGGGCAAACCGCTGGCCGAGGCCCGCGGAGAAATCCTGCAGGGGGCCAGCTATTTCCCGTGGTTTGCGGAAGAAATCCGCCGCGCTTACGGCGACGTCGTTCCCGCGCCGCGCGCCGGTGTGCGGCCGCTGACGCAAAAGCAGCCCATCGGCGTGGTGGGCGTCATCACCCCCTGGAACTTCCCTTCTTCCATGCTGCCCCGCAAGGCGGCACCGGCCATTGCCGCCGGTTGCACACTGGTGGTCAAGCCCGCCAGCGCCACGCCCTACTGCGCGCTGGCCCTGGCCGAACTTTCCCGCCGTGCGGGCATTCCGGCCGGGGTCATCAACGTCCTCACCGGCGATTCCGGCACCATCGGCCGGGAGATCACGCAGAGCCCGGTGGTGCGCAAGCTGAGCTTTACGGGTTCCACCGAGGTGGGCAAGCAGCTTGCCGCGGATTGTGCCCCCACCCTCAAGCGTCTTTCGCTGGAGCTGGGCGGCAACGCGCCCTTCATCGTCTTTGACGACGCCCAGCTGGACGCCGCCGTGACCGGCGCGGTGGGCAGCAAATTCCGCAATGCGGGCCAGACCTGCATCTGCGCCAATCGCTTTCTGGTGCAGCGCGGCATTCATGATGCCTTTGTGCGGGGCCTCAAGGAAAAGGTGGACGCCTTCCGCGTGGGGAACGGTCTGGACGCGGGCGTGACCATCGGCCCCCTCATCAATGAAGAAGCGGTTCGCCGTGTGGACGGTCTTGTACAGGACGCCCTGAGCAAGGGCGCCACCCTGCTGGCCGGAGGCAAGCCTCACAGCATGGGGCCGCGTTTCTACGAACCGACCCTGCTCACCGGCCTGACCCGTGAAATGCGCATCTTCCGGGAAGAAATCTTCGGTCCCGTGGCCGCCATCATGCCCTTTGACACCGAAGAGGAGGCGATCTCTCTGGCCAACGATACCTGCTTCGGTCTGGCCTCCTACCTCTTCTCCCGGGATTTGGGACGCATCTGGCGCGTGTCCGAGGCTCTGCAATACGGCATGGTCGGCATCAACGACGTGACCCTTGCCGCCGCGGAAACGCCCTTCGGCGGCGTGAAGTTCAGCGGCATGGGTCGTGAAGGCAGCCGTGAAGGGCTCAACGACTACATGGAAACGCACCTCTTCCTCATGGGAGGCATTGACAGCTAGGAATTCGTTGTCCAGCCGTCCGGGCGGGACACGGGATGCGCCGTTTGTCCTGCCCGGACGGTGTGATGTGGGCAACTCGCCGTGTTTACCCGTCGCCTGTGGCGGAAACGCACCCGATTGCGACATGCGCCCGCGGCGAGTCTTCCCTTCCGGTCGTCTTGCCGCGGCACGGCGCAGGCGGCCGAATAATCCGTTGCGGCGCACTCGCCGCGGGGAGGATGCATGCTTATCCGTCAGCCGGCGGTTGCCGGACGCTTTTATCCCGATGGCCCGGAAGACCTGCGGCAGGAAGTTCGCCACTTTCTGGATGCCGGGGCGCATGCCCTGCCCGCTCCCCGTCACACCGCACCGGTCGCCCTCATGCTGCCGCATGCCGGGCATGTCTTCTGCGGGCACGTCATCGGCGCCACACTGGCGGGCATGCGCCTGCCGCGCACCCTCATCCTCCTGTGCCCCAATCATACGGGCATGGGGCACCCCCTGTCCGTCTGGCCGGACGGCGCCTGGCTTACGCCGCTGGGGCCCGTCACCGTGGATGCCGGTCTGGCCGCCGCGCTCTGCGAAGGGCCGACCGTCTTTGAAGCCGATACCCATGCCCATCTGCGCGAACACGCGCTGGAAGTCATTCTGCCCTTCCTGCAGGTCCATCAGCCGGAGCCTTTCCGCATTGTCCCGATCTGCGTGGGCATACAGCAGCGGGACGTGCTCCATCAGGCCGGACGCGACCTGGCCCGTCTGCTCGCCGGACGCCTGCTGACGAAGCCGTCGGGCGAGTCCGGCGGCGACATGCCGCAAGTGGCCCTTGTGGTGAGTTCGGACATGAACCATTACGAGGACCAGCACCGCACCCTCCAGAAAGACGACATGGCCCTGCGCCACGCGCTCGCCTGCGATGCCGACGGCCTGCTGCACGTCACCCGGAGGGAAGGCATCAGCATGTGCGGCGCGGCTCCGCTGGCACTGGCGCTTTACGCTCTCCGCCAGCTGACGGGCAAGACGCCGCCACTGGTGGAACAGACTTTGCATGATACGTCCGGCAGCATCTCCGGCGACATGACGCATGTGGTGGGCTATGCCGGTTTGCGGATATTTCTGCCGTAATTCCACCACCTAATGCTTTGAAGGGATAGGCCAATAGAAGGATTTTGAAAAAGCCGGTTGACGCCGGGCGTCCTCTTTTTTTTATACAACACGGCGCAATGCTCAAAATATTTCAGGCGTGGAAGATGTTATGCAGGTAAACGGAGTCACCTTTGTCATCCGCTCGCTCATGGGAGGAGGAGCCGAGCGAGTTCTCAGCACCATGGCAAACTACTGGGTAGAAAGAGGGGTGGCCGTCAGCGTCATAACGTCCGTCCCCTCCCGACTGGATGCCTACCCTCTGGACAGCCGGGTTCGACGGATAACGCTTGCCTGCCCGAAAACATTGTTCAGCCGCAACGGCTATCCGTGGAGCATCCGCCGTCTCCGGCGAGCCATCATCAAACAGGGGCACGATATTGTCATCAGCTTCATGGATCGCAGCAATGTCCCGACGCTGCTGGCTACCCGCGGCCTGAACAAGCATGTGATCATTGCCGAACGCATTGACCCCAGAACTCAGAATTACACGCTTCTCCGGCGTTGCTGCATGCGCCTGTGCTACCCCTGGGCCGACGCCCTCACCGTTCTGACGGAAAACGTCAAAACCCAGTGGGCCGAACGCTTCCTGCCTGCTGACCGGGTGCATGTCATTCATAATCCTGTTCTGCCGCTGGCCGTCGACTCCCCGATCCCGGACTGGCTTCCCGCTAAATTTATCTGCTGTGTGGGACGACTCCACCGGCAGAAAGGCTTTGATCTGCTTTTCCAGGCGCTTCCCCCCGTGTTTGCCCGGCATCCGGATGTCAAGCTGGTCATTCTTGGGGAAGGCCCGGAACGCGCCGCCCTGACCCGGCAGGCGGAAGAACTGGGCATTGCCGACAATATTCTCATGCCGGGCTTCATCCATAACCCGCATGCCATTGTGCGCAGAGCGAGTCTTTTTGTGCTCCCCTCGCGCTTTGAAGGTTTTCCCAACGCGCTTATCGAGGCCATGGCGCTTGCGCGGCCGGTCATCAGTTACGACTGTCCTTCCGGTCCGGCCTATCTCATCAAGGACGGCGTCAACGGCATCCTCCTCCCTGTAGGAGAGATTGCCCGGCTTACGCATCAGCTTGATTTCCTGCTGCGCTACCCCGAAAAGGCCGCTGCACTCGGACGAGAAGCGTTGAAAGTGCGTGATTATTGCAACATCAACCGCGTTATGGAAAAATGGTCACAGCTGGTTGACTGGATAGACGAAAGGAAAAGAGCCGCCCCTTCTCCGGCAGCTCCCCATTCCGCAGAATAAACTATACAATCGACGCAGGAAATCGTCCCGAGTTCAGATTCTTTTCGGCAAAAGTCAATGCTATGGCATAGCCCATTGTTCGCGAACCCTATCAGCCAACATGCGAACCCTCTTTCCATCCTCAGGGGCATTTTTTATTCATCGCCACCCCCGTCAGGAGACGGCGAAAACAGCATGCCGCCATGCCGTAAAGCTCAGGAAACTCCATGCCTGTCCCGCATAACCTCCCTTCAGCTCTAGCCCTCTGCCTTCCACGCCTTCATGGCGGAGGAACCGAAAAAATAGTGGCTCGAATGGCTGCCTGGTGGGCAAACCGTGGCGTGCACGTCTGGCTTGTCACCTTTCAAGCTTTCCCGGAAGATTTACCGCTCCATCCCGCCGTGCAGCGTATCCAGATTGACAGCATGGCCGCAGAAAGCCCGCTCCTGGATATCTGGCCGCAGGAATCCCGCAATATTCCTGCTCTCCGAAAAGTCTTTGCCTCAATTCTGGCGCAGGAACAGGTCGTTTATCTTCCCATCATCAGCTTTCTGGCCCGCATGAATATGCGCTGTCTGCTGGCGGCTCGCGATTTGCCCTGTCGTACCATCATCTGCGAACGTACATACCCGCCCGCCGTATTTCTCGGCGAGCATGACGAAAAATTGAGAAAACTGCTCTATCCCACGGCTGACGCTCTGGTTGTACAGTGCGAGTATACCCGACAGCACTGGGGCAACGCCATCGTGGGCATGGAAAAGTGTTATGCTCTGCCCAATCCCGCCTTCCCTGCCTCCGCACCGCAGACCGACACAGAAGATGTTCCGCAAGAACAGCCCTACTTTCTCGCTATCGGCCGCCTTGCTCCGGTCAAACGCCATGACCTGCTGCTGCGAGCCTTTGCTGAACTTGCGCCATCCCGGCCGGAACTCCATCTGTACATCGCCGGAAGCGGCGAACAGGAACAGATTTTGCTGTCTCTTCGTCAAGAGTTGGGGCTGGAGCAGCGTGTAACACTTCTGGGACAGGTGCGGAATGTGCGGCCTTGGTTACAGCGGGCACTGGCACTTGTGCACCCTTCCGATTACGAAGGCTTTCCCAATGTCCTGCTGGAAGCCCTGGCCGATCGCTGCCCGATCATCGCTACGGACTGCCCCACCGGCCCCTCGGAAATTGTCCAGCAGGGTAATAATGGATTTTTGGTACCCGTCAATGACCAAAAAGCCTTGGTGCATGCCATGCTGACGATGCTGGATGCCGATGTGCAAAAACAGTTGCGAGCGCGGATGGTCGCCTTGCCCGAGAAATTCTCCGAGGAACGGATCATGCAAAGCTGGTCGCAACTGCTGTAGAAACACAAGAGCCCAGTATGTCCTGCAGAGCCCAAACCGTACGAATCAGGACGAGCAACACAAATTTTACAAATAATTTCAACAGAAAAAAGTAAATAGATTGTATATGCTCCAATTGTCTCTGGGGCAGGTTGTCTCGTGTCCCAGACTCTTCCCTCGGTAAAAGCGCGCTGGAGAAAGGATGGTGGGCGTGGGGAGAAGGGGGAGCCGCGCCGGCGACGACCGAAAGGCGGCCTGCAGGGCCATGCCCGCCAGGCAGCGCAGGAGTCTTGCGGGCATCGACAGCAGAACGAGGGGGTTCCCTTCCCCCAAACAGACAATAACTAGTGGTCACAGGCCCTGGAGCGTTTTGCCATTGAAGAAGGCACACGCGAGGCGGAGGCACTGCGCCGTCCGGCCCGGCGTGAGCGGAAAAAGTGCGCTTTTTCCGCTAAATGGCAGGCCGTGCGGTTTGAAACGCAAGGTGTTTCAGTCTGAAAATGCTCTAAGCTTTACTGCAGACAGGCTCCCGGTATCGTTCTTTCCGGCAGCAACCCGCAGACGTATACAGGCTTTGGAAGTTTGCCCGGCCTGATATCCGTAGAAAAGAAGGTATAGCATCACGCTGAAGGAAATCACAATTTTGTAAAATTATGATTCTGCCGTTTTGGACATGTATTATGTCACAAAGCGATAGCATGCTCATCTCTTCAGGCGGAATTTTTCCTATACATGAGGTAGTAGACAATGGCAGTTCTTTTGCTATCCGTCCACGAGGAACAAGTGGAAACCCAGTCCCGCAATCTTGGCTTGCACAGGATAACACACTATCTGCGCCGCAACGGAATGCAATGCGATATTTGCGAGATTGGTCTTGATGATGAAAAGGCGTATCTTGCCAGAGCGGAACAGGGGGCATACTCCCTCATAGGGCTGAGCAGCACCTATGTTTTTCTCGAAAAAGAGCTTAAGGCCTTTCTTCCATTCAAAAAGGCTGCGGAACGATGCCATGCGTTTACCTGCGTCGGTGGTCAGGCGCCAAGCCGAGCCGCCGCATTCTGGCTGGAGTTAGGCTTTGACGGCGTCATCCGGGGATATGGCGAACTTCCCATGCTGGAACTGGCGCGCGTTCTTGAAGGGACGCCGGCAGGGGCCAAGCCCGATTTGCGCGCCGTCCCCAGTCTTACATGGCGCAATGGTTCAGAAATTTTCGAGAATCCGTCAATGCCGCTTACGCCTGCCCTTTTTCGAGATTTGAACTATACCTATGCAAAGGAAATGGGCATTCCCGCAGTATGGCGTTCTCTGCTGTCCGAGAACGAGCCGGAAAAAGGCGAGGAAAGTTCCCGCTACCGGGCGTTCAAGGCATGGCGACTTTTTACCTCGCACAAGTGTCCCAATCGCTGCGGTTACTGCAGTTCTTCCAATTTTCTTGAGCAGGTATACGGCAAGAACTGTGCCTCCTTCGGCTTGACCGTTGATGAAGTCATTGATCTCGTTTCCTTTTATTATACAACGTACGGTATTTCCTTCTTCAATATCCATGACGACGACTTCACAAGCCCCAAGCGGTTTACCCGGGACTTCTGCCGCAAGGTCATCGACCTCAAGCAGCGTGGCGAGCTGCCGCAACAAATGGCTTTTTTCTGCCAGTCCAGAGTGGTGGATTTTCTGGACCTGAAAACGCGACAGCCTGACCTGGAAATCCTCCGCCTGATGAAGGCGGCAGGATTTCACCGCATCAGCTTCGGCGTGGAAAATTTTTCGGAAAAAATGCTCCTGACGCCCATCATGCATAAAAAAGGCTATAACGACGCCATCATCATGGAGCTGCTGCGGGCGGCCCAACGTCTGGATATTGAATCCGGCGTCAACTTCATGATTTGCGTTCCGGAAGCCGAGCCGGATGACGTGCGCCTCAATCTTGAACGTCTCATTGACGTGCAGGAGATGAACGGCATTGCCATCATGAACATGTATATCCAGTCCTATCCTGGCTCTTTTGCCTTCATGAATCCGCACTATCCTGCGCTGACGTCGCAGCATGTGTCTCCCCTCAACGGCAGAGAGTACGTCAAACAAAAACATTTTATTCCACACCATCCACGTGTTCGGGAAGCCCTCGCGTACTACATGGACTGCGGCGTAAGGGAGGCAGTCGATGCCTACAAAAAACAGTATCCAAATGTACATGTGCAGGAAATGAAAATGCTCAACCTGATCAAGGCACATGTCATGGCAAAACATCTGGGATTTGACAGCCTCGTGAATCGGCTGGAAAAAAGTATCCAGCAGCGTGCTGCCTTTTTGAAAAAACAGGGGAACTAATATGCCTTCATATGATATGATTACCTTTTCCATCGTGGACCAGTGCAATTTGAGCTGCCAGTCCTGCCCGGCGGAGCACATTTCCAAGACCGGCAAGCTGCGCTATGCCCCTGTGGAACTCTGCCGCCGAGTCTTTGCCAAAATCGCCAAAGATTACGGCAATCCCCGCATGCCGCTGTATTCGCTCAGCGAACCGCTTCTGCACCCTGAACTGCCCGGCGTTCTGGATGCGGCGGGTGAACAGGGGCTGACCGTGGAAATCAGCTCCAACCTCAACAGCCAGCGTGATCTTGCCCCCATTATCGAGCATCCCGCGCTGGAGCGTCTGGATATTTCTCTCGATGCCTTTACGCAGGCAACGTATGAAAAGGGCCATGCTCGCGGCCGTATGGAAATCGTCAAGGGCAACATGCGGCGTATTGCGGAAATGCGGCATGGAGGAAAGGTCTACATCAAATTTCTGCGGTATAATGACAATGCGGAAGAAGAATTGCTCATGCAGGAATTTGCTGAAAATCTCGGCTTTCATTTCAGAAGTTTTCCCGCAACCTACTTTCCCTATGGGGATATTCTGGAAGCCGTCACTTCAGGCAAGGAATATGAACCGCCGGCAGAAGCAGCACCGCTGCTGTCCCGGCTGCTTACCCACGACCTCTGGAAGGTTATTCCCACACCGGTATTTGCCGACAGTGCCTGCCATAATCAGGAACGCATTCTCTTCATCAATTATGCGGCAAAAATATTTTGCTGCAACTACGCAACCTACCATGAATTCGGTTATGTCGGCGACTTCCTTGATCTTACAGCCGATCAGATTGCAGAACGGAAAAAAGACTTCTCTTTCTGCAAAAAGTGCCGGGCAATTGGCGTGCAAGCACAAAATTCCATCAAGTCAGCCCTGGAAAATGATGAAGAACTTCAGGCGTTCTTCGCTTTTCTCAATCAGAAAGACGTATCTCGCGTTGCGTCCGATCCCATCTATATTTACGGAGCTGGCTTGCGCGGGCGCAATATCTGCGCCATCCTCACCGGCAAAAAACTCCCTGTGCGCGGCTTTCTGGACGACTCTCCCCATCTGCGGCAAGCTGTTGTCGATGGGCTGCCTGTCACGACATTTGACAAGCTCAGTCCGGAGGAGCGTCAGCGTGCACGCATCCTGCTTGGCTTTTCCGCTCCGCGATCACTCATGACGCAGCTTGATGCCCGCATTCGTACGGAAAACCCGCGAGGACTGCAGCAAGTCGGCGCCTTTCTTCTGGAAGCCACCCGGCACCAGTCGCAAGACTCATAAGCGCTCTGGACGAAAAGCCTGCTCTCTCTGCAATGGCGCGGAAAAAGGCAGCTTTGCAGCAGGCAGGGTATGAGACCACCCGTTGGATGGCCGGAAGGCAGCATGCCGCTCGCGCAGGGCGGAAGCTCTTCGACGATAGGAGGCCGGGGGCGAGAGAGTTCGCCCCCGGCTCAGCAGACTTCGCAGAACGCAGGAGTTTCCCGATGAAAATTTTTATTGGCATGCAGAATACGGCCAGCCTGATGGCAGACTATGGAACCGGCTTCAGAGAGCTGGGGCACGAAGTTTTTTGCGTTACGGAGACATCAAGCGCTATTATCAGTGACGCTGTGGATATGAATATTGCCGCAATCACGGAGGCACGATATCCGGGACGTCGTCCAGAAGACCCGGAATATGCGAAACATGCCGCCCACTTGCGTCAGATTGCCTGGCAAAAGGCGCTGGAAGCCGATGTCTGCATGTTTATCTGGAATAGTTTTCGGGAAGACGCTAGCGACCTGTTTGAATTGAAAAAACGTGGGAAGAAAATCGTCATCCGGTTCTGCGGCTCGGAAATTCGGGAGCCGGAAGTGGAGGAACAAGCCGGAACCTGGGATGAAATGCCCACAGCTACGAGATACCTGGCACGAGATGCCACCAATCTGCATAAAAGACTTCACTATCTGCGTATGGCGGAAATATACGCCGATTTGATTATCGGCATAGCACGCATGGGGCTGCGCCCCAGCATGGTCTCCGGCGGCTGGCTGTACGCACCGGGAAATCCGCTGCCGCACCCGCCACAGCGAGAATTCCCGATTATTTTGCATGCGCCTTCCAAAAAGGCCTCCAAGGGAACCGGCACCATTCTGCAAATTCTTGATGTTTTACGCAGTCTGGGACTGCAGTTCGGCTTCAAGATGGTTCAGGGCATTCCGCACGAAGAAATGGCAAAAGAATTTGCTTCAGCGGATATCTTCTGCAACTCCATGCAGTATAGCGGGCGCAGCGTAAGCGAGGCTCTGGCGGCAGGCTGCGTGGTGGCGGATTACGGGGTGGAGCATGCGCGTAAACTTTTCGACCGCTACTCCACCATGACCATGCGCCTTTTGGGATTTACCGGCAGCGCCGAAGAATTGCGGGATCGCTGGTGGCAGCATAACGATATTGACGGATTCCTGACTCTCCCCACAGTCACCTTGCGGGAAGAATCCGCGCCGGAAACTCTGGCACAGCTTATTCTTGATTATCCCAGACGAGTTCGCCTTGCCGCCGAAGGCCCCGCGTATCTTGCCGCGCAGCGCTCACCCGCCAAACGCTGTCAGCAGATTCTTGACTACCTTGCCGCTCCCAATGCCGAAGAAAACAAGATGCGCCTTTTCTTTTACCCATTCTTCAGTCGGCAATTCATTCCCGAGCAGGATGAACAGCGCCTTGCGATATACAACAAGGGAAACCAAATGGTGCGTGATTGTCCCTGGTATCGCCGCTTTATTCATCCTACATCTCGGGCGGGGCTGGAATTTTAGGACAAAACACACGCCTCGGCTGCAGCGAAACGTGTTCCATCAGATCGGCATGATTGCCATGTGCCCATAGACGAGTCTTGCATTTGGGATTCCAGCACTTGAGGAGCTGGCGGAAAACCGGCAAATAGAGTGTTTACAGTTTTAAACGTTTTGTGTTTCAAACCATACGGCCTGGCGTTCCGCGGAAAAACGCGTTTTTTCCGCTCACTTTCGGCCGGGCGGCGCTGTGCCGCCGCCTCGCATTTTGCCTTTTTCAAAGGGAAAATGCTCTAGAAAAACTCCTTCATGGAGAATATGATGCAATCGACAGACCCCTCACTTTTATCCCCTGCGGGCTGGCAGCTCCATGTCGAAAAAGGAGAGGGAAAGGAAAGGTTCATCAAAGGCTGGGCAAACTCCGCGTCCGGTATGCGCCTGAACGATGCGGAGGGACGGCTGGTTCTCCCCGGTCTGGATGCCGCCTCAGTTCCCGGCGCAGGCCCTTACGGGCCCCACGTCCTTACGCTGTTTGTGCGCTCCGAGGCTTCCTGCCGTCTGCGTCTGCTGTGGAATGACGTTCTCGTGCGTAACGTCACGCTTTTTCCCGGCCAGCAACGGGTGACAGTCCGCCTCAACTCCTTTCTTATCCGCTGCAACAACGTCCTGACGACATTGCTGCCGGATCACCACAGCACTCTCCGCAGAAGCGACGGCATCGCCGCTTCTCCAGAACTGTGCAAGGTCAGTCTGGAAGGAGGCGTCAGCAACAAGGAATGGGCGCTACGCCACTTTCTGCTTGAGAACGGCAGACTGCCCGACGAAAATCTTTCCACCTTTAATGATGTCATTTACCATCGGCAGATGGAGCTGTGGAATACCGATCTGAGCGCCTACACCGACAAGCTGCGCTTGCGCGATCTGGTGTCCGAAACCTTCAATGGGCGCTACCTTGTTCCCATACAAGGTGTTTACTGCTCTCCGCAGGAAATAGACTGGCCGTCTCTTGCCTATCCCTGTGTCGTCAAGAGCAACCACTCCTCGGGGCAGGTGCTCAGGCTTGATGGGCCGCCTGGGGAACCACCTCAGCATCTGCTGGAAAACTGGCTCCGGCAGGACTATGCGGAGTTTGGGGAAACGTGCTACCAGGGCATCACGCCACACCTTTATGTGGAAGACTGCCTCAACCCTGACGGAGCGCCGCTCATTGACTACAAGTTTCATTGTTTTGGCGGCAAGGCCAAAAGCATTGCCGTCATTCTCGGACGCCCGGAAACGGGTAAACCCTGCATGACGCACTATTCCCCGCAATGGGAGCCGCAGCGATTCACCATCAGCAATGACTTATTTACGGGGGACGTTCCCCGACCGGCTGAACTTGAAGAAATGCTGGGCATCGCCGAAACGCTCGCCGCCCCCTTCAAATATGTACGCGTCGATCTGTATGACGTGGCAGGGCAAATCTACGTCGGTGAACTGACATTCTTTCACTATGGCGGCGTGGGAAAAATTTCCTCTTCCGCTTGGGATCACTGGCTGGCGGAATGTTATCGTACCGTAAACACTACGGAGTTGATTTAGTGAGTGAAGAAGCCCTTAATCTTGAACACGCCCGATGCCCCGTATGTCTGAGCGACAACTACTCCGTGGTTTTTAAACGTCCGGATTTGCGTCTTTGCTGCTCATCCCATCGTTTTACCATTGTACGTTGCCGGGAATGCGGCATGGGCTATGTTCTGGACAGACCGTCCGAAGCGAGCCTGTCCCTCTTTTATCCGCCCCGATTCTACGCCACAAACCACGACCGCTCCGGTCAGCTGCGTCCCCTCCAGAACAAGCTGGCCCTTGTTAACGCGTATGCCGCTGAGTTTTCCGGTGGCCCACTGCTTGATCTTGGGTGCGCCGGAGGAGAATTCGTCGCCCACGCGCAGCAGAACGGCTGGCAGGCCAGCGGCTATGACTGGACGACCTCCTTGAGCAATCAGACATCCCTGCCCATACAGTACGGCGGAAAACTTGACGAGCTCTATGCCGACAAGAGCTTTTCCGTCATTACGGCATGGGCCGTCATGGAGCATGTCGCCACCTTGCGGGATACCATGCAAAACATCTCTCGCATGCTTGCGCCCGGGGGGATATTTATAGCCCTTGTGCCCAACTTTGCCAGCATTCCGGGACGTTATATGCAGGGGGACGACATTCCCCGGCATCTCAACCTCTTTACGCCCGGCAGTTTTGACAGACTGCTGCGGGAATACGGTCTGCAGCCCGTGCAGCACCTTTTTGACCAGAAAATTTTCATGGGAACACACAGAGGGCTGCTGGTCTATTTGCTCAAGAGGCTTGCGGGCGAACCTCTGGATGATATTGTTTCCCAACACAGGGCACCCGGTCGCCGCCCGGAATTCTGCGGCATGCTGCGCGGCAAGCCTTCCGCTCTGACCCGTACGGTATGCTGGTTTGACAGAACGGTATTTGCACCGGCAGCCGACTGGTTTGCGCAAAAAATCGGCAGGGGCTTCACCATGACCATCATTGCCCGCAAAACGGCATAAAAAAGGGGGGCAAGCCCCCCTCCAGAATAGTTTCGCTTTCACTTGATAAAATCAAAGCGAAAAGGTTCCATTGCCAAACGGCAGACAGAGCATTTTGCCTTTGAAAAAGGCAAAATACGAGGCGGCGGCACAGTGCCGCCCGACCGAAAGTGAGCGGAAAAACCGCATTTTTCCGCGAAACGCCAAACCCCAAATGCTCTCTTTGTCAGCACCATCTTACAAATACGGATCAGGCTGCGACAGATAGTTCTGCACAAAGTCGGTTACGCCGTCCTCAAGGCTGGTCATCTTTATGGGGCAGCCCACCTTGTCCAGCCAGTTCATGTCCGCCTGCGTAAAATTCTGATACTTGCCGTGCAGCACGCGCGGCATATCCACATAAGTGATGCGGCAGGAACGCTGCATGGCGCTGAAGACCGCCCGGCCCAGATCATTGAAGCTGCGGGCGCGTCCGGTACCCACATTGTGGACGCCGTTGACGTTGCGGTTTTCCAGCAGCCAGCTCATAAGGGCCGTGCAGTCCTTGACGTAGACAAAGTCCCGCTTCTGTTCGCCGTCGGAGATTTCCGGGCTGATGGAGCGGAAGAGCTCCAGATCGCCGTGCTTGGTGATCTGCTTGTAGGCCTTGCAGACGACGCTGCGCATCTCGCCCTTGTGGTACTCGTTGGGGCCGTAGACATTGAAGAACTTGAGGCTCGCCACCTCCTTGTCCAGCCCGTGCCGCACCAGCCAGAGATCAAGAAGGTGCTTGGAATAGGCATAGAGATTGAGCGGCCGCAGCTTCGGCAGCAGGTCGGGATCGTCGCTGAATCCCAGCGAACCATCCCCGTAGGTGGCGGCGGAGCTGGCCTGTATGAAGCGCGCCCCCTTGTCCAGTGCATAGCGGCAGACATCCCGGCTGAACTGGAAGTTGTTTTCCATGAGAAAATCGCCGTCCGCCTCCGTGGTATCGGAGCAGGCGCCGAGGTGAATAATGGCATCCACCTTCCAGGGCAGGGCATCACGCTGGAGAAGATCGCGAAAACGCTCGCGGTGGATGTAGTCGGCATAGGTCAGCTTGACCAGATTGCGCCATTTGTCGTCCGTGCCCAGATGGTCCACCAGCACCACGTCGTCGATGCCCTGCTGATTGAGCTGCCACAGCATGGCGCTGCCGATAAAGCCCGCGCCCCCGGTAATGATGTACATGCAAACCTCCTCATGCGCCGGCGGCGCGTTCTCATGCAGGAGGATACTAGCCGCTTGCCCAGCCCGGCGCAAGTTCCGTACCGCCGGAAATCCGCCCGGCGGACTGGACAGCGCGGAACAAGTCTGCGATTATGCGCGGGCCCGATGGCCGTCTGTGGCGCATCGGCGTTCCTCATGGCCCGGATTGCCGGCAGCCCGCCGCCACCGGCCGGAGGCCTTTCGTTTTTCAGGCGCATTCCGGCCGTTCCGCCGGGACTGCTGCCGGCCAACAGCGCCTGCGGGCGCCCGTCTCAAGCTTGAGGATGAACATGCTCGAAATACGAGATTTGCATGTTTCGGTGCACGGCACGCCCGTTCTGCGAGGCATCGACCTGACCATCGAATCCGGCGAAACCTTTATCCTGTTCGGCCCCAACGGCTCGGGAAAGACCACCCTGCTCATGACGCTCATGGGCTTTTCCGGCTACGACGTCACCCGGGGCAGCATCATTTTTGACGGCAAGGACATCACCCGCGCCCCCATGCATGAGCGGGCGCGACTGGGCATCGGCATGTCCTTCCAGCGGCCGCCCACCATCCACGGCCTGCCCACCCGCCGCATGGTGGAGCTCTGCGGCCGCGGCAGGGAAATGGACATCACGGCCATGGCCAGGCGTGTCCACTTCGACACGTTCCTCGACCGCGACGTCAACGCGGGCTTTTCCGGCGGCGAGATCAAGCGTTCCGAACTGCTCCAGCTCATGGCCCAGCAACCGCGCCTCCTGCTGTTCGACGAGCCGGAATCCGGCGTGGACCTGGAAAACATGGCCCTGGTCGGCCATACCGTCCGCGAACTGCTGGACGGCGTGCCCGCCTGCTGTAGCGCCACCCTGCGCGAACGGAGCCGTAACCGTACCACCAGCGGCCTCATCATCACCCACACCGGCCACATTCTGGAATACGTCAATGCCGACCGGGGACAAGTCATGTATCACGGCAAGCTCTGCTGTGAAGCCCGGCCGCGCGTCATCCTCGACCACATCGCCAATCACGGCTATCAGGAATGCCTGCGCTGCCTGGCCGGCGACAGCTACGGCAAGATCATGGAGGCCCCGCTGGTATGAGCACAGTCGATCTTTCCCGCTTCAACTTCACCGGCGGCGAACACGCCGCCCCCATTCAGGACCTGACGGCCCTGTCCGCGCAGGATCGTGAACGCCTTGTCCTCGCGGGCATCGACGTGCAGGACAAGCACGTCAGCGGCACCTTCATGCAGCTCAACCATGCGGACGTGCATTGCGGTACGCGCCATGAGGGCCTCGAACTCATGGACATCCGCGCCGCTCTCGCCAAGTATGACGGTCTGCCCCAGCACTACTGGCGGCTGCTCGATCCCGAAAAGGACGAATTCACCCGCCTTACCCGTGAACACTGCAACGGCGGTTACTTCATGCGGGTGGCCAAGGGCGTCAAGCTTGCCGAACCCGTGCAGTCCTGCATGTTCATCAAGGGGCACGGCGCGGGACAGAGCATCCACAATATCGTCATTGTGGAGGAGGACGCGGAACTGCACGTTCTCGGCGGCTGCGCCACGGCCCATGACGCGGAGCATTCCGCCCACCTCGGCATCACGGAATATTATGTGGAGAAGGGCGGCAAGCTGACCTTCACCATGATCCACAACTGGGGTGAAAGCACCACCGTACGGCCGCGTTCCGCCGGGCGTGTGGAAGCGGGAGGCGTCTTCCAGAACAACTACATTCTGCTCAAGCCTGTGGGGGACCTGCAGATGTATCCCGGCATCACGCTGGCCGGGGAAGGGGCGGTGGCCCGCTTCGACTCGGTCATCGTGGCTCCGGAAGGTTCCCATGTGGACAGCGGCAACCGCATCGAGCTCAACGCGCCCCACACGCGCGGCGAGATCATTTCCCGCGCGGTCACCACGGGCGGCACCATCATCAACCGCGGCTTCATCGGTGCCGGAGCCACGCCCGTCAAGGGGCATCTGGAATGCAAGGGGCTCATCCTCGGCAACGGCCGCATGCACGCCATCCCCGAGCTGGACAGCAATCAGGACGGCGTGGAGCTCTCCCATGAGGCCGCTGTGGGCAAGATCGCCCAGGAAGAGATCGAGTACCTCATGGCACGCGGTCTGGATGAGGACGAGGCGGCGGCCACCATCGTGCGCGGCTTCCTCAACGTGGACATCATGGGCCTGCCCGCCCCGCTCAGAAAGGCCATGGACGAGCAAATCCGCCTGCTGCAATGCGGCAATGCCATGTAACACGCCATTGCGCGCTTGACCCGCAAGCCTGCTTGCGGCTATAGTGCGCCACGCGGGCCTATAGCTCAGTTGGTAGAGCCTCCGGCTCATAACCGGCAGGTCCCAGGTTCGAAGCCTGGTGGGCCCACCAAGTATTTACAGCAGGTTATCCCTCATGCGGGGATGCCTGCTGTTTCCTTTTGGTGACCATTTTGTCACCAGTCCGTGCCCGGCGCATTTTTCGTTTGCAACGCTTTGCGGTTCAAACCATACGGCCTGTCGTTTCACGGAAAAACGCGGTGTTTCCGCTCACGTTGGGCCGGGCGGCGCGGCCGTCTCGCATTTTGTCTTTTTTTCAGAGGCAACATGTTCCAAAAGGGCGAGACAGAACCCCAAAGGCTTGCAAAGAAGCGCCGAAAAAAAGGAAAGAGGAATCCTCCCCTTTCCTTTTCCGAAACCCGGCGGCTTCATGCCGCATTTCGTCGCGACCGGCACACGCAGAGGCCGGTCATTTGCCGGGAACGCTAGTCGTTCTCCTTTTCGCCCATCCATCTTTCCAGCGCGTCGATGATCTTGCGAGCCTGATCGGCACTGGAAATGGTGAATTTGGACTGCATACGGTACTCCCCGCCGACCTTCTTGTAACGTCGGATGGTGTACTTGTCCGGGCCGAAGTCATCCACCTGCGGCCGCCATTCCTGATAGCGAAAGAGAATGGTCGTCCATGCTCCCTTGCTCAGGATCACCTTATCCAGTTCCCTGAGGACGGTTTTGCCGTCCTCCTCATACTGAACGGTCAATTCATCAATGGATTCGTTCAATGTCATACTCCCTGTCAGGCGACAGCATCCGCGCGCGGATTGAGGACTCAAACTCCGGCATAACTGGCCAGAACGCCCTTGACCGTCTCCGGCAGTTCGGGACGTTCAAGCTGCATGTCGGCCGGAGTGGGACCATAATCCTGGCGCAGTTCCTTGGCCGAAGCCGTCATGGCCATGAAATCCTCCACCATGGTCAGCTCCTGCCCGTTTCCAAGCTTACGCCCCAAAAAGCCCAGCACCACCTGGTTGGCATCCATAACCGGTATGGACAGTTCAGGAATAGCCATAATCCCCTCCTTGTTTTTTTCTCTCTATAACCTTTTCGCAGATTGTCTGCAAGCAAGGGAAATTCCGGCAAATCAGCGCCGCTGGGCCTCCAGCAGCATGAGCGCATAGCGCTCCACCGGCGCAAAGTCATCCCGCAGGGGCGCAATGGCCGGATCGGGCTCGACCTCCATGCGAGCGGACAGCAGGGCCGCCATTTCTGACGAGGGGGCGGAGTGCGCGTCCCGCCACTCCGGCGACCGCTTTTCCGGAAAGGCCAGCAGCATGAGGTTTTGCAGGCTTTCCGGCCGGTAGGGACTGGACACGCCGAACACATGCACCTCGGCAAAGGCCGTGCGCATCGCCTTGTAGATGCTCTGGAACAGGGCCGCATCCCTGCCCAGTGCCGCGCCGATGACGTTCATGATCAATGCCCCTCCCGGCGCCACGGCAGCCCGCATGCGGGCCGCCGCCTCGCACGTTCCCATATGGAAGGGGACGGAATAGCAGGAATTGAAGACGTCCACAAAAACCAGATCGTACTGCTCCCGCTGCCGCTCCAGAAAGGCGCGGGCATCGGCATGGACGATGCGCAGGCGCGGGTCGTCCGCGGGCAGGGCAAAGAAATCGCGGGCAACCTGTGTCATGGCCGGGTCAAGCTCCACCACCGTGCAGTGCAGATTGCCGTCCGCCAGACCCGAACGGCCGGACAACAGCCACTTGGGCACGGAATACCCGCCGCCGCCCAGCATGAGGACGCGGCGAGCCTGCGGTACGACCAGCGAGCCCAAAGCATAGTAGCGGGTATAGGGCGCGTACAGCTCGGACGGATCATCCCGGTACATGCCCGACTGATGAAATCCGGGGTCTGTGGCCACCAGCCGCACGGGGCGCACGCCGTCCTCCCCATCCATGACGCGAATGCTGTTGTAGGGACTTTCCACCAGCCGCCACGGAGCCTGCTGCGCCCTGCCGACGCTCCAGAAGGCCAGCGCCGTCAGCAGAAGGAGCAGCAGAAGGCGCTTCCCCGGGCGACCTGCGTCCGCCAGCAGGGAAAGAACACCCATGCCCAGCGCCACCCCCCAGAGAATCACGCTGCCCGGCCACCAGGAAATGAGAATGAAGCCGCCCAGAAAGGTTCCCGCAATGCTCCCCACCGTGGACAGGGCGTAGAGCCGTCCCACGGTGGCCCCGGCTGTTTCCAGCGAAGCCATGCGCAGGCGAATGATATAGGGACTCACCATGCCGAGGCAAAAGCCCGGCAGCGCGAAAATGCCCAGGGCGGCGACCACGGCGGCCCACTGGAGGCTATGGATATGCCTGCCCGCCGCCTCGCCGATGGTTTGATGAAAAAGGGCCGTCAGGGCGCAGGTCAGAGCGCAGCAGGCCAGCAGCCCGGCCAGCGTCCGCCGGGAAAGCCGCCTGTCCGCCAGCCGTCCTCCCAGATAGCCGCCCACGGCCAGACAGGCCAGCACCACGCCGATGAGGCTTGTCCAGACCACGGCCGACGTGCCCACATGGGGCGCCAGCACGCGGGCCCCCACCATCTCCAGAACCATGACCAGCGCGCCGGAACAGAAAATGATGACTTCAAGCATGGCTGCCCTCCTCTTTCCGTGGCGTCTCGGCGTCCTCGCCGCCGGGCAGTCGCCGGACAGCGAAAAAATCGCGCAGCACGGCGGAACAGTCCTCCGAGCAGATGCCTCCCATATGCCAGACACGATGATTGAAAAACGGCGCGTCCAGAAGTTCCGCACAGGAGGACACCGCCCCGGCCAGATGGTCGGCCGCCCCGTAGACCACTCCGGCCAGCCGGGCATGGATCAGCGCGGCGGCGCACATGGCGCAGGGTTCCAGCGTCACCACCAGCACGCAGCCGCCCAACCGGTAATTGCCCAGCGCGGCTCCGGCCTGCCGCAGAGCCAGCACTTCGGCATGCGCCGTGGGATCATGACGCCTGAGGGGCGCATTGTGCGCTTCGGCCAGCAGTCGCCCGTCGGGCGCGGCCAGCACCGCCCCCACGGGAACCTCCCCCGCGGCCGCCGCCTGATGCGCCTGCCGCAAGGCCCGCCGCATGAGCGATTCCCATGTCCAGCCGGGCGGCGGGTCGGGCCGGGGGCCGAGACAGGGCATGGGCCGCGGATCGAAGCAGGCGGCCCATGCCGCGGCATGTTCTAGAGGATGACGAACTTGCACAGATGTTCAACGACTTCTTCCGGCGTGTTGCAGACGGTCAGCAGCCTGTCCACCTCCTCGGCCCTGATGTAGCCGCCCTCGGTCATGGAGCCGCGCAGCCAGTCCAGCAGTCCGCCCCAGTACTTCCCGTCATAAAGAATCATGGGGAAGGGACGGATACGCCCAGTCTGGGCCAGCACAAAGGCTTCGGAAAGCTCGTCGATGGTGCCCATGCCGCCGGGCATGATCACATACGCCATGGCGTATTTGACGAACATGAACTTGCGAATAAAGAAATAGTTGAAATTGCAACGGGTTTTCACATAGGCGTTGCAGCCCTGCTCATGCGGCAGCTCGATATGCAGGCCGACGGACTCCCCGCCCGCCTCGCTGGCTCCCTTGTTGGCCGCCTCCATGATGCCCGGCCCGCCGCCGGTGATGATGCCGTAGCCCTTCTTCACCAGCAGGGACGCGATCCTTTCCGCGTCCTTGTAGACCTGCGAATCCGGCGTGGCACGGGCCGATCCGAAAATGGAAATGCAGTTCATGGAAAGGTGGTTGAGCTTATCCAGCGCCTCCACCATTTCGGCCATGATGCGGAAGGTCCGCCAGGATTCCGACGTGACGGCGGTCATGTCGTCCAGGATATTCTGTCGCACTTCGGGCATGATGTTCTCCTTTGGCCGGCGATATGGACACGCCGGGTTTGCGGCAGTATACGTTGCAAGCGCCTTTGCGTCAAAGCGGCATTTTTTGCCGAGCCTTGCGCTTGCGGCGGAAGCCGGGCATAGTAAGAAATGACCTCATGCGGCGGCAAGCCGCCGTGTTCATCCTTACCAAGGAGCCCTTCATGAAGGTACAATTTCTGGGGGCGGCGCAGACCGTCACCGGTTCCTGTTATGTCATCGAGGCCTGCGGCAAGCGTTTCTGCGTGGACTGCGGCATGCATCAGGGCAACAAGGCCATTGAGGAACGCAACCGGGATGCTTCGGTCTACCGTCCTGAAGCGCTGGATTTCATTCTTGTGACGCATGCCCATATCGACCATTCGGGGCTTTTGCCGCTCATGGTCAAGGAAGGCTACGCAAAACCCATCTACTGCACCCGCGCCACCGGCGAACTGCTGGAACTCATGCTGCAGGACAGCGCCCATATCCAGGAAATGGAAGCCCAGTGGGAAGCCAAGAAGTTCAGCCGCCGCGGCCTCAGCAATCCGCCGGCAGCCCTCTATACCACAGAGGATGCCCTCAAGACCAACGAGCTCCTGCATACCGTGGAGTATCACAGCGAATTCGAGCCCGCCCCCGGCATCAAGGTGACGTATTATGACGCGGGCCATATCCTCGGCTCCGGCACCCTGCGCATCGAGGCCCACGAAGACGGCAAGACCACGAGCCTCATCTTCTCCGGGGATATCGGCCGCCCGCAGGCCCTCATTGTGCGCGACCCGGAAACGCCGCCCCAGGCCGACTACATCTTCATGGAATCGACCTACGGCGACCGCAATCACAAGAACGAAAGCACCAGCGATGCGGAACTGGCCGACGCCATCGCCTACAGCTACGGCAAGGGCGAAAAGGTCATCATCCCCGCCTTTGCCGTGGAACGGACGCAGGAAATCCTCTATTGTCTGCATGTGCTCCGCAATCAGGGCAAACTGCCCGACGACATGCCGGTCTTTGTGGACAGCCCGCTGGCCATCCGCGCCACCGAGGTCTTCAAACGCAACCGTGACCTTTTCGACGAGGACGCCACCCGCCTTCTGAGCAAGGGCGAGGACCCCTTCGAGCTGCCCAATCTGCGGTATACGCTCAACGTGGCGGAATCCCAGGCCATCAATGACTACAAGGGCCCGGCCGTGGTCATTTCCGCCAGCGGCATGTGCAATGCCGGACGCATCAAGCATCACCTCAAGCACAACATCTGGCGGCCGGGAGCGAGCATCGTTTTCGTGGGCTATCAGGCCGTGGGCACGCCGGGCCGCAAAATCGTGGACAAGGCGAAGACCATCACCCTCTTCGGCGAGGACATGGAAGTGGCGGCCCGCATCTACACCATCGGCGGCTTTTCCGCCCATGCCGGGCAGTCCCAGCTGCTGGACTGGCTCAAGCCGCTGGCGGCACAGGGAAGTCAGGTCGTGCTGGTGCACGGCGAAGAAAAGGCGCAGGGCATCCTTGCCGGACTCATCAGGGAAGAGTTCGGCATCTCGCCCCTCATCCCCGCCTATCTGGAAGAAATGACGCTGGAAGGCAGCGAGGTGCGCCAGACCGTGCTGCACGAGGCCAAGGCCCATCCCCGCGTGGACTGGGACTTCCTCACCAGCGAAGTGGAACGCAAGTGGGGCATGTTCAAGGACCGGCTGGCCGATCTGGAACAGCGGCCGTGGGTGGAACAGACCGACCTGCAGGACGCGCTGGAAAAGATGGACTACGCCCTCACGCGCCTTATCTCGCGCATGTAGGCAGACGCAAAAGATACGCGGCCGCGCGGAAGGCGTCTCCGTTCCCCGGCGGGACGGACCGCCCTTCCGCCTGCCGTACGAATCGCTCTTTGCCCATGCCGCCGACCTTGCGCGGCGCACAGACAGCATTCAGTCGGAGCAGAATTCATCACCATGCGAATCATTGCCGGAACCCTGGGCGGACGCCGCCTGAAAACCGTGGAAGGCGAAGGCTACCGCCCGGCCATGGGCAAGACGCGCGAGGCGCTTTTTTCCATGCTGGAAGCGCGCGGCCTTGTCTGGGACGGTCTGCGCGTGCTGGACCTTTTTGCCGGCAGCGGCAGCCTGGCCTTTGAGAGCCTGAGCCGCGGCGCGCAGGAGGCCCTGCTGGTGGAACAGTCCGCCGTTGCCGCCCGCTGCCTTGCCCGCAACATCGAGGAACTCGGCCTTGGCGAACGTGCCCGCCTTGTGAAGGAGGACGTACGCAAGGCCCTGCTGCGGCCGCCCCGCTTTCCCTTCGGTCTGGTCTTTCTGGACCCTCCCTACCACAGGAATTTGTGCAACATGGCGCTGACCGGCCTGCTGGAACGCGGCTGGCTGACGCCCGAGGCCTTCGTTACCGCCGAAGTGGAGCTGGATGCCGAAGTCAGGACGCCTGACGGGCTGGAACTGCTGACGGAGCGCCGCTTCGGCCAGACTCGTATTCTCATCTGGACAAACGCATGAAAATTGCCCTCTATCCCGGAACCTTTGATCCCCTGACCAACGGTCACATGGGACTCATTCGCCGCGGTCTGGAAGTCTTTGACCAGATCATCGTCGCCGTGGCCGACAATACGCCCAAAAAACCGCTCTTTTCGCAGGAAGAGCGCGTGGAAATGGCCCGAGAAGCCCTTGCCGACGAGGAAAGGGTCCTTGTGGAACCCTTTTCCGGCCTTACGGTGGAATACGCCTTCCGGCGCGGGGCCTGCGCCATTTTGCGGGGGCTGCGGGCGGTCAGCGATTTTGAATACGAGTTTCAGCTTGCGCTCATGAATCGCCGCCTGCAACGGCATATCCAGACGGTCTTCCTCATGACGGATTACCAGTGGCTGTTCATCAGCTCCACCATCGTCAAGGCCGCCGCCAGTCACGGAGCGGACATCCAGGGGCTCGTGCCGGAAAACGTCCGCCTGCGCCTTGAGGAAAAAAGCGCACGCGGCGAGGTGCGGCAGGGAACGCCCTGCCTTTCCGCACCCTTTGGCGGCTTTCGTCTGCCGGACAAGGCATGAGCACGCCCCTGCCCGTCATCTGTCTTGCCGGGCCCACAGGCTGCGGCAAGACGGCTACCGCCATCGAGCTGGCCCGGGCCCTGAATGCGGAGATCGTCAATGCCGACTCCCGGCAGGTCTACGCCGACTTTCCGTGCATCACCGCCCAGCCCTCGGCCGAAGAACGCGCGGCCTGTCCGCATCATCTGTACGGCTTTCTGGCCACGGAGGCCAAAATCAGCGCCGGACGCTGGGCCGATATGGCCGTGGAGACCGTACGCCGACTGCGGGAAAGCGGCAGGCGCGCCCTGCTGGTGGGCGGTACGGGTCTCTATTTTCAGACCCTGCTGCACGGCATTGCCGACATCCCGCCCGTCGCGCCGGAGATCAGCGCCCGCTGGATGGAGCGCCTTGCCGCGGAAGGGCCCGAGCCCCTGCATGCCGAACTGGGCCGCCGAGACCCGTCCTACGCGGCCCGCATCCATCCCCATGACCGACAGCGCATCGTGCGGGCCCTTGAGGTGCTGGACGCCACGGGCAAGGCCTTCAGCTGGTGGCATGAACACGCCATGAGCCCGCCCCGCTGCGCCGGGCCCCTGTATTATCTGGCTCCCACGCTGGACTGGCTGGAGCCGCGCCTTGCCCGCCGCATTGATCAGATGCTCGCCGAGGGCGCGCTGGACGAGGCCCGCGCCGCCCGCCGCCGCAATGATGACCCCGCCGCCCCCGGCTGGTCCGGCATCGGCTGCGCCGAAGTGCTGGCTCATCTGCGCGGGGAGTTGTCGCTTGAGGACTGTCGCACCCTCTGGCTGCGCCATACGCGCGCCTATGCCAAGCGACAGCTCACCTGGTTTCGCGGACGGCGTGAGGCCGTCGCCGTACCTCCCGGCGAAACGGCATCCCTCCTGCGCCGCCTGCGGGACGCTCCGGCCTGATCGCCCCGCACAAACGGCAGTCCGCGCCTCTTCTCTTGCCTTGACGCCCTCGCGGCCTGCGCGTACCCTAGTTGTGCGTCATGCCGTAATACGTGTGGCGCCAACGGCCCCGGGCAAAGCATCCGCCCGTCTTTTGCCTCCGGTTGCGACGGCGAAACGGCTTTCCTTCCGCCGGTGCGGCAGAACCGGGAGCAACCCTTATCGCAGGTCGTCGTCGAATATGCTGACACGCGGCACGGCCACAAGGAAACGCTTATGAGGCACACTCTTTTCCCCCTGACAGGTCTGCTCCTCCTGCTGAGTCTCGCCTGTCTCACGGCTGCCGGAGTGCAGGCGGCCGCCGTCGACGAGCTGGAAGCGACGGACAGCGGCGCACCAACGGCCATCATGATGCTGCCCGGCGGCGACAAGACGGCCGTGGGCAGCATGAAGCCCGTGGTCTTCAACCATCTGATCCACGAACGCAAAATCGAGGATTGCACCATCTGCCACCATACGGGTGATCCGCAGAAATGCAGCGACTGCCATACGCTCAAGGGATCGGCGGAAGGCAAGTACATCACGCTTGAACGGGCCATGCACGCCACCAAAATTGCCCCACGCACCGACGGCCCCACGCCGCAAAGTTGCGTGAGCTGTCATGAACAGCAGCTCAAGCGGCGGGAATGCGCGGGCTGTCACAGCATCGCCAAACCCGCCCGTGATGACCGCTGGTGCAGCGTCTGCCACAGCGTGACGCCCTCCATGAGTGCGGAGCAGCTGCAGCAGGCGGCTGCCGGAACCCTGCCGGATGAAGAACGGGAAGAGCTGGCCGCCCGCACGGTTCTGGAAAAGCAGTACGCTACCCCGCTGCGCCCGGAACTGCTGCCCAGCCGCATCCGTCTCGACAGTCTGTCCGACAAGTTCGGCCCCAACTACTTCAATCACCGTCGGCATGTGGCCTCGCTCATGCGCCGCATTCAGGACGACAAGCTGGCCGCCGCCTTCCACAAGGACCCGGCCTCCCTCTGCACGGCCTGCCACCACAACAGCCCGGCTTCGGCGACCCCGCCGCCCTGCTCCAGCTGTCACGCCGCGCGCATCGACCCGGCCAATCCCGCCACCCCCAGCCTCAAGGCCGCCTACCATCTGCAGTGCATGGGCTGTCATGACGGCATGAAGGTCGCCCGGCCGCTCAAGACATCCTGTGCCAGCTGCCACAAGCCGCGCACCCAAGAAGGGCAATAGGAGGACGCACGCATGAACCGCAGAAAATTCCTTGCCCTGCTGGGAACGGCCGGCGTCGGCGGCGCTCTCGCCGCGCCGGGCATGGCCGCGGCCAAGGCCCATGTCTTTCCGGGCTACGAAAACAGTTACGGCGTTCTGCACGACGTAACGCGCTGCATCGGCTGCCGCCAGTGCGAAGATGCCTGCAATGCCGTCAATTCGCTGCCGCAGCCCAGGGAGCCCTTTGACGACCTTGACGTGCTGGGCGTTCGCCGGCGCACTTCGGCGTATCAGTGGACGGTCGTCAATCAGTATACCATCGACGACAAGCCCTATTTCCGCAAGCTGCAGTGCTTCCACTGCAACGAACCCGCCTGTGCCTCGGCCTGCTTCGCCAAATGCTTCACCAAGAATCCTGACGGCAGCGTCACCTACAACGGCGAGCAGTGCGTCGGCTGCCGCTACTGCATGATTGCCTGTCCCTTTTACATCCCGGGCTTCCAGTACGACGAACCCTTCGACCCGCTGGTGCAGAAATGCACCTTCTGCAAGCCCCGCCTTGACAAGGGCCAGTTGCCCGGCTGTGTGGAAGCCTGTCCCATGGACGCCCTGACCTTCGGCCGCCGCAGCGATCTTATCCGTCTGGCACGGCGGCGCATCGAGGAAAATCCCGGCCGCTACACGGATTACATTTATGGCGAATGGGATGCCGGGGGCACGGCCTGGATGGTGCTGGCGCCCGCCTCGAAAGAAACCGCCGGCAAGTCCGACGTGGGCCCGGCCGGAGCCACGGACGTGATGCACGCCATCGGGCTGGATACGCACCTCGGCTCGCAGCCCATGGGCGAACTGACCTACGGCGCGCTGGGGACGGTGCCGCTCATCGTCGCCTTCTGGCCCATTCTCTTCGGCGGCCTCTACGGCATCAGCAAGAGCCGCGAAGCCCGCAACGAAATGCGCAACAAGATCATGCGCGCCGCCGTGCGGCAGGATATGGCCGCCGCCATGGATGACGCCGTGCGCCGCATCGAGCGCCAGCAGGGACCGGAAGCCGCTGAAGTGGCCCGCCAGGCGCTCGAGGATGCCGTGGAAGAACGCCGTCAGGCCGCGCTGGACGCCGGCCGCTTTGCCCGCAAGGAGAATCACTAATGGCCGAACATTACGACATTCCCATGCCCACACGGGATCAGATGCTCAATCTGACCCCGTTCTTCCGGCTGACGCCGGGAAACATCATCACCTACATCATCCTTGCGGTGGGACTGGTGGTGACGGTCATGCGCTTCACCCTGGGCATCGGCGCGGTATCCAATCTTGACGACAACTACCCGTGGGGCATCTGGATCGGCTTTGACCTGCTCTGCGGCGTGGCGCTGGCCGCGGGGGGCTACTTTACCACCGTCGCCTGCTATGTGCTCGGGCTCAAACGCTTCCACTCCGCCGTGCGCCCCGCCGTCACCACGGCCTTTCTGGGCTATTTCTTCGTGGTGGTGGCCCTGCACTACGATCTGGGCCATCCCCTGCGTCTGCCCTACGCCTTCTTCTATCCCGGCACGACCTCCGTGCTCTTTGAAGTGGGTCTGTGCGTGGCCACCTATGTGACGGTGCTCTTCTGCGAGTTTTCCGTCATGCCCATCGAGTGGCTTGCCCACCGCTTCCCCATATTGCGGCTCTTCCACAATCTCATTACCAAAACCGTCATCCTGCTGACCATTTTCGGGGTGACGCTCTCCACCCTGCACCAGTCCTCGCTGGGCTCGCTCTTCCTCATTGCGCCCGGCAAGCTGCATCCGCTCTGGTACTCGCCCTTCATGCCCATGTTCTTCTTTGTCAGCTCCATGGCCGCCGGGGCGTCCATGGTCATCTTTGAAGGCATGCTGACCCACAAGGGCCTGCAATTCTACATGGACACCAACCATGCCAAGGATTCCAAGCTCGTCACGCTGAGTTTCAGCCGGGCCGCCTCCTTCATTCTCATGGGCTATTTCATGCTCAAGCTCATTGACATGATCGTCCAGAACAACATGGCGTATCTGGCCTCGGGCTACGGCATCCTCTGGCTTGTGGAAATGTTCGGCTTTGTGCTGCTGCCCGCCCTCATCTACGCCAAGGGCGCCCGCGACGGCAACGAACACATTTGCCAGATCGGCTCCATCATCACGGTGCTGGGCATCATCTTCAACCGCTTCAACGTGAGCATCATCGCCTTCAACTGGCATCTGCCCGCCGCGGAACGCTACTTCCCGAGCTGGCACGAAATTACGGTATCGATCTTCATCGTTACCCTGATCATCACGGTCTACCGCTTCATCGTCTATCACATGCCGGTGCTGTACGAGCATCCCAACTTCCGGCATCACGGCTAGGAGGCGTCATGGAATACCAGACCTTTTATCAATACTTCCTGCACACCAAGGAATGGGCCTACCTGCTCATGTTCGTGACCCTGCCCCTGTATGTGCTGTTCTGGAACCTCATCCTCTACCGTCCCGGCGACGGCGACCGGCGGCGGAGAAAGAAGTAATATTCTACCGGGGGCGCGGCTGCCGCGCCCCCTTGCCGGGAGAACATGCCATGTGCCTTGCCATTCCGGCCCAGATAGTGGAGCTGCAGGAAGCCGGCATGGCCCGCGTCCGGGTCGGCTCAAGCGAAACCTATCTCACGGCCTCCATGATGCTGCTGCCCGAAGAACCACGGGTAGGGGACTACGTCATTGTCCATGCGGGCTTTGCCCTGCATTCCCTGACGCCCGAAGAGGCGCAGGAAAACCTCCGCGCCCTGCGCGAACTGGTGGAAGCCGACGAGGGACGCCCAGCCCCGTTCTAGGCTTTGAGCATTTTGCCTTTGAAAAAGACAAAACGCGAGGCGGCACAGCGCCACCTCGCGTTTTGTCATAGAACATGGCAAACGATATGTTGACAGGTCATGACGGCTTACGGCGAGGAGGACGGCCTGCCGCGTCGTGGTTCGCACGGCGTCCATGCTCCTGCCGCTCATTCCTGGGGCCGTGTGATGTCTGCCGTGCCGACGGGTGCGGGCGGCCTTCACGCGGCCTGCGCTGCGCGGCCCTGTCCACCTTGTCCTGCGAATGTCGCTTACCGTCCCCTGTCCCGCGCGGAGTCCGTTCACGTCGTCCGGCAGATGTCTCGGACGAATACGATGCGCGCACCACCGTTTCCGCTTTTTCATGAACTTCCGCCTCAGGCAGCAGAAGCAATGCGCCGCTGCGCCGGTCAAAGCGAGGATTTTCCGGGATGTCCGCCTCCACCAAGCCCCCTGACGGCAGGGATTCCGCATCGCCCAGCAGGGCCAGCCCGCCGACGCCGCAGGCATAGCGAGCCCGACCCGGCAGGCCGGGCACGACAAAGGGAGCCGAAAGCACCCGCAAGGCAGCCCGTGCCAGCACTCCGTCTGCGCCCGCCGCCTCGGCCTCTCGTTCGTCCAGGCCGTCCTGCACGGTTTCCGCGGAGGTGGAAAGCAGAAGAGGGGCAAGGCTGAGGCTGTCCTTGGCCAGGCCGGCCGCGCCGGAAAGCTGGGACAGCCAGTCAGGTGATCCGGCGCAGTCAAAGGTCATATGGCACCAGCCGCGCCCGCTGCGCCCCCGTTCCAGCGGACAGTCCGCCGCGTGGGTGCAGGGGGCCAGCGGCACCAGACCGCGATCCAGCGCAGCTCCACGCAAGCGCATGATGGCCGTCCCCCCCAAACGGGTTCCCGGCTCCACCACCAGCAGCGAAGCAGGTAACGAGGGTTCGGCTCCCTCCAGCACCTCCTCGAGACTGTCGAGCACGCTTTCCAGCCGCTGGCCGAACAGGCTGCCTTCCCGCATATCCCAGAAACCGCCCTGTCCGTCCGCTGTCGCCATGTCGTCATCACAATCACGGAAGGCCGCCTCCTCACGTCGTGCGGTCTTTCCGGCTCCGCCTCCCGAAAGCATCTCATTCAGCACATTGGCTGCCGAGGCCAGCCAGAGCGCCGGAACGCCCTCCCCCGCATCAGCCCGCGGCCGCTGTCCGGTCGTCCGGGCAAGCTGACGCGCCGCCTGTCCCAACGGGGCCCGCACCGTGCGCACCTCCCATGCGGGCTGCCCCAGAATCTCGGCCAGAGCCCGGAGCAGATTCCGTCCCAGCTCCAACGGCTGAGAAGAGGCATCCAGCGCGAGTACGGTCAGGGGCAATTCCCGCCATTGGGGCCTGGCCAGCCAGAGCGCAATGGGCAGGCTGAGCGGGCCGGACCCCATGTCCAGCAGCAGGGGACGCCGCCCCTGCTCCAGCCAGATACGCGGTTCCGGCAGTGGCAGCGCGCTCAGCAAGCGCGCCTGCCGCAGCACGTTCCACGGCAAAAAATAGTAGAGGTAGGCGCTGGTCAGGGCCGGAGATGCCCAGTAAGGCTGGTGCAGATGCGACCTCTCCACGGTCAGCAGGCGGGAAAGCGCCGCCACATCCTGCGGCAAACTGCGGGCATGGGCTGCGGTAAGAGGACGTACCCGGGCCAGAGCCGCGCCGAGCATATCAAGCCCCTCCCGCAAGGCGGCGTCCGGCTCCGGCAGCAGCGGTGAGGCCAGCAACCAGCGTTTCCGCTCCGGAACGCCGCGCGGCGCGAACGGCCGCCGTTCATGACGTGCCCCGGCATCAGCAGACCGTGTCTCACGATACCGTCGACCTGCGGACGCTTCCGCACCGTATGCGTTGTTTCGTCCGCCTTCCTGCCGACGTGCGCCGGATTGCGGATGTTCGTCGCCGGGCCCTTCGGCATGTCTGCCGCCCTTGTGAAACGTTTGTCTGGCCCGTCCGTCCTTGCCGTGTTCCTGCCGTCCACGGACAGAGGCGGACGATGGCCTGCCCTGTCCGGGCGCCGACGCCTCTCCGGCGACAGGTCGTGTCCCTTCCCGCGGCGCGTCTTCCCGCGCCTGTCGCCTGTCGCGCCGCTGACGGGCAGGGGCTTCCGGTTCCCGCAGGAGCAAACTGTCATCCAAAACGGGAAAATCTTCTTCCTCCAGCCAGTCCTCGCGCTTGCGCGCCTTCCTTTTCTCTCCGCCGCGAGGCTTGCCGCCCGGCGATCGACGCTCTGCATGTCGTGTCATCTATTCTACTCCAAAGCGCATATGGCGCACATACTGCTGATGAAAATCCGGCGCCTCGGCGAGCGGAATCACGTGAGCACCGGCACAGCACCGCGCCAGCGCCTCTCGCTGCTCCGGACAGCGGGCCAGCAGCACGGCTCCGTCCAGCGAGGCATTGCCCACGGCCCGTATCCGCGCTCCCAGCCCCTGCGGCACAAAACCCAGCCGCTCCAGATGCCCCACAGGAACATGCTCTCCCAGTGCGCCCGCCAGACAAAGACAGGCCAGATCGGCAGGCCGCAGGGAGGCGGCCTCCAGCAGACTGTGCAGAGCCAGCGAAAACGCCGCCTTGACCTTGAGCAGTTCTTCCACATCCTGCGCCGTCAGACGAAGCCCGTACGGCAGCTGCAGACAGGGATGCCCATGCCGTCGGGTCAGGCCTGCGGCCAGCCGCCGGGCCAGCGGCATGGATACGGCCTGCGGCGTAAAATGCCCCTCCGCGTCCATGAGTCCCGTCTGCCGCAGCAGGGAAAGCAAAGACAGGTAACCCGTGGCGCTGATGCCCTCAAAGTGGGCAGCGGGGGTGCGGGCCAGCGAACTTGAGCCCACGAGCCCCTGCGGAGAAAGACGAAATTCCGTGATGCTCTCGGGCGCGGCCTGAAGACCGCATTCCGGCCCGATGCCCTCCAGCGCCGGCCCCAGCGGCACGCTGACGAGATACAGACGATCCTCCCCATCCAGCAGGGCAAATTCGCCATTGGTCCCCAGATCGGCCAGCACAAGGGGCCGGGGTGTTCCGGCCGCCATGAGGGCGGCCAGCCCGGCCGACACGTCGCCCCCCACAAAGGGAGCCATGAGCGGCGGAATGTACATGGGCGGCATATCCGGCAGCCGGGCCGTGTCGTGCCCGCCGTAGTCCAGACGGTACGGCGCGGCGCACAGCCCCTCCACGGAGCGCCCCAGCAGGATATCCGTCATGGCCGTATTGCCGGCCACGCACAGCGCGTCCACCCTGCCTCCGGCGGCAAAAGTTGCCGCCAGCCCCCTGCGTACGGCCTCACGAGCAAGGCAGGCAAGTTTTTCCGCCATGCCTGCCTGACGGGCTGCCGCCAGCCGTGACATGATGTCCGCCCCGGCTCCCGCCTGCGGATTAAGAAAATGTCCCTCGGCCAGCAGGCTGCCGTCCTCCTGGCGAACGGCGCGATAATATACGGAGGTCGTTCCCAGGTCCACGCCCAGAGCCGCCGCCACGGCACGCGAGGACTTGCCCGGCGCGGGAGAAGGCGGGGCGGACGCAAAGGGGACGGGAACTTCCAGCCGCAGACTGGGGACGTCAGGGACTTGACGGCGACAGGCCAGCCGCCAGCCCTTTTCCACGGCTTCACTGCCGAGAATTTCTTCCTCTTCCGGCAGAAACGGCGGACAATCCGCGGCATCGCAAAAGCGCACACGACACCGCCCGCACCGACCCAACCCGGAACACATTGCCTGTACAGGCAGCAGACCGGACAGCCAGAGCGCACGGGACAGCGACGTCCCGACCTCGGCCTGCAGGCTCCGGGGCGCCGAAACGGCATCGGCAAGACTTGCAAGCATAATTTCCATGCGGGCAGAGTGCCGCAAGACGGCCAGCAAGGCAAGTATGCCCGGAACCGCCCGCCTGCCCCGAAAAGGGGCTTGCTTTTTGGCCCCGATTTTGCAACATTTGAGCCGCATTTCGTCAAGATTCTGCCGTAACGGGGGAGACATGAACAAGGTACTGGCACAAGATGAAGTGGATGCCCTGCTGCGCGGCCTTTCCGGCGGCGACATCGAAAGCGAAATGGACATGCCCG
>CALVGJ010000093.1 GCA_944327045.1 uncultured Desulfovibrio sp.
TCAACGACATGGCCATCGGCGGCGCGGACGCCGTGCTCATGCACAAGGGGCTCGTGCGCTGCTCCCACCGCAGCGCGGGCAAGGACATCGGCCTCATCGTCCATCTTTCCGCCTCCACCGCCCTGTCTCCCATGGGCAACACCAAGACCCTTGTGGGCACGGTGGAAGAGGGCATCAAGCACGGTGCGGACTGCGTTTCCGTGCATGTGAACCTCGGCGATCCCAATGAACGTCTCATGCTGGCCGATCTCGGCAAGGTGGCCGAAGCCTGCGACAACTGGCACATGCCGCTGCTGGCCATGGTCTACGCCCGCGGCCCGCAGGTCCCCAACAGCTACGATCCCAAGGTGGTGGCCCATTGCGCCCGCGTGGGCGTGGAGCTGGGCGCGGACATCGTCAAGGTTCCCTACACCGGCGACATCGAAAGTTTCTCTGACGTGGTCAGCTCCTGCTGCGTGCCCGTGGTCATCGCCGGCGGCGAACTCATGGACTCCACCCGCCAGCTCCTGCAGATGGTGCATGACTCCGTGAAGGCCGGCGGCGCGGGCGTCTCCATCGGCCGCAACGTCTTCCAGCATCCCCGCCGCATCGAGCTCGTCCGTGCCATGCGCGCCATCGTGCATGACAATGCCGACGTGGATCACGCGCTGGCCATCGTGGGAGAATAGCATGGCCAGGGTGTACTTTCGCTGTGAACCCTTCGACAAGGGCGCGGTGACGCTGGCGCTGGAGTCGGGGGTGGACGGGGTCATCGTGCCCCGCGAGCATGTGGAGGCTGTCGCGGGTCTCTCCCGCTGCCCGGTCTGGGCGGCGGAAGAGACGCCCGCCGTGGCCCTGACGGTCAAGGCCGACGAGGAAGCCGTGCTGGAGCGCCTGCGCGCCGGGGAGCGGGTGGTGCTGGCCCGCGGCTGGGAGGTCATCCCCGTGGAAAACCTGCTGGCCCAGAGCGACAGCGTGCTGGCCGAGGCGGGCAGTCTGGAGGAGGCCCGTCTGGCGGCGGGCATCCTTGAACGCGGCGTGCAGGGCATTGTCGTTCTGCCGGAGGCTGTGAGCGAGCTCAAGGCCATTGTGGCGCAGTGCAAGCTTTCGCAGGGGCGCGAGGACCTGCAGGAGGCCATCATCACGCGGGTGGAACCCGTGGGGCTGGGGCACCGAGTCTGCGCGGACACGCTCTCCCTGCTCAAGCGCGGTCAGGGCATGCTGGTGGGCAATTCCAGCGCCTTCACCTTTCTTGTGCATGCGGAAACCGAACATAACGAATATGTGGCGGCGCGTCCCTTCCGGGTCAATGCCGGAGCGGTGCATGCCTATGCCCGCCTGCCGCATGACAAGACCTGTTATCTGGGCGAACTGACGGCCGGGCAGGAAGTGCTCATTGTGGGCGCGGACGGGCAGACCACCGTGGCTACCCTGGGCCGGGTCAAGATCGAGGTGCGGCCCATGCTGCTTATCGAGGCCGAAGTGCGCGGCCCGCAGGGCACGCAGCGCGGCGCGGTCTTTTTGCAGAATGCCGAAACCATCCGTCTCACCGCCCCGGACGGCACGCCGCTCAGCGTGGTGACGCTCCGGCCGGGGGATGTCGTCCTCTGCCGCACGGACGAGGCCGGACGCCATTTCGGCATGCGGATTCAGGAAGAGATCAGGGAGGTCTAGCATGTCCGATTCTCCTACGCCGTCCGCCGGAGCTTCCGCCCGGCGGCTGGCCGAAATCCGCGCCCGCATCGAGGAGGTGGACAGCCGCCTTCTGCCCCTGCTCAACGAACGGGCGGCACTCAGCCTGGAAGTGGGGCAGCTCAAGGCGCACGATCCCGGCATCATCTTCAAGCCCCTGCGTGAGCGCGAAGTGCTGGACAATCTGGCCCGCCAGAACACGGGGCCGCTGCCTGACGGCCATCTGCGCGCCATCTGGAGTGAAATTCTTTCCTCCTCGCGTGCGCTGCAACGTCCGCAGCATGTGGCCTACCTCGGCCCGGAAGGCACCTTTTCCTATTTTGCGGGCGTGGAATATCTGGGGCATTCGGCCATCTTCCATCCCTGCAACGATCTGACGCAGGTCTTTGAGGAAGTGGCCGGGGGCCAGTGCGAGCTGGGCGTCGTGCCGCTGGAGAATTCCCTTCAGGGCACCGTGGGTGTGAGTTTCGATCTTTTCCTGAGCCATGACGTGCATATTCAGGCCGAACTCTTCTCGCGCATTTCCCACTGTCTGCTGAGCAATGCCGCCTCACTGGCCGAGGTGCGCACCGTCTATTCCCATCCGCAGCCGCTGGCCCAGTGCGGCGGCTGGCTGCGGGCGCATCTGCCCAATGCCGCCCTTGTGCCCGTGGAATCCACGGCCGCCGCGGCCCGGCGGGCGCAGGGCGAGCCCGGCGCGGCGGCCATCGGCAACGGCAGACTGGCCGATCTGGCCGGGCTGTCCGTGCTGGCGCGCCGCATCGAGGATCAGGCGGGCAACTGGACGCGCTTTGTCATCATCGGGCCGCAGGCCGCGCGCGCCCAGCTGGGCGGGGCCATGCGCACCCCGGTGCCGGGCCATACCGGCGCGGACAAGACCTCCCTGCTTTTCACCCTGCCGGACAAGGCCGGGGCCCTCTCCGCCGTGCTGGACCTGCTGGCCAGCTACCGCATCAACATGCGCAAGCTGGAATCCCGCCCCCTGCGCGGGCAGTGCTGGAAGTACGTCTTCTTTGCCGATGTGGAAAGCGATCTGGAAGCGCCGCAGTATGCGGAACTGCTTGAAAAGCTGCACGAAGTCTGCACAAGCTTCCGCATCCTCGGCTGCTACCCCACCGGCCCCCAGCTGGATCGGCCGGAAAACAACAAGGATGACGACCATGCGTAACGTCACGGCGCCGGCCTCCAAGTCCCTCTCTCACCGTTATTGCATTGCGGCCGCGCTGGCCGGCGGCGAATCCTCGCTGGAGCATGTGCTGGAAAGCCGCGACCTGCAGCAGACGCGCGCCATCCTCATGAGTGCGGGCGCACGCTTTGAAGTGGTGGGGCACAGCGGCCATGCTTCGGCGCAATGGCTGGTTACGGGCATGCGGCGGCCGCAGGGCGGCGACAATGCCGCCCACGCCCTTTCCTGCGACGTGCACGAGTCCGGCACCACCTGCCGCCTGCTTACGGCCGTTCTTGCGGCGGGGCAGGGCTGGTTCCGCATTCACGGCGCCGAGCGCATGCACGAGCGGCCTATCGGCGAGCTTACGGAAGCCCTTTCCCTGCTCGGCGCGGATATTCGTCATGAAGGTCGGCCGGACTGTCCCCCGCTGCTGCTGCATGCCGACGGTCTGCATCCCGATCGCGTACAGGGCGGCATCACTCTGGGCATGGACGCCTCCAGTCAGTATTTTTCCGGACTGCTGCTGGCGGCGCCGCTTTGTCCTTCGCCGCTGACCATCACCCTGGGCGGCGTCAAGGCGGTTTCCTGGCCCTACGTGGGGCTGACCCTGCACTGTCTGGAAGACTTCGGCATCGCCTTCACGGTGGAGACGCGCCCCACCCCCGACGGGACATGGCAGGCCCTGCCCGGACAGTCCTGGCGGGAACTGCGCCGGGCCGTTCCCGGCTGTCTGCGCATCACGGTGCAGCCCGGGGCCTACCGCCCCGGTCGTCATGTCATCGAGGGGGACTGGTCGGGAGCATCCTACCTGCTGGCCGCCGGAGCCGTGGGACGTCACCCCGTCCGCGTGGAAGGTCTGCGCCGCGATTCCCTGCAGGGGGATCGCGCCATGCTGGACATCCTGCGCCGCATGGGCGCTCGTGTGGAAGCGGACGAAACGGGCGTGACGGTCTACCCCTCCGCCCTGCACGGCGTGCAGCTCGACATGGGAGACTGTCCCGACCTCGTGCCCACGGTGGCCGTGCTGGCGGGCTTCGCGCAGGGGTCTACCCGCATCGGCAATGTGGCCCATCTGCGCCTCAAGGAGTCCGACCGCCTGCGCGCTCCGGCCGAGGAGCTGCGCAAGACCGGCGTCATGGTGGATGAGCTCTCCGACGGGTTGCTCATCCACGGTCTGGCCGGGCGCAGTTTCGGGCTCAAGGCCCCGGTGCTGCCGGACGAGGTGGCGCTCTGTACCCACAACGACCATCGCATGGCCATGTCCCTTGCTTTGCTGTCCCTGCGGGACACCACCATCAACATGCGGGAACGGCTGGACAATCCCGCCGTGGTGGACAAGTCCTTCCCCGATTTCTGGCAGTGCTGGGAGCAGATTCGATGAAGGGCAGGATCGTTCTGGTGGGCAGCCGCGGCCGCATGGGCGACATGCTGCTGCGGCGCGCCCGTGCGGCCGGTCTGGACGTGGCGCCGCTGGACATCAGCGACGATCAGCCCGCGGCGGAGGCCTTCGGCGTGGCGGTCTCCGGCAGGGGAGCAACGCTCTTTGCCCCTGACGCCGTTGCCGCCGCCTGCCGGGGGGCCGAGCTGGTTCTGCTCTGCGTCCCGGCCGCGGCCCTGAAAGAAACGGCGGCGCTACTCCGTCCCCATCTGCCGCCCTCGGCCGTGCTTTCGGACATCGTCAGCGTCAAGGAACAGCCCATGCGGCAGATGTGCGAAGTCTGGCCCCATGCCGTGGTGGGCACGCATCCGCTCTTCGGGCCGCGCCCCGCCGAAGGCGAGGAACTGCCCGTGGCCGTCACCCCGGCCGCCGACACCCCGGATGAAGCCGTCCGCAAGGTGGAGGACTTCTTCGCCGCGCTGGGCTGTCGCTGTTTCCGCACCACGGCGCAGGCGCACGACCGGGCCATGGCCCGCGTCCAGAACATGAACTTCATCACCACGCTGGCCTACTTTGCCCTGCTGGCCGGGGACGAGGAGTTGCTGCCGTACATCACGCCGTCCTTCCGGCGGCGGCAGGCGGCGGCCCGCAAGATGCTCACCGAGGACGGGGCCATGTTCTGCGCCCTCTTTGAAGCCAATCCCTACAGCCACGAGGCCGTCCGCCAGTACCGGCAGATGCTCAACGTGGCCGCGGGCGGCGACATCGACCTGCTTTGCCGCCGGGCTCGCTGGTGGTGGCGCGAGGAGGAAGGGACGGCGGACGGCGCGGGATGCGCGCGGCAAGGCTGACCCCGCTTGCCTGATGAAGGAAGTTTCCCCTTCTCCCCA
>CALVGJ010000094.1 GCA_944327045.1 uncultured Desulfovibrio sp.
TTTCCCCGCTTTGCCGCGCCGCCGCTTCGCATAAAAAAGGCCTCCGCACAGCAGCACCAGCGCACACAGGACAGCGTATTCCATATCCAGCTCCCTTGCCGCCTTCTTTGCCGCATCACGCGGGAAAAAGGCCGCGCCGGAAAAGTAGCGCAGGACGGGCGACAACTCCAGCCGCGCGCCACCCCGACCGTCAGCGGATGCCTCCCCCCTTGGGCGGATGCACCACCTCTATCCCGTCCGGCCCGTGCACGATGCGACCCAGCACCCGTTCGAGACGCGGCAGCGGACTGCCGCAGGCACAGGGCGTTTCCGTAAGGACGGCCATGTCTCCGGTACGGTAGCGGATAAGGGGCAGGGCTTCGCGTTGCAGGGTCGTGAGCACGAGTTCGCCGGGCTGCCCGGACGGCAGGGGCTCGCCGCTCAGGGGATCGATGACTTCGGGCAGCAAATCCAGTGCCTGCCAGTGCAGGCCGTCGCAGGCCGGACATTCCACGGCCCCGGCAAAGGCGCTTTCCGTGGAGCCGTAATGCTCCAGCACCGGGATGCCCCACGCCTGCCGGGCCGCCGTCCGCAGGTCGGGGTCCAGCCAGTCGGCAGCGCTGAGGATGCCGGACACGCCGGGCAGGGCCGTCGGGCAGCAGCGCAGCAGTCCCCGCAGTTGCTGGGGCAACAGAAGCAGCACGCAGGCGTCCGCCGCGTCCGGGCCGCACATGTCGGCCTCCCGCAGGGCGGGAACCTGCCCCTTCTCTTCCCCCGCCTCGAGCAGCACGGCGGCCAGCCGTTCGTCCGTCGCCACCGCCATGCCCTGCGGCACGAGGCCCTGCCGCAGCAGGTCCGCTATGCCCTGCGGCCGGTGCGCACCGGGCAGCAGCACCCGCAGCGTCTGCCCGGGCCGGATGAGAAAGCGCATGCCCACGGCAAAGAAATCCCGCGTCCTGGCCAGATCATGCAGGCTGAAGGCCAGCCGCTTGGGCGTTCCCGTGCTGCCGGAGGTCTGGACCGTCACCATGCGTTCCACTTCGGAAAGCGACACGCAGAGCATGTCTTCCCAGCGGCGCAGATCATCAGCCGTGGTAAAGGGCAGCCGCGACACCTCCGACAGGGAGGTCAGGGGCCTGCCCTTTCCGGCCAGCCGACGCGCGTAAAAGCGGCTGCGCCTTGCCGCGTGCCGCAGCCGGATATTGAGCAGCTCCAGCCGCCGCCGGGCAAGGCGGGCGCACAGCTCTTCCGGGGTGTGCGCACCACATTGCCGGGCCAGCCAGGCATCGAGACTGTGGGCAAAGGGGGCGCTATCGGACATAGGACGAACCGCCCCCGTTCTCCGGGACTGACACGGCCGGTCGCAGGCGCTCGGGATAGAGCATGCTGCCGTCCACGGCGGTCAGATTGTGCAGACAGAAGGGAATCATGCGCCCGTCGGGCCGCATGACATGGATGCAGCAGCCGCGCACGCGCTCCACATCCAGATCAAGAGCGTCCTGAAAGGCCATGCAGGACAGGGTAAAGCGCCGCTCCACGCCCGCCCGGGCCAGAAAGCGGCTGAAATCGTCGGCAGCCGCGTCGGGAACGGACGTACGCTCCGCCCCTGCCCAGTGCGCGGCCACGAACTGCCGGGAACGGCGCGCCCCTTCGGCGGCTTCCAGAGGAGCCGCTAACGATGCCGCCGGACGGACAGGCGATGCGGGCCCGCAGCAGGACGGCGCGGCATCGGCGAGCAGGCGCAGACCGGGCGTGCCGTCCGGGCCTGTCTCGCGGGCATAGACCGCGCTGAAGGAACACAGGGAGTGCTCGCAGCCCGGCGGATGAACATGTTCCGGCCGCACGAGCTCGGGAGCCTGCGCGCAAAGGGCGGCCATGACGGCAAAGAGCGACAGGCGCGGGGCGCGCAGCAGTTCGTCGGGATAGCGTCCGAAGCGGGAAAGCGGTTGCAGATGCAGGCCGCGCACGGCGGGCCCCAGCCGCAGGGCCTGCCGCAGCAGTTCCCCCAGACGGGGCAGATTGTCCGGCATCAGGGTGGCCACCAGCACCACGCCCAGCCCGGCCGCCGCGCAATGCCGTACGGCATCCGCCTTGCGGGCCATGAGGCTTTCACCGTGGGGCAGCGTGCCCCGCAGGGGTGCGCTGGCGGCGTCATCCGGGGCGTCCCATTGCAGATAGACCGAATCCAGCCCGGCCTCGCGCAGACGTGCGGCATAGGACGCTTCGCGTCCCAGGCGCAGCCCGTTGCTGTTGACCTGCACCAGCCCGAAGCCCCGTGCGCGCACCTCCCGGATGATGTCCGGCAGGTCTTCCCGCAAGGTGGGTTCGCCGCCGGAAAGCTGCACGTTGCAGCCCGGCGAGACCTCCCGCAGGCGATCAAGCTGACGGGCCAGCACGTCCGGGGACGGATCCGGCGGCACATCCGCCGTGCCTGCGGCGGCGTAGCAGACCGGACAGGCCATATTGCAGCGCAGGGTCACTTCCAGCAGGGCGGTACAGGTGTGCTGGGCATGGCCGGGACAAAGGCCGCAGTCAAAGGGGCAGCCCTGCGCCGCTTCCGTCAGGGGGCGGGCCGGATAGGAAGGCGTCTTGGGCCGTTGCCAGTCCTCGAAGACAGGCAGGCCGTCCGCCTCCCGCAGGACGGGCACGGCAAAGCTCCCGTGCTGGGGACAGGTCTTGCGAAAGCTGACCATCTCCCCTTCCCGCACATAGGCGGCGTCGATGCGCCGCAGACAGACGGGACAAGCGCTCTGCGTGCGGTGCAGGGTGCGGGCGGGCTCGCTCATGCCTGCCCCGTGCGGGCCATGATGTCCAGATTATAGGCCTGCGCCAGCTCCAGCAGCTTTTCCCAGGACTCGGCCAGCAAGTCGCCGCAACCGGCGGGATCGGGCCGCCCTGCCGCACCGCTCCCGGCTTCGCCGCGCTGGGCGGCCAGCCCCGCCGCCACGCTGTCGCAGGAGCTGCCGCCGAAGGCGGCCGTACGTTCCCGGAACCATTGGGCATAGTCGTTGAGCACCGCTTCCAGCAGGGGATGCGCCTCCTCATCATCCGCCCCCTTGCCGGCCAGCAGGCCGAGGGCGCAGGCTCCGCCGGTCAGCAGGCCGCAGGGGCCGTCCGCATGACCGATCCCCACGCACAAGCCCTGCATGGCGCGCACCAGCGCGGGATTTTCCTCGCCGCGCGCCTGCAGGAGCAACAACAACAGGAGCTGACTGCAACAATAGCCCTGCCGTATCCACGGCAGAAATTCCAGCATGAGCGGATGCATCTTTCTCTCCTTGTCTCAGATCGTCTGCCTCGTGTTCACGGCCACCCAGACGCCGTAGCCCGGGCGGCTGCCCTTCCGACAGACTGACCGGCAACCGGCCGCGCCGTCAAGACCGATCTGCCGCAAACTCTCTCCGTCCCCGTACCAGACAAGTTGGGCAGTCAGCCGGGCAAGCTCGCGGCTTTCATCCGTAAAGGACAGGAGACGGAAACCGGCTGTCCGCAGGAGCCGTTCCCATGCCTCGCGCCGATGCGCCCCCGCGGCGCAGCCCCCGGACAAGGACAGGGGGGACGCCGTATCGCAGACCGCCGGACGGCCTTGGGCCTCGTCGCGCCGCACAAGGTCGCTGAAGCCCAGCACCCCGCCGGGCCGCAGCACGCGGGCCGCCTCGGCGAAAAAATTTTCCGGCCGCGACAGGAGGGAGGCCACGCACTGACACAGCACCACGTCGGCCCAGCCGTCCCGCAGGGGGATGCGGCGGATGTCCGCCGCGCAAAAGAGCGGTCGCGACGCGCCTGCCGCAGGGAAAGAGGAATGCCGCCAGTCTGGTTGCGACGTCCTGTCCAGCGCCACGACCCGCTGGCCTTCCGCCGCCAGACGCAATGCCGCCGCGCCTTCGCCGCAGCCCGCGTCCAGCACCCGCAGCGGTCGTGCGGCATCCCGCGCATCGTCCGTTCCGTGGCCCGCGCCATCGGTCAGCGCCGCCCGGCAGGCCCGCCAGAGGCGTTCCGTGGCCGCCGTGCCGCCGGGATGCCATTCCCCGCCGCTGACGGCGCGGAACAGGGGATGCGCCCAGGGCAGAGACATCACTTGTCTTCCAGCAGGCGTTCCACTTCCAGCATCTTGCCTTCGGCCAGCGAGCGCGGGATCATGGTCAGGCCGCATTGCGGGCAGCGGGGCAGAAAGACGTCAAAGGCGCTTTGCAGATATTCGGCCTGCACCTTGCCCTGCTCCAGCGCGCAACCGCAGCGGCCGCAGCGCCACGGCCCCCCGTCCGGGGTGTAATTGGGCCCCATGCTCATGCCAGACCTCCCTGTTCTTCCTCGTCGCCGCATCCCCCGCAACAGGCGGACCCGCCGGACGGGCCGTCCGTCGTCAGGATACCCGGAACCCGCATACGGTGGCACCAGGCCGCATGCAGCACGAACCCCGCGCCGTCCGTTGCCGGGCTGTACTCCGCCCAGAACGTCACCTGTCGCGGCCGCCAGGCCCCCAGCCGATGCCCGTTGCCTTCATTGACGAAATACGCGCCCTCCCGCTCGATGCGGGTGACGGTCTCGCACACGTCCTCCCGCAGGATGTGCCGGGCCTCCATTGCGGTCAGCACCTCCTCCGGGATGTGCAGCGGCAGCCAGCCGACCGTCCGGTCGGGGACAGGCTCGCCGCAGCCGGGATAGCGCCGCACAAGGCGCTGGCGCAGGGCGGCGCGGGCGGCACGCCGGGCCGAAAGCCCGGGGCCGGGACGTGCAGGCTCCGCAGGCTGCCCGGCCAGCTGGGGCAGCAGGTCGAAAAGATGCAGGGACGCCTTGCCCCCGGCCACGAGCCTGTCCCGACACATGATGCAGGAGGTGAGCGCCGTGTGCGCCAGTTCCTCGCCGCGCCGCACGCTCATGTCCGCCGCCAGTTCCGGCTGCGCGCACCAGACAAGGCCGCCGTAGCCGCAACAGGCCGTTTCCCTGCCGCTGCGGGCGGGTTCGTCCAGCGTGGCTCCTGCCTTGCGGGCCAGCGAGCGCACCGCCGCCTGCCACGCGGCGTCATGCCGGGCCGTGCAGGGGTCCTGCACAGTCAGCGTCATGCGCGCCGGAACGGCGTCCGTTTCCGGCCAGGGCAGCGCGTCGAGCACTTCCCAGAGGGAGATCGGCCGGGCTTCGGGCAGCGCCTCCCGCAGGACGCTCAGGCACGAGGAACAGGCCGCCAGCAGCCGGGGTTTGCCGCAGGCTTCCCAGTGTTCCCGCAGGGCGGCGGTCTGTGCGGCAAAGTCCGCTTCCCGACCGGCCCAGCGCGCCGGGATGCCGCAGCAGCGCAGCAGCAGGCCCACCGGGCCGCGCTCCAGCCCCGGGGCGCATTCGCCCGACCCGGCCAGCGCCTCACGCAGCCAGTTGAAAAGAGCTTCCACCTGCTCGCCGCGCGAGGCGGCAAGCTGGCAGCCGGGGAAGAACAGCCAGCCCTCGCCCCCTGCGGCGTCGTGCGGGGCGGACGTTCCCCCGTCCGCAGGCTGCGCGTCCGGCGGGATGCGGACGGCGCAAGCCTCGCCGCAGGCGGATTCCATGTCCTCCAAGGCGAACTCATGCGCCGAGGCCGGCATATAACCCCGTTCCACCATGTCCCGTCGGGACGTGAGGCAGAGCTCGGACATGGAAAAATTCTCCGGGCACAGCTCCTCGCACTGCCCGCAGAGCGTACAGCCGTTGATGAGTTCATTGGCCAGGTGCAAGCCCATGACGATGGCGGCATTATTGAACATCTGCCGGGCGTAGACGCGGGGATAGCCCTTGTACTTCTGCAGGAGCA
>CALVGJ010000095.1 GCA_944327045.1 uncultured Desulfovibrio sp.
GCACCACGGAAAAGACGCGGGGAAAGTGAGCTTCGATAAGGACGCGGGTGTATTCGTCCGGCTTGTTGGAAAAGACGGCCAGACGCAGGCCCCGGGCGGCCAGTTCCCGCAGAGCTTCGGGCATGCCCTCGTAGGGGCGGGTGGCGTCATTGAGGTGGGCGGCATAGATGGTGCGGGTTTCCTGCACCAGCGCTTCCACGGCCTGCTCGTCGGGGCATTGCGCCCGCAGGCGCTCCAGCGCCTCGCCCGGCAGGGCGCGCCGCACCAGTTTGCCGAAGCCGTTGCCCACCATCTGCCGGTAGGCTTCCGCCGGATGCACGGGATACCCGTGGGCCGCCAGCATGGCGTTGCAGGCATTGCCGATATCCAGCAGGGTATCCAGCAGGGTGCCGTCAAGATCAAAAATGAATGCGCGCATACTCCCTCCGTGGTAAAATGACCTAGTATTATATAAGCATTTGCGCTGACCGACAAGTGCGCCGGGCCGGGGATACAGCGGCGGAGCAGGGCGGCGGAATAGCGGGAGCTTTTTCGTCACTGGACAGCATGTCCCGGCATTGCTATGGTCAAGAGTCGTCAACTCCCAATGGAGGTGAGGGTTTATGGCACGACATGTTCTGAGTTTGCAGGATTTGGGAGATTCGGGAAGCTGGCTGCTGGTGCAGCAGGCGCGCGGCATCCCTGATGCCCGTTCACATACCGATTTCATGACCGAACGCATGGCCATGCTGCTCTTTGCGCAGGAATCCCTGCCGGAGCGACTCTGCATCACGGCCGCGGTGCGCCAGATGGGCGGCTCCACCCTCTATCAGGGAACCACCGGCGAGTGGCGCGAGGAGCTGGATCAGCACCAGCACCAGCTCATGGGCGTCATCAACTATTATGTGGACTGCATGTATCTCTACGGCTTTCCGGCCCGCGTCTGGGAAACGCGGGAAGTGGAGGTGGAGTTCTCGGTCATTAATGCCGGCAGCCCCGACGGGCATCCGGCGCACGCGCTGGCGGACATCGCCTGCATGCTCAAGTATTCCAAGGACAAGCTCATGGGGGTGCGCATCGGCTGGATAGGCTGCACCAACGGCACGCTCTTCTCTCTCATCGAGGCCATGCAGTATTTCCCCTACAGTCTCCAGGTCGCCCTGCCGCCGCGCAACGACAGGGAGCCTGTGCTGCGGGCCGCTGCCCGGTACGGCGTCACCGTGGACATCGCGGAGACGCCGGAAGAGGCGGCCGCCGGGGTGAACTACCTCTTTGCCGGTTGCCGCAGCGAGCTGGACATCCATGACGAGCCGCACTGGCGCATCACGGAAAAGCTCATGGAAAAGGCGGCCCCGGAGGCGCACGTGCTGCTGGGTTCCCAGCCCATACGCGCCATCGGCGTCGAGAAGGGCCTTGCGCTCAGTCCGCGTTCGCTGTTGCTGCTGCAGGCGGAAAATCGTCTGCGGGTGCACAAGCGTCTGCTGCACTGGGTTTTTCTGGAAGGCTAGAGCATTTTCACGTTGAAAACGATCTGCCGGCTGCGTGAGCGGACGGCCGCCGCGAAGGCATATGCGCCGTTTGCTTGCGCTGGTACATGCCGGAACGAGCGTGCCTTTCCCTGCTTTGACTTTGCCAAAAGCCGAAGCGAATCCGCTCCAGGGGCAGGGAGCCTACGAGTGCCGTCCGCGGAAAGCTGCATTTTTCGTAGGGCAAGGCGTCGGGAAGAAAACAGCGGCGTGCTGTACGGACATGCCGCAAGGTCGATTTTTTCCGACAACGAGGCCATACGGGAAAAGGCGGCTGTGCGGCAGGCAGGAGCATGCGCCCTGTCCCTGCCGGGAGTGCGGCGTAGAGCATCTTGCCGTTGAAAAAGGCAAGATGCGAGGCGGCGGCACAGCGCCGCCCGGCCGAAAGCGAGCGGAAAAACCGCGTTTTTTCCGCGAAACGCCAGGCTGTTTAGTTTGAAACGTTAAGCGTTTCAAACGGAAAATGCTCTAACGCGCTCTCCGGCTGCAGCGGCGTCGTGTCGAAAGGTGTACCATGAACGCGCAAGACATTCCCTTGGTGGCGTCCCGGCAGGAACTGGAGGCCTTGCGCGCGGCAGGGCAGGGGCCTGTTGTGGGCTTGTGGGCCACAACGCTTGTCAACGACAATACGGCCCTGCTGCTTCTGCTGCGGGATGCGCTGGAGCAGCGCGGGGTGCGGACCGTCTTTTTCCTGACCTGCAAGGAACGGCTCCCCCGGCATGTCCGGCAGTTGCCTCCGGCAGGGCGGGGAGGGCTGCTCCGGGTGGAAAATCCGCATGTCTTTGCGGAAAGCTCCTTTCCGGACCTGCTTATCGCCAATACGCTGACCCTTACGGCCAAGCCTGCGGACTTTCGCGGCAAGACCATGATTCTGCCGCATGCGCCGTCGGAGCCGATGCCCAATCGCCTTTCCTACTGGGCGGATTACCTCGTCATCCCCACGCGCCAGGTTGCGCCCTTTGACTACAGCGCCTTTCCCAATTTCTGCAAGCACTGCGCGGGCAGGACGCTCACGCTGCTGCCTGCCGGATACCTCAAGAACGATCTGCTGTGTGCCGCGGCCCGCCGTCTGGGCGCGGGGCCATACGGACGGGTCAGCTTTTTCCCTCACTGGAAACTGCCGCGCGGCACGGGGCCGGAGGCGCTGGGCAAGCTCTGGATAGAGCTCATCGAGCGTTTCTCCGGTGCCTTTCCCGGCTGGGAATTTGTCCTGCGGCCTCTGGAAAGTCAGCGGGACGCCCCGCAGGTGCGGGCCGTGCGGGAGCATTTTCGTCGTCACCCGGCGCGGCTGCTTGTGGAGTGCAGTGATGACGGCATGGACAGTCTGCTGCGGACGGATGTGCTGCTGACGGATTATTCCAGCGTTTGGCGTAATCATTCCTTTACGACGCTGCGGCCCGCCGTGCTCTTTCAGCCGGATGCCGAAGCCGCCGACCCGCCGCGGCGCGAGGAATATTACTGGAAAGCCTCCACGCCCGAGGCGGCCATAGCGGCCATGCGGCAGGTGCTGGCCGATGACGGCGGCATGCGGCAGGCCATTCGTGCCCTGCGCGACAGGGAAAGCCTCAATTTCGGCCGGGCCGTCCCGTATGTCTGCGATGCCGTGCAGCGCATACTGCGCGGCGATCCTCCGCCTGCCGACGCCATTGTCATCGACAAGGGCGATACTCCCTATACGGCCTGCCGGGACTGGCTGCGCCTGCTGCGGCGGCCCTTTTCCCAGTGGCATCCGGAGAACGTGCCTGCCGTCCAGCAATGGCATGATACGCTTCGCGGGCCGGACCCGCGGGTATGCCTTGCCATACTGCGCGCCGGACTGCGCTCCTGGGCCGACTATCCTCGGCCCATTACCCGGGACGCCATGATTTTTCGCCTCCAGCACGCGCTTGCCTGCATGCCCGCCGCCTGGGGTATCGCCTTTTTGCGGCACTGCTGCCGGGTCAATCCGCGTGACCCGCTGGCGGCCATGTGGGCGGCGCATGCCCTCCAGCGTTGTCAGGGCGACCATCCCGACGTGGCGGCCGAACTGCGCGCGTCCGTCCGACATTGCGCGGAAATCGGTGTTCCCTCCGCGCCGCCCATGCCGGGGGTGCTCAATTTCTCGGACCTGCTGCCGGATGACCGCCTGCCGGAGGCCTCCGCGCCGCCGCTGTTGCATGCCGTAACCGCGGTCATGCGGTTGCAACGGGGAAATGTGGAACAGGGGGCCGCCATTTTGCACGACCTTTGCCGTCGCATGGAGGCCGGGCAGGGATCGCCCCTGGTCGCCGCCGTCGCGCAGCTCGGGCATGCGCTGCTGCGTCATGCGGACAGGCGCCTGCCGCATGCGGGACGCTACCGGGCGTTGCATCTGCCTGTCATGGGGGTATGGCTCTCCTTCTCCAGCGGAGAGGAGGCGCGGGAACTGCTGGCCGATGCGCTGCCCGCCTTCCGGGAACTTGCCCGGCACGACGCCCGCCTGCTCATGCCCTGCGTGCATCTTGCCGCCGCGGTGGGGGATGACGATACCCGGCGGCGCGCCTTTGTGGAGGCCCGACAGCAGGGCGTCAGCATGCGTGATCTGGTGGTCATGGACGATATTCTGCGCGCTGTTGCCCAGAATGGCGATGTCCCCCCGGCCTTTTCCCGCTATCTTTCGGCGGAATAGGGCGACGTTGCCGATATGCCGCGCCGGAAAGGCTTCCTCCCGTGCGAATCCGGCTGCCCCCGGAGCCGCACGGGAGGAAGGGCGTGCTGCCAACGCATACCAGGTTTGCGCACGGCGTGTGAATTTGCCGGGCCGCCGTTTCCCCGGCGGCGCTCTCCCCCAAAAAAGCAGCCGTCATCAGGCAGCGGTGGGTGCCGAAACGTGCGGTACGAAGCGCGCGTCATGATCGGCGGGCACGAAAGATTCCGGCGTCCAGTACTCGTACCGCAGGATGCTGGCGGCCGCCGTGACATTGCCGCGCAACAGCGAATCAAGGATACGTTCATGCACGGCCAGTACGGGCGCGCAGCGGCGCAGGGCGCTGTCTCGACTGCAGGCCAGCACGTCAAGGCGGCGGTACAGCGGCGCGGTCAGAGCATCCCGCCATGTTTTTTGCGCCGTTTCCTGAAAGCTCCGGTGGAACAGTCTTTCCGCTCGGCGAAATGCGGTCGTATCCTGCGCCTGCGCGGCACACCGCTGCGCATGCAGGGCGTTTTCCAGCGCCGTCAGAAGGGAGTCACGCTGCATGAAGGCGCTGTCCAGGGCATCGGCCTCCAGCAGGCCGAGGAGACGGCAGATTTCGGCCAGCTCCGTTTTGCTGACAGGGCGCAGAAAGACACCGCGGCGCGGTCGTATTTCAAGCATTCCCTCCTGCTCAAGGCGCAACAGGGCATCCCGCAAGGGGGTTCGGCTGATGCGCAGCTCCCGACAGATGGCATCCTGATCAAGACAGACAGGTCGATGCAGGGGACGGGATTGCAGAACTGCGGCAAGATGCTGGTAAACGCGATCCCGCAGGGAAGAGGATTCGCTCCCTGCGGAAGAAAAGGAAAAGGACATGACGTTACCTCCTGTCCAGACCTCGTGGACAAGCCGGATGCACGGAGCATCCCCGGGGTTGTCATGGCGGGCTGGCTTCCCGGCTCAAGGTTCTTCCTCCTCCGCGCCTTCCCGTGACGCCGATCACAGTGGCATTGTGCGGAATCGTCCCCTTTCACGGTTGCGGGCCAGCGTCGGATTTGCACCGAACTTTCCAATTCTTCCGGGCAATGCCCGGACACCCGCCATGTGGAAAACGGACGGAAGACGGCGCGCATGGCCGTATTCCGGCAACATCGTTATTTAGCCTCAAGATATATCTGTTGGCAAGGGAAATTTTCCATATTCCCTCCCCGGAGAACGTATGCTACCGTAATTTGAGTAATATGACAGGAAAACTGAATGGAGCTTGCCCATGAAACGCGCGCTTACGCCCCGGCGGCAGGAGGATTCTCCCGCTCCGCGTCAGGACTCCCTGCGTGAACAGGTGTATCAGTACCTCAAGGACGCCATGAGTGAGGGGACGTTGCGGTATGGCGAATTTCTGGATCAGGACGTCATCTGCGAGCGGCTCAATGTCAGCAAGACTCCCCTGCGTGATGCGCTCATTCGGCTGGAAGCCGAGGGTTTTGTCTCCATTCTGCCGCGCAAGGGGGTGCAAATCAATCCCATTACGCCGGAATTCGTCCGAAGCGCCTACCAGATTATCGGAGCCATAGAGGTGGACTGTCTCAACGAGGTCTTTGATAAGCTGACCCCGCGCCATATCGAGGAGTTCGAGGCGTCCAACGAGCGTCAGTGGAATCTGCTCAAGAGCGACAACTATGTGGACTATTACGAGGAGAACATCCGCTTCCACAACATCTTTCTCCAGCTCTCCTCCAACATCCTGCTGGATCAAAGCCTGATCCATCTGCGCCGCCGTCTGTACGACTTTCCCCGGCGCAGCTACTCCTACGAGTGGGAAGCCTTCAATCTCGAAACCCACCGCCGCTTCATTGATTCCGTAAAATACGGCAACAAGGCCGCCGCCCTGAGCATCTTTCGCGTCGAACACTGGTCCTTTGACGTGCACAAAAAGTATTTCAAACTTTACTACGACTTCGACTAGGGTCTGTTAGAGCGGATTCGCAGGGAAATTGTGTCCAATTTCCCTGCTGACGCTGCCCTCACACCACGGAAAAAGCGTGGTTTTCCGTGTGTGCGGTTGCGGGTAGTCGCTCTCGCGACTACCAGAGCAATCCACATTTTCAATGTGGAATTGCTCTAACACTATTCACCGTCTGTTTTTGAGGAAAGCCTCTCTCGCTCTGCTGTCGGTGTCTGTAAGGCTCCTGCGTCGCAACGGGCATGGTCTGCGACCGCCTTTCGGTCGCTCCCTTCCCCCAAGCTCCTCTCCCTTCTCCAGAGCGCTTTTACCGAGGGAAGAATCTGGGACGAGGCTTCCCACCCCTGAAGGCAAGCGGAGCGTGTACGGCTTATTTTCCTATCTTTTGAAATTATTATGAAATTTGTGTTAGAGCGTTTTATCTTTGAAAAAGCTAAAACGCGAGGCGGCGGCACAGCGCGCCCGGCCGAAAGTGAGCGGAAAAACCGCGTTTTTTCCGCGAAACGCCAGGCCGTAGGGTTTGAATGCAACGCGTTTCAAACTGAAAATGCTCTAAAGCTCCTGACGGTTACGACTTGCGTTCTGGCCGCGTTCATTCCGGCAATCCCTTTGCCGCCGCCATGAAAAAAAGCTCCTGAAGGAGCTTTTTTCGTTTTCAGCACAGGCAGCGGGCTGGCCCGCTACCCCCATCGACAGAATGTCGCGGGAATCCGTCAGGCCCGCTTCATGCTCTCGATGACCTCGTTGAGATGATGTGCCTGGCGGGCCAGTTCGGTAATGGCGTGCGTCGCCTGCTGCATGGCCTTGGAGGTACTGGTGGCAATGCTGTTGATGTCGGCAATGGAACGATTGATTTCTTCGCTGGTGGCCGATTGTTGCTCTCCCGCGGTAGCAATGGCGCGTACCTCGTCCGCGGACTGTTCGGCCATATTGACGATCTGTTCCAGCGCCTGCCCCGACTTGTTGGAAAGTTCCGTCACGCGGGCAATGCTTTCCACGGCCACGTCCACCTGACGGATGGACTTTTCCGTACTGTTGCGGATGGCGTTGATGGCGTTGCCCACCTCGCTGGTGGAGGCCATGGTCTTTTCCGCCAGCTTGCGCACTTCATCCGCCACCACGGCAAAGCCCCGACCGGCTTCCCCGGCGCGAGCGGCTTCAATGGCGGCATTGAGGGCAAGCAGGTTGGTCTGGTCGGCAATATCGGAAATGACACTCATGATCTGGGTAATGGAGCGGGCGTTTTCGCCGAGCTGGGCCATGTCGTCCTTGAGCGTGAGGGAAATGGACTGAACGTCCTCAATGCCCTTGACCACCTGCCGCACGATGTCCGCGCCCTCATCGGCGCAATGGCGCATGTTGCCGGACATTTCAGCGGCCTGACCGGCGTTCTTGGCCACTTCCAGCACTGTGGCGTTCATTTCGTTCATGGCCGTGGCGGTTTCCATGGCCCGGTGGGCCTGCTGTTCCGCGCCGCTGGTGGATTCCTCCACCTGACGGGCAAGCTGGGTAGACGTGCTGGAAATGATGCTCACGGCGTCCGCCAGTTGAGTGGCGGCATTGAACATGCCTTCCCGTTTGGCGTTTTCGGCGCGCTTGCGGGCTTCTTCGGCCTCTTCCACTGCCTTTTTGGCAATATCCGTCTGCTTCTGGGCCTCTTCGGCCTGCTGGCGGGATTCGCTGATGAACTTGCGCAGATTGTTGAGCATGTCCTCAAGCGCCTGATGGAGGCGAGCCAGCTCGCCGAAGAAGTGACCGGCCTGTACGTTGGCGTCCAGCTTGCCGCCTGCCACTTCGTTGGCGTAGCCGACCAGCAGGTCCAGCGGGCGAGTGATGGAGCGTACCAGCACAAGCCCCAGCACAATCATGGCCAGCGTGATGATCAGGCTGACGACGGCAATGGTTCGCATGGCGTCATCGGCGGAGGCATAGATTTCGGCCACATCTTCCACAAAGGCCATTTTCCAGCCGAAGGGGGTGGTGATGGTCATGGCCATCACGTCGGTCTTGTCGATGGTGATGCGGTAGATGCCGTCCTTGCTGTTTTGCAGGCGCTCGAGCGCCTCATGCCGGAAGTCCTTGCCGATGACCTTACCTACAAGATCAGGCGTATGGGGCGAGCAGATAAGGCGTCCCGTGTGCTCAATAAGCACAAAGCGTCCGCTCTGGCCGAGTCGCATTTTGCCGATGGTCTCGGTCATATTGGTCAGGGCGAGGTCGATGCCGAGCACGCCGATGAGCTGGCCGCTCTCGTCCCTGAGTTTGGTGGTGGCGCAGACGACCATGTCCCCCTTGATGTTCTGGTAGACCTCACCCAGCGAGGACTCCTTGGGATTGCTCGTGCAAGAGAGGTACCAGGAACGCTTGGACATGTCCGTGCCCGCAGGAACTACGGTTTCTGCAAAGGACATGGCGTAGCCGCCGTCCTTGAAGCCGATGAAGACCTCCCGGTAATTGGGATTGCTTTCCTGCATGTCGCGCAGGACGGCGGCAACTTCCCTGGCGTCAGGGGGAAGATCGACAAACTTGTAGGGCGTGTCCTGCTTGCTGTCCCGGAAGGTGGGGAATTTGCCCATGCTGTTCTTCATGAGGGAAGAACGCGCCAGCCCCTCGGCCGTGTAAGTGGCGTTGCTGAGCATCTGGTCGACATAGAATCCGAACAGCTCCAGCTCCTGCTGTGACTTGGCGGTAAAGTCACTGAGGGCGGTATCGCGCATTTTCCAGATGGCGACGCCGGCAACGACGCCCGCCATGACAAGAAGTGGAATGATGAGCCCCAGCAAAATGCGTGCTTTGACGGATGATGCAATTTTCACGGTGTTTCCCTCTCGACTCCCCGGAAAGCGTCCGGCAGGAAGATATTCCCCCTCCCGCGCGCCGGGCCGGAAAAGATATTTGCCTTTCCCGCACACGACAGCCATGCCGAAGGCTTGTTCCGGGCCTGAGCATAAAAGTTTCTCTATGCCTTATCGGAAGAAAACGAATTTTCTTTAGTTGCCCTCCGTAACGGCAGGCACGAACTGCTGTGGCTAACATGCCTAAATACCAGATGAAATTTTTGCCTGTCCAGACGGACTAAAAAAAAGCGGTGGGATTGTCGGCAACAGGGAGGAATCATCACCGAAAAGAAGGGCGTTCGTCGCAGGGCATGCGCCCGACCATCCGCCAGAGCATTTTCAGTTTGAAACGCGTTGCATTTCACACCATACGGCCCGTCGTTTCGCGGAAAAAGCGCGGTTTTTCCGCTCACTCTGGGCCGGGCGGCGCCGTGCCGCCGTCTCGCGTTTTGCTTTTTCGATGGTAGAATGCTGAAGGTTGCCCTTGCCGCGTCGCAGAATGGTGGGAACCGTGCATTTTTTCGCGGACGGCAGACGCTATGCGTCCTGTCCCGGCTCAGGCTGGATGTCGTAGGCGTCCAGCTTGTCGTTGAGCGTGCTGATGAGCAGAGCCATGACGGCCGCAAGTCGGGCCTGAACGGCGAGCGCGTCCGTCTGGGCAAGGGATGCGCCTGTCCGGCGGTAGAACAGGGCAGGGCAGGCCTGCGGGTCGGCCTGAGCCAGCAGAGGCATATAGGCAGCAAAGGGGCCGTCCACAAAGCGGGCAAGTTCCGCTGTCGGCGCGTTTTCGTCAGTCGCCTGCCCGTCAGGAGCGACCGTTGCCGGGCTGTCGGCGTCGGCAGGGGGAGTCCGCAAAAGCTGATGAGTCTGGCGCAGATAGGCCAGCACGACCTCCGCGGGCGCGTGCTGCATGAGGGCCGCCGTCACAGCGGCATGGACAAAGGCGCGCCATTCCGTGCACAGGGCGGCGGCCTTGTCTTCCTGAAGCAGCTCCGGCGGAAAGCCGCAGTGCCGCAGCATGCGCAGGATGGCGGCCTCTTCCGTATTCAGGGCAAAGAGGATGCAGGCGGCCTGTGCGCCTTCGGCGGCGCTGAGGCGACGGCGCTCAGGCACTGGGAGCCCCTTCGGTCAAGGCGGCGTCACGGGCGGCCCGGTAGGCGGCATAGCCACGGGCGCGCAGACGGCAGGCGGGGCATTCGCCGCAGCCGTAGCCCCAGTCGTGACGCACGCCGCGTTCCCCGGCGTAGCAGGTGTGGCTCTCTTCCACGATGGCATCCACGAGCGCTGTGCCGCCGAGCTGCTCGGCGAGCTGCCAGGCCCCGCACTTGTCCAGCCACATGAGCGGCGTATGGAGGACGTAATGCGCGTCCATGCCCAGATTAAGGGCAAGCTGGAGCGCCTTGATGCTGTCGTCACGGCAGTCGGGATAGCCGGAGGAATCGCTCTGGCAGACACCCAGCACCAGATGGCGTATGTCGCGTCCGTACGCCCAGATGGCCGCCTGAAGACCGAACAGCAGGTTGCGGCCCGGCACAAAGGTGTTGGGCAGGCCGTCGGCGGCGGAGGCGCCGAGAGGCGCGGCGTCCGCCGTTTCCGTTGTGGTCAGGGCGTTTTCGCCGCACTGTCGGTAGGTATCCAGCGTCAGCAGCACGTCTTCGCCCAGACGTCCGGCCCAGCGGGGCGAAAGGGCGGCAAGGGCTTCCCGTACCCGGCGGCGGCAGTCCAGTTCGACGTGGTGACGCTGGCCGTAGTCGAAACCGAGCGTCAGCACCCGACCGAAGCGCTCAAGACTCCAGGCAAGGCAGGTGGCCGAGTCCTGCCCGCCGGAAAAGACCACCAGGGCGGTCTCCTGCGCAAGGGGCTGCCGCATGGACTGAGTCCGCATCATTTTTCCTCCGCCTCCGGCCAGGGACCGGCTTGCCGGGCCGGTGCGTAGCCTGCCAGAAAGGCGTCCATGAGCGTGCCGAAATGCACACGGTTGCGCGGCTTGATGCGCTGCGCGTCCGGCGAGGCGGCAGGGAAGAAGCGTCGGCTTTCCTTGTTGCCGGTATAGCTCTTGAGAGCAACGGGCTGGGTGAGCAGCCAGGCCCACATGCCGCGCCGTTCATGAATGGCGGTCGCCTGAAGGGATTTGAGCCAGGCCTGATAGTCCGGATCAAGATCGGCATGGGGATAGAAGAAGGCGGCCCCGGCTTCCAGCATAAGGGCATTGAGGGAGCGCCCGTCCGGCAGGCAGACGTCGGCAATGAGCCGTCCGTATTTGTCCTGCTGTTTGTCGGAGGGCTGATAGAGGACGACATCCTGTCCGCGGGAAAGTTCGTTGAGCAGTTCGCGCGCCTCGCGGGCATAGTATTGCGGCTGTTTGCCGCGCCTGCCCATTTCCGGCGTGTCGATGCCCGCCAGCCGGACGGTACGGCGGCTGGTGAGCTTGAGGGTGTCCCCGTCCAGACAGGCGGCCACGGCAGCCTCCGGGGCGGCCGCATGGGGCGGCAGGACGGGGCGTTGTGCGGCGGGGACTTCCTGAGCGTCGGTAACGTCTTCGGGGGCGCTGTCCCGGGCGTCGGCAACAAGTGCCGCGCCGGACGGCGGGGCCTGATCCCGCGCCATGACGGGAGAGGCGCAGAGCAGGGCGGCAAGCAGGAGCGACAACGGCAGACGACGCAGCAGGCATCCGGGCAGGAAGGACGAAACGGACATGGGCAGCCTCTGGAGGTTGAAAGACGCTGTTCCGGCGGGTCGGCATGCCGGAAAGACCTTGGCCGAAAAGGCGCTGCCGGGCTGTTTCGGCAAGGGCCTGCCGCGTTCGGCGAAATCCCGGCACGTCCGCCGTACGCTTTTCCGGACTGGGCGTCCGCCCCGCCGCATACGGCCGCTGAGGCGCTTCGGCAGGGACGGACGACCGTCAGAAAGGACGCATCAGTTGTCGTAATAGGTGCGCAGGGTCTGGCTGCGCACGGGATGGCGCAGCTTGCGCAGGGCCTTGGCCTCGATCTGCCGGATACGCTCGCGGGTCACGTTGAAGAGGCGGCCCACCTCCTCAAGGGTGTGGTCGCTCTTTTCGGCAATGCCGAAACGCTTGCGCAGCACCTGTTCCTCGCGGGGGGTGAGGTCGGCCAGCACGGCGGCGAGCTGCTCGCTGAGCTTGGTGTTGATGACCTCTTCGGCCGGGGCCACGGCCTTCTTGTCCTCGATGAAATCGCCGAGGCTGGAATCCTCCTCGTCGCCGATGGGCGTTTCCAGCGAAATGGGTTCCTTGGCGATCTTGAGTACCTTCTTGACCTTTTCCACGGGATATTCCATGCGCTCGGCAATCTCTTCCGGCGTGGGGTCGCGACCAAGCTCCTGCACGAGGTAGCGGGAGGTGCGGATAAGCTTGTTGATGGTCTCGATCATGTGCACCGGGATGCGGATGGTGCGGGCCTGATCCGCAATGGCGCGGGTGATGGCCTGCCGTATCCACCAGGTGGCGTAGGTGGAGAACTTGTAGCCGCGCTGGTACTCGAACTTGTCCACGGCCTTCATGAGACCGATGTTGCCTTCCTGAATGAGGTCGAGGAACTGCAGGCCGCGGTTGGTGTACTTCTTGGCAATGGAGACCACCAGACGCAGGTTGGAGCGGATGAGCTCCTGCTTGGCGCGCATGGCGGCCGTATTGCCGCGCTTGATGCGCCAGAGCACTTCTTCCAGATCGGTGACGTTGTGACAGCACTTTTCCTGCAGGCGCTTGAGAATTTCTATTTTGCCGAGGATCATTTCCTTGAAGGAAAAAAGCTCGTCCACGGACAGGCCGAGGTCGCGCGCGGCGTCGTTGGGGTTGATCTCGCGTTTTTCCAGCCCGTCGAACATGGCCTGAATTTCCTGCTGGGTACGGCCGGTGGAGAGAATATAGGCGGAAAGGTCGCGCTGGCAGTTGTGCATCTGGCGGACGTAGTCCTCCACCGTTTCGATGATGCGGTCGATAAGGGTCTTTTCCAGCTTGATGTCCCGCAGGCGGGTGACGATCTCTTCCTTGTAGCTGATGATTTCCTTTTGCGTGGAGGTTACGCGGCGCTCAAGGGTGTTGCAGTCGTCCAGCTTCTTGTAAATCTTGCGTTTTTTCTTGTAGACGGTCTTGATTTCGTCCAGCAGGAGGATAACGCGCGAGCGCTGGTTCATTTCGTCCTCGCTGGGGTCGTCCTCCTCGATGGTCTTCACCACGTCCTTGAGCTTGATACGGTTCTGGCGCAGGTCTTCGCCCACGTTGATGAGCTCTTCCACGGCCACCGGCACTTCCACCAGGGCGTAGAGCACATCCTGTTCGCCCAGCTCGATCTTCTTGGCGATGACCACCTCGCCGTCGCGGTCAAGCAGGGGCACGGCGCCCATTTCACGCAGGTACATGCGCACGGGGTCGGTGCTGCGGGAGGAGTAGTCCGCGGATTCCTCGTCATCCACAAGGTCGAGGTTGCCCACATCGTCGTCGTCCACTTCGGTCGGCGTGGCGGCAATCTTCTTGCCTTCCTTTTCCGAATCGACGATGACGATTTCCAGCTCTTCAAAGATGCCGATGATCTCCTCGAAGCGGGTATTCATTTCCACGGGCAGGGCCTTGGTGACCTCGTCAAAGGTCAGAAAGCCCGAATCCTTGCCCTTGGCAATGAGGGATTGTATCTGCTGGATTTCCTTAAGATTGTTCATTCCGCTTCTCCCTAGTTTCCTGCAACGCGCGAAGATACTCCAAATCCGCCGCAAAGTCACCTGTGCCGACATTTTTTTGTAAGGCAGCGGAAACAGAGGACTTTTGCGCAGAAGCGTAATAGGCGTCCAAGTGGTCTTTCAGGCACTGAAATTCATGATCGCCCGAATCAAGCGGGGCGGCGTGCGGGCCTTCGCGCTGATCGAACCAGAATTTTCTCTGTCGCTCATTGAGATGATAGGGCGCCTCTTCCGGCCCCCATTGCTCAAGAGCATCCCAAAACTCGCGGGCCGATGCCGACTGCAGGGCAAGGTCCGCGCCGATGTTCCGCAAATCGTTGAGGCGCTGCGGATAGCGCACGGCAAAAAGCATGATCTGTACGTCGCGCATGTTCCGGCGTTGCCGTTCCGCCGGGCGGGCGGCGGGGGGCTGTCCCGCCGGGCGGCGCAGGGCAAGGCCCTCGCGCAGCAGCTCCTCCGAAAGCTGCAGATGGGTGGCCAGCCGCGAGGCGTACTGACTGAGCAGCTCCGGCACCTCCACCTGCGCAAGGAAATGGCGCGCCCATTCCACGGTCTCGCGCGGGGCCAGCGTGCGCAGCACGTCCACGCAGAAGCGCAGGCCGTCCGGAGCCTTGTTCAGCAGGGCCTCGAAGGCCTCCGGCCCCTGCGCGCGCAACAGACTGTCGATGTCCTCACCGTCGGGCATGAGCACCACCGTGCAGGCCAGTCCGCGGGTCAGCAGCATTTCGCAGGAACGCAGGGCCGCCTTGCGTCCGGCGCGGTCGCCGTCAAACAGCAGCACCAGCCGGGAGGTGAACCCGGAAAGGCGCTTGATCTGCTCCGGGGTGAGCGCCGTGCCCAGCACGCCCACGGCGTTGTCGTAGCCGAACTGATGCAGCGTGAGCACGTCCATATATCCTTCGGTCAGAAGCGCCTTTCCTTTAGTGGTGATGCCCTTGCGGGCCTGCGCCAGACCGTAGAGGTGGTCCCCCTTCTTGTAGATGGGCGTATCCGCGCTGTTGATGTACTTGGCCTCGTCCTCGTCGGCGATGATGCGGCCGCCGAAGGCGATGATCTGGTTGGACAGGTTCTTGATGGGGAACATGAGCCGCCCGCGGAAGCGGTCATAGGCCCGTCCTCTGTCCGACTGACCCAGCAGGCCGCACTCCACGGCGAGTTTTTCCGAGAAGCCGCCGCGTTGCAGGGCCCCGGCCAGGGACTGCCAGTCCCGTCGGGCCCAGCCCAGACCGAAACGCTCCACGATGTCCGGCGACAGGCCGCGCCGTTCCATATAGGCGCGGCATTCCTCGCCGTCCTTGCCCTTGAGGGCCGCAGCGAAGTGGGCCGCCGCCATCTCGGACATGCGCAGCATCTGCTGCCGGGCGGAACGTTCCTGCCGGTCCCGCTGCCGGCGTCCGGCATCCGCCGGGCCGCGCTCCAGCGTCACGCCGGCTTCGGCGGCAAGCTGTTCCAGCGTCTCACGGAAATCGAGGCCGTTGATGCGGCCATAAAAATCGAACAGATCGCCCGAGGCCTGACAGCCGAAACAATAGAACAGCCCCTGTTCCTCATTGACGGAGAAGGACGGCTTGGTCTCCTGATGGAAGGGACACGGCGCGACCCAGCGCGGGCCGTTGCGTTTGAGCTCCACATAACGGCGCACCACATCCACGATGTTGAGCCGTTCCTTGATGGCGCGAATGGCATCCCGCGACTGCATACGGCTGAAGCTCCCCCTGGGCGAAAA
>CALVGJ010000096.1 GCA_944327045.1 uncultured Desulfovibrio sp.
ATCATGAGGAATGCTACCGGGAAGTGGGCTCGCAGGCCATTTCCTACACCACCGGCGTGCCCGCCATGATCGGCGCCAAGATGATCGTCACCGGCCAGTGGCGCAAGCCCGGCGTCTGGAACATGGAGCAGTTCGACCCCGATCCCTTCATGGCCGACCTCAACGTCTACGGCCTGCCCTGGCAGTGCGTGGACGTGGACTAGAACGTCTTGCCTTTGAAAAAGGCACGTCGCGAGGCGGCAGCACAGCGCCGTCCGGCCGAAAGTGAGCGGAAAAACGCGCTTTTTCCGCGAAACGCCAGGCGCGTATGGCTTGAAACGCGAAGCGCTTCAAGCTGAAAATGCTCCAGGGTCTGCCGCCGGTATCGTCAACCGAGGGAGGGGCGTAGCGCCCCTCCCTTTTTCCGACCTTTTTCCTTCCGAGCACAGCGCATGAACCATCTGCTTCCCCTGCTTGATCCGGCCCGTGTCCCCTCTCCCTGCTTCGTGCTGGATGAGGCCCGCCTGCTGGCCAATGCCGCCATTTTGAACAGCGTGCAGGAACGCACGCACGCCCGTATCCTGCTGGCCCTCAAGGGCTATGCCGCCTGGGCCACCTTCCCGCTGCTCAGTCGTGACGCCGCCAGGGGCGGACAAGGGCCGCTGTACGGCACCTGCGCCAGCTCCGTGGACGAGGCCCGCCTCGGCCGGGAGGAATTCGGCGGCGAGGTTCACGCCTTTGCCGCGGGCTGGTCGGATGCGGATATGGACGAGCTCCTGCCGCTGGCCGATCACATCGTTTTCAATTCGCTGGCCCAGTGGGAACATTTCCGGCCGCGCATCGCGGCCTACTGCCGTCAAAGCGGCCGCCATATCGAATGCGGCCTGCGCGTCAATCCCGAACATTCCGAAGGGGCGGTAGCCATCTACAATCCCTGTTCACCGGGTTCTCGCCTCGGCATCCGGCCGCGACACATGCCCGACCGTCTGCCGGACGGCATTTCCGGCCTGCATTTCCATACTCTCTGCGAGCAGGGCGCGGACGCGCTCGAACGCACGCTGCAGGCCGTGGAGCGCCACTTCGGCACACAGCTTGCCCAGTGCCGCTGGATCAACTTCGGCGGCGGCCACCACATCACCCGCGCGGACTATGACGTGGACCTGCTCTGCCGCTGCATCGACCACATGGAACGCACCTACGGCGCGCAAATCTATCTGGAGCCCGGCGAGGCCGTGGCCCTGGATGCGGGCTGGATGACGGCCACGGTGCTGGACGTGGTGGAGGCGGACATGCCCATCGCCATTCTGGACACCTCCGCAGCCTGCCATATGCCCGACGTGCTGGAAATGCCCTACCGGCCCCGCGTCCTTGCGCGGGAAGCAGGCGGTCTTGTACAAGCGGGCGAAGCCGGAGAAAAAAGCTGGACTTGCCGTCTGGCGGGCAAGTCCTGTCTGGCGGGCGACGTCATCGGCGAATACAGCTTTGCCGCGCCGCTGACCGTGGGCCAGCGCCTCATCTTCTGCGACATGGCCATTTACAGCATGGTCAAGACCACCACCTTCAACGGCCTGCGCCTGCCCGGCATCGGCCTGCTCCGGCCTGACGGGGAATTTCGCCTGCTGCACGCCTTCGGTTACGAGGACTTCCGCAACCGTCTGTCCTGAGAGCAACGACAACGCAATGCGCAACGCGCCCCGGAAGGGGAACCCCTCGCGCTGTCGCCGACGTCGCCGTCATGGGCAAAATGCGAGGCGGCGGCACAGCGCCGCCCGGCCGACAGGGAGCGGAAGAACCGGTTTTTTTCCGCAAAACGACAGACCGTATGGTGTGAAATGTAAAGCGTTTCCAACTGAAAATGCTCCGGGGGCAGGGGATGAGACGACATCTGGTTTGCGCCGCGCTGGCGCTGTGCTGCTGGTGCGGCCCGGCGCAGGCGGCGGAAGGCGCGGGGCAGCTTCCTGCTGTGACGCGAGAGGAACAGCGCCTCCTCAAAAAGTGGGGGCTTGCCTGCTGTCTTTCCACCTATGCCCACGCGGGACGGCTTTCTCCGCTGGCCGCTGAGGCGGCCGAGAGGCTGTACGGCAGGAATGCTGTCCTGTTTGACGCACAGGCAGCAAGCCTCCGGGCCTTTCTTGCGGCGCGGGTCCGTGACCGCATGCCGTGCAAGGACGGCGAAAACTGTTCCCTCATCGGCTGTCTGAACGCCGTCGAACATCTGGACATGACGTCTCTTGCGGACGAACGGGAAAAGCCCGTCGCCTTTCGGGAGACCGTCCGTCCGGCAGAAGGTGCGGCCGGAAAGGGCGGCGTCTGCCCGCGAGGCATGAACGCCTCACCGGCCCGGCATGCCGCGCGGGCCCAGCTCAAAAAATTCGCTCTGGCCGCCTGTCTCAGAAGGCACGCGGCGAGCGGCAAGGCGGATGCTGCCCGCACGGCAACGGAGCGGGCGCGGGCGGCCTTTCGTGGCGATCTGGGCCTGCATGCAGCGGACGAACCGTACCGGCTGGTGGAGGAGACCATCAGCAAATTGCGATGCGAGGGGAGGAATGCGGTACTTTGTTGCCTTGATGCGCTGGAAACGGAGACGTTCGACGCCCTGATCAGAGCGCAGGACAGCTACGCGCCCGAACCTTCCGCCGACACGCTGGAGGAACTGCTCCGGAACGGCCATTTGTGAGCCACCGCCCTTGCCCTTCTTCGGCGGACACGCACGACGAGCGGAGCGGGACGGCTTACCGACCGGAGGCGGCGGGAGCCGGCATGGCCTCCGCCTGAGCCAGAGCGGACATGACGGCCCGCAGATAGGCGAAGCCGTGGCGGGCGTCGGGCTCTATATGGCAGCCCTCACCCCATTCGTTCCAGGCATTGATGAAGAGATATTGCAGAGCGGGCGGCAGGATGTGGCGGGTGTAGGCGGCAAGGAAGGCCAGCGAATCCCGGAAGAGCTCCGGCGAAGCGCCGACGCAGGCCAGCCCGTTGCGGCCCCGGCGCGGCGTGTTGTCCCAGCCGGGGAAGGTGGAACGCAACCGGAGATACGGCGGAACAGGCTTGCTCCGCATGAACTCCAGGGTTCGGGCATAGTCCATGCGGCGCGGCAGCTCGTCCGGGCCGGAGACCTGATTTTCGGGCCGCCAGTCCGGCGCGAATTCCAGCATGCCGTCCAGTCCCCACTGTTCGGGATGAGAGGCGGCGTAGGCTTCCACCCCCAGCAGAAAAACGCCGGGGAATCCCCGCTTGTGCGCGGCCTCACGCAGAGCATCGGCATAGATACGGATATGTGGCAGGCGCTCCGGAGCCCAGAAGAGGAAAAGCGGCCTGCCGTCCACCGTCAGATGACGGGGATGCTCGAAATAGGGCAGCAGGTCCTCCGCCAGCAGGGCGGCGTGCGCGGCGTCATAAACCTGCGGCAGGAAGACGGCCTGCCTGCCTTCCCGGTTGTTGTACCAGCTGACATGCGCCCAGCAGAGGCAGAACTCGTTGCGGACGTCCCCGTTACGGAGGATGAGTTCCAGCGGCTTTTCCAGCAGACGCCTGCCGGCGATATTGTAATAATAGTAACAGAAGCCCGTGACGCCGAATTGATAGGCCAGCGCATGCTGGCGCACCAGAAAGTCCTCATCCAGCAGATTGTAGAAGCCGACGGAAGGGTGCGGAAGCTGCGGCTGCTCGTGACCGGCAAAAAGCGGGCGGGCCGCGCGCACATTGTCCCATTCCGTGAAGCCCTTGCCGTAAATGGCTTCATTTTCGGGGATGACATGGTACTGGGGCAGATAAAAGGCAATGGCTTTCATGCGGGCCTCGGCAAACAGGACTTCAGGTCGCGGAACGGGAAGCGCGGGAAAGCGCCACAAAACGGGCATAGCAGCGCGCCACGGCCGAATCGGCCCGCATGCCCTCCAGCGCGCTGCCGGTGAGCTGCGGGCGTTCCGGAGCCAGAAGGGGCAGCGGTCTCGGAGCGGGCGCAACGATGTTGTCCAGCTCCGTGCGCTGAAAGCGGAGGCTCACCTTCACGGCGGCAAAGAACGGGCCTTCCATGAAGGCGTTGACGCGCTCCAGAATCTCGCCGGACTGGAGGTGCAGCTCCTGCATGAGCATGGCGTCCTCCGCGCCGATGAGCAGAGTATCCTTGTGATGCCCCAGCGGCCGGGCCAGCGGGGCCAGCTCCGGGCCGAGCACCATTTCCCAGTGCCGCCAGAGCTGCACCAGACGCAGTCGCAGGGGGTCGCCCCCAAGTCCGGCCAGCACGTCGGGCAAAAGCTCGCCAACGCCTCGGGCCGCGGGCGGCGGCCGGTCAAAGGGCGTTTCGGCGTCGCGGTCACGCCAGCGACGGGAAAAGCGTCGGGGGAAGGTGTTGCCGGACTGCTGCCATGAGCGGGGCGGCGTGGCGGGCCCTGCTCCCCGCGAAGGGGACGCGGAGCCCCTGTTCTCGCCTTGGCGGCGTGGACTGCTTTTCATGCGGCACTGCTTACTTGACTATATGCGGATAAATTGATATTTGCATCAGGCAATCCTGATACGGATACGGCAACAGCACATCAACCTTGGCGAAAACGCATGTCCCTTGCCTATTTCAAAGCCCTTTCCGACGAAACGCGCCTGCGGCTGGTGCATATCTTGCTGCATTACGAGCTCTCGGTCAACGAGCTTGTGCGCATTCTGGATATGGGGCAGTCCCGTGTTTCGCGCCATCTCAAGATACTGACCGAGGCGGGTCTGCTCAGTTCCCGCCGGGACGGGCTCTGGGTATTCTATGCGGCCACGCCCGCCGGGCCGGGCCATGATTTCCTGCAGGCCATCACGCCCTTCATGCCGGCGGATGCCGCCATGCGGGCCGACATGGGCATGGCGGCCCATATTCTGGAGGAACGCGCCCGCAAGACCCGGCATTTTTTCAATGCCATTGCGGAAGACTGGGACGAGCTCAACCGCGAGGTGCTTGGAGATTTCGACCTTCCCGCCCGGGTGGCGGCCGCAGTGCCGCAACAATGCCGCACTGCCGTGGACCTTGGTTGCGGAACCGGGGCCGTACTGGCCCGCCTGCTGCCGAGGGCGGAAAGCGTCATCGGCGTGGACGGTTCGGCGCGCATGCTGGAAATCTGTCGCCGCCGCCTGGAAGGGGAAGGCGTGGCCGAGTCGCGCTATTCCCTGCGCATCGGCGAGCTTGATCATCTGCCGTTGCGGGACCATGAGGCGGATTTTGCCTGCATCAATCTTGTCCTGCACCACCTTTCCGAACCGACGGGCGCGCTGGCCGAGGCCTGCCGCATCCTTGCCCCCGGCGGACGGCTTTTTATGGCGGACTTTCTGCGCCACAACGACGAGACCATGCGCAGCCGCTACGGCGATCGCTGGCTGGGCTTTGCGCAGGAAGCCCTGGAAGAAAACCTGCGCAGTGCGGGTTTTGTGCTGACAGGCAACGAACAGTGCACCGTCGGGCGGCATCTGCAGCTTGTGCTGCTGACGGCCGAAGCCCGCGCCGCACAACCAATATAACCATATCATCCTTTTTCTGGAGGAATCATGACCCAACCCCTTGATCTTTCCCTTGCCTACAAGGTTGCCGACATGAGCCTTGCCGACTTCGGCAAGAAGGAAATGCAGCTTTCCGAGCGCGAGACCCCCGGCCTCATGGAGTGCATCCGCAAGTACGGCGACAGCAAACCCCTCAAGGGCCTGCGCGTCACCGGCTCCCTGCACATGACCATCCAGACGGCCATGCTCATCAAGACCCTGCACGCCCTGGGCGCGGACATCCGCTGGGCTTCCTGCAACATCTTCTCCACGCAGGACCATGCCGCCGCCGCCATTGTGGAGCAGGGCATGGCCAAGGTCTTTGCCTGGAAGGGAGAGAGCCTTGAAGAATACTGGTGGTGCACCGAAATGGCGCTGACCTGGCCCGACGGCAGCGGCCCGGACCTCATCGTGGACGACGGCGGCGACGCCACCCTGCTCATCCACAAGGGCGTGGAAGCCGAA
>CALVGJ010000097.1 GCA_944327045.1 uncultured Desulfovibrio sp.
AGGCGGTACGGCAAATGCTCGTATAGGGGAAAAGCTCCCGGTAAAGCTGGGGTTGCTCCACATCCTGCAACGGAAGCGGGCGATTGCCGCTGGTCTGGTAAATGATGCTCATGGCCTTCCTCTGCCCTCCTCGGGGCGGCTGCGATAATAAGGGGTACACCATAGCCGCTTCCCCGGCGCGCGTCAAAGCCGCCCTGCCGCCATCCGCATGGCGGGACTTGCCAGATTGGCAAAAATGCCCGATTATGAGCAGTTAGATTGTGGGGAAAAAATGTGCCGCGCAGCGAGCGCGCGGAGCGAGGGGAGGTTGTATGTCGTCGTGTGTGCAGTATCCCGGTACGGGCTGCATTGTGGAATTTCTGGAGGGCAATGCCGTCCATCTGGCCCTTGTCATTGAGGAAGGCGGAGGAAAGGTGCGCCTTCTCCTGCCCAACCGCCGCGAAACGCGGCTGGGGACATCGCGCCTGCTGCCGTGGTCCGGGCCGCAACTGCCGGGCCCCCTGCCCGGCCGGGAAGACGCCATCCGCCTGCTGGACGACGTGCGCAAGCGCCGCGAGGCGCTGGCAGCCGCCGTTCCCGTGGCCGAGCTCTGGGAAATGGCGCAGGGGGAGCTGGCCGAAGCTCCTGCCCAGTGGTTCGCCGAGCTGTCCGGCAGCGATCCCGACGTGGACAGCATCGCGGCCCACGGCCGGGCCCTGCTCGCCTGCAAGAGCCATTTCCGCTTTCAGCCGCCCGTCTTCCAGATTTTCGATGCCGAAACCGTGGAGCGCCGACTGCACGAGCAGCGGGAACGTGAAGAGCGCGAAGCCCTCACCGTGGGCGGCGCTACCTTCTTCCGTCTGCTCTGGGACGTGGCCTGCAGGAAGCGTACGCTGCCCCCGGCCCCGGATGCCGAAGGGCACGGCGGATCGCCGGAATGGCCCGCGCCGGAGGTGGCCCGCCGTCTGCGCAAACTGCTGTTCGACTGCATGGCCGACCCCGACAATCAGGAGCACGACACGCTCTGGCGCATGCTGACCAAGGGCCTGCCCGACGTGCCGCATCTGCCGGTGCAACTGCTCATGGCCTGGGGCGAAGTGCCGCCGCACTACAATTTCTGGTTCGACCGCGCCGGTTACGAGCCCGGGGATGACTGGTGGACGCACTGGGCGGACGAGGTGGAGGACTGCACACGCCAGAGCCGCGCAATCCCGCTGGAATCCTGCGACCTGCCCTTTGTCAGCATCGACAGCGCCAGCACCCGCGATGTGGATGACGCCTTTTTTCTGGAAGACCGGCCGGACGGCGGCTTTCTGCTGACGCTGGCCCTGGCCTGCCCGGCGTTGAGCTGGCCCTTCGGCTCGCCGCTGGACAAGGCCGTGCTGCGGCGCGGCACCAGCATCTATCTGCCGGAAGGCGACTGCCACATGTTGCCGGAAACGCTGGGGACGGACGTCTTTTCCCTGCTGGCGGGCGAGGAGCGCCCGGCCTTCTGCGTCCGGGTGGCCGTGGACGCAGAGGGCAACGCCGCCCCCTGCGAGGTGTTCACCGCCCGCGTGACGCTGGCGGCCAACCTTACCTATCGTGACGCGCAGGCCGTGCTGGACGCCCGGCGGACGGGCGCGCCCCTGCCGGACAATGCGGCCGCCCCCTTTGCCGATGCCCTCGAACGGGCCCACGCCTTTGAACGCGCCCGGCAGGCGGCCCGTATCCGCAACGGAGCCGTGGTCATGGATCGTCCGGAACCGGCCATCCGGCTGGAGGGCGAAGGCGCGCAGACCGTCGTGCATCTGGAGCCGGGCGAGAATTGTCCGGACAGTCAGTCCGCGGTGGCGGAAATGATGATCCTTGCCTCGGCCGCGGTGGCCGACTGGGCCGCCGCCCGGAACCTGCCCCTCCTGCACCGCACGCAGGACGTGGCCCTGCCGCGCGAATATGCCGGAGTCTGGACGCGCCCGGAGGACATGACCCGCATCATGCGCGCGCTGGCGCCGTCCAGTCTGGAGGTGCAGGCCCGCCCCCACGCGGCCCTCGGCCTGCCGCGTTATGCGCCTGTCACCTCGCCCCTGCGGCGTTATCCCGACCTGGTGAATGAAGCGCAGATTGCCCACTTTTTGCAGCACGGTGTCCCGCGCTGGGAGGCCGGCGCCCTGACGGAACTGCTGGTCAGTCTCAATGCGGCGCTGGAGGCTGCCGGACAGGTGCAGCGTTACCGGCCCCGTTACTGGAAGCTGCTCTTCTTCCGCCAGCAGGGCGACAAGGTCTGGTGGCCCGGCATCATCACCGAGGAAAACGACGTCTTTGCCAATGTCAGCCTGCCGGATCAGGGCATCTTCCTGCGCGGCAAGCGCCGACAGTTTGACGAACGCGCCTGCCCCGGCACGGCGGTGGAGGTGCGCGTCGGGCGGGTCAATCCCCTGTACAATGAGATCATGCTACTGGAAGCGCGCACGGTGGACTGCCGTCCCGCGCCCTATGAGGAGTTGCCTTCATGACGGAAATCTTTTGTCTTGCGCTGGCCTATGTGGCCGGCTCCGTCCCGTGGGGACTGGTCATCGCCCGCGTCTTCTGCGGCATTGATCCCCGGCAGGGCGGCAGCGGCAATACCGGCGCCACCAATGTGGCCCGCCTCTGCGGCTTCGGCTGGGGGGTGCTCACGCTGGCCTGCGATCTGGGCAAGGGGGCGTTGCCCGTCTGTCTGGCCCTGCACTGGGGGCTTACCCCGTTCTGGGTCAGTCTTGTGGCGCTGGCCGCCGTGCTGGGGCACGTCTTTTCCTGCTTCATGCACTTTCGCGGCGGCAAGGCCGTGGCCACGAGCATAGGCATCTTCCTGCCGCTGGCCTTCTGGCCCCTGTTCGGGGCCTGCCTGCTCTGCGTGCTGGTCATCTGGCGCAGCGGCTATGTTTCCCTGGGATCGCTGACGCTGGTCAGCGCGCTCGTGCTGGGCCTGCTCTTCTGCGGGCAGTGGACGTGGCTGCCGCTGGGCATCTGCATCTGGGCCCTCGTGGTCTGGAAACATCGGGAGAACATTGCCCGCCTGCGCGCCGGGACGGAAAAAAGCTGGCAGAAAAAGCGTCAGGACTGATGCCGCCGCCGACAGGGAGCATCATGCCTTGCGAGCAAGGGGAACCGTTTTGCCGGACGGTTCCCCTTTTTTCGTTGGATGCTTCCTCGTGTCCCTGCTTCTTCCCTCCATGAAGCATGGCGGCAGACCTTACGGCACAAGCTCGATGCGGCAGATCTGCCGTGTGCTGCGGCCCTGATCGTCCACGGCAAGTATCTCCCGCGGCCCCGCGCCGTCAGGCTCCCAGAGGAAAGGTTCGCCCGGGGCCGCGCTGCCCAGATAGGCAGGGCCCGCAAACCAGTGAACCCGCCGGACGTCAGGCTCTGTCGCTGCCAGAAGAGGAATGCTGCGCGCCGTTCCGGAGAGCGTCCGATAATAGGTCACGCCCTTCTTGGGCAGGAGGATGCGCGGCGGCATTCCGGCGGACGGCAGAGCCCGCTCCGCCGTTGCCGGGCGGCACTGCGGCAGCCAGTCCGGCGGCAGCGGCTTGTGTATCCCGGCCTGAGCAAAGACCTTGCGTACATCCGAGGGCCAGAACTCCCAATAGCGCAGCTCGGTTTCTCCTTCGCGCGGCTCGCAGGCCCGCAGGCCCGTGGCCTTATCGATGAGCAGCGGACGCAGAATGCCGCTGTCCCGCATCGGGGACACGCCGGGGATGAAGAGCGTTTCCGCCGTTTCCGCGCAGCGGGATGTGTCCACATCGCCGGTGGCGGCGCAGACGGGCAGCTCCACCACATTGAGCCCGGCGCGCTGTTCCGCCGTCACGTCATGCAGGGGGCGCAGCGCCGCCAGACCGCGCGCCATCTCCGTAAACAGCGGCAGGGCCACTTCCCCGCCGATGAAATACGGATTGGATCGGTTGTCGAAGTTGCCCACCCACACCACAAGGACATATTCTCCCACCACGCCCGCCGTCCAGGCGTCCCGGAAGCCGTTGGAAGTGCCGGTCTTGCAGCGCAGGGGCACGGGGCCGCCCGGCGTCCGCAGTACGGCGTCCTCCCTTTCCAGCATACGCAGCGTCACATGGGCGCTCTCCGGCGACAGTAGACGAACGGGCGCGGCGGCGGGCAGATCGCGGCGCAGGCGCACCGGCTGCCAAAGGCCCTGATTGGCCAGCATGGCATAGAGGGCCGCCAGCTCGCGCATGGAGACTTCCGCGCCGCCCAGCACCAGCGCAAGGCCGTAGTATTCCGGCGGCCGGGGCAGCTCCACGCCCCCCCTTTTCAGAAAACCGTACAGGCCGGGCTCGGCGAGCTGCTCCGCCAGAATGATGGCCGGCAGGTTGCGGCTGGCCTTGAGGGCCGCATGGGCCGGAAGAGGCCCCCGGAAACCCCGGTCGAAATTTTCGGGGTCATAGCCGCCGAAGGAACGCGGGCTGTCGATGAGCAGGGTCATGGGATGAATCAGCCCCTGCTCCAGCGCCAGCGCATAGATGAAGGGCTTGAGGGTGGAACCGGGCGAACGGCGGGCGCGGCTGCCGTCCACCTGTCCGTCGATGGCCGCATCATGAAAGTCGGCCGACCCGGCCAGCGCGCAGACCTGCATGTCCGACGTGCGCACGAGCATGGCCGCCGCATTGCGGATGCCGTAGGCGCGGCCCCGGGCCGTCAGACTGGACAGATGCTCTTCCAGCAACCGCTGAAGTTCCGGCTCGATGCCGGTCGCCACGACGCCCCGCGGGGCGGGTGCGCCGGGCTCGGCCAGCAGTTCCGCGCAGACGTGCGGCGCAAGAAAGGGAAGTTGCGCCGGAGAGCGTACCCGCAGCGGCGGCAGCGGAGTCTTTTCCGGGCCGCCGTCCGCGTCTTCCGTCAGCAGGCGCTCCAGCCGGGCCCGTGCCGCGGCAAAGTCCTTTCCGCGCAGGGGATGACGCTGCACGGGATTCTGCGGGATGACGGCCAGCGCATGGCTTTCCATGAGCGTCAGCCGACTGGCGGGCTTATGGAAATAGATGCGGGCGGCGGCCTCTATCCCCTCGATATTGCCGCCATAGGGCGCAAGATTGAAATAGGCCTCAAGGATTTCCTGCTTGCTGTAGTGCCGCTCCAGCAGCAGGGCCGTCCAGATTTGACGCAGCTTGCCGCCGATGTCCGATGTCGTCAGGCCCAGCCGCAGACGGGCCACCTGCATGGTGATGGTGGAACCGCCCCTGCGGCGCTCCCCGCCCAGATAGGTGCCCCAGGCCGCCCGCAGCAGGGAGGGCACATTGACGCCGGGATGCGTCCAGAAATGCCGGTCCTCGTAGCGGATAAGCGCCTGTACGGCCTCCGGGGCGATGTCGTCCAGCCCGACCCGCAGGCGAAAGGTCTGATCCTCGGCCAGTCCCATGCGGAGGATGCCGCCGTCCGCATCGGTCACCAGCCGGGCAAAGGGCACCCCGTCCAGCAGCGGGGGCGGCGGCAGCAGTCCCAGCAAAGCGTAGAGGAGCAGCAGGACGCAGAGCGGCAAACCGAGCCATGCCCCCAGGCGGAGCAGGCGGCGCGGCAGACGGGGATATGCGAACGACGGACGGCGCTCGGCGGGCATGCGGCAGACCCCTTGCGGCATGCGGGCCGGACTCCCGGAGGAAGCCCGGCCCGTCGCCTCTACGGCAGGATTTCAAGGCTGCCCGCGGCGCTGTGGCCGTACAGCCCCTGATCGTACATGGCTTCGACGTATGCCGCGGGAATGGCGAACGTCCCCCTGTTCACCGCCCGGATGCGGTAGGTGTAGACCAGCGGCTCATTGTCCACATCGGCAAAGAGGAGCATGCGGTCTTCGCGCCTGTCGGCAAACTTCAGACCGCGCGGCGGCCGCTCTCCGCCCGCCGTGCCGCGCGGCAGAACCATTTCGCAGCCGCCGGGCAGGAGATCGCTGACCACGCAGTCGGGGATATGACGCTTCTGCCCGCGAACCGTGATCCGCACCGTCAGCACATCGCCCTGCCGCACCCGGCGCACCGGCTTGCCCTGCGCGTCGAGGTAGTCGCGGCTGATCTCGATGCCGTGCGCCGCCGCGCCGTCCACGGGCCGGGCATCGTAGCCCGTGGTGGCGATCTGCCAGTAAAGGCGCGGAGCATCGGCGGGCATCCTCAGGGCATAGCGGCGGCATTGCGGCTGCTCCACCGACAGCAGCGCGCCTCCGGCCGACAAGGTTCGTTGCGCCTCCCCTTCCCCGTCGAGACAGACAAGCTCCGCGCTCTCCGGCATGGCCTGCGCAGCGCCGCTGATGCTCAGCAGCGCCCGCGCGCCCTGCGCGGCGGAAAAGGTGGCGTAACGCCCTCCCTTCACGGCCTGCGCCACGGCGTCGAACAGGTCGTTTTTCAGCGTGTCCGTGCAGAATTCCGGGAAGTGACGCGCCAGCAGCGTCACCAGCAGTGCCCGCTGGGCCAGTTCGTCGAACCAGCCCGCCGGACGGCAGACGATGGCGTCAGGACGCAGTTCGGCGGGCATGAACATCTGCTTGCGGCTGCCCGCCACAAAGGCGGCCGTCAGGTCCGTCTCCCAGTCCGCCACCTTGTATTCGGCAAGGCTATCCTGAAGATTCTCCAGCAGCTGGGTGGTCACACGTCCCTCCCGGGTCAGCACCCAGATGGCGTAGGCGGAGACGCGCGCCGCCTCCAGCGAGGAACTGTTCAGCGGACAGAGCCTTTCCACGGCATCGCACAGCCGTTGCAGCAGATCGTCCGCCCCGCCGCGTCCGGCCTCCCGCATGGTCAGCAGGAAGTCGGCGGCGTAGACCGTCAGCAGGGGATCGGGCCTGCCGCCGGGCCACGGGGCCACGCCGCCACGGGACAGACGTTCTCCGATGGCGTTCATGGCCGCCTCCAGCAGCTCCTCGTCCTGCTTCTCGTCCGGGAAAAGCCCGGGATAGTCGCGCAGCAGGAGCCGGGCAAGGGCGCGGCTGATGAGCTGCTCCGTGCAACCGTAGGGGTAGGCGTGCAGATAGGCGGCAAAACCGCGTACCAGCGGCAGGGGCACGGCGGACAGGGAGGCCGTGCTGCGCGCGCCGAAGGCAAGGACGTCGCGCTCCACGGGCAGCTCGACGGGCTGGGTGGCGCTGCCCATCCGCAGGCTGGTGCGCAGGGGGCTTGCGGGCCGCACGGACAGCGAGGCCGTCCGCGCGTATTCCTTGTCTCCGCAACGGGCCGTGAAACGGATATCCGCCGCACCGGCCCGGTCCGTGGCCCGCAGGCGGAACGGCAGCACCACCTCGGCCCGCGGCCCCACATCCGCCTGCGACGGCAGCGGAGCACTGAAGGCAAGACCCGTGTCCGCCGTGGCGGCCACCTCCACCCGAACCGGCTGATCCGTGGTATTGGCCAGTACCAGCGCCCCGTCAAAGCTGTCCCCCGGCGAAACGGTCAACGGCAGTTGCGGCGTCAGCACCAGCGGCGCAACGGCGGTACCGGCCCGCTCGGCCGAACCGGCGCAATCCGCCGACGCCCCCACAGCCATGAGACGCAAGGCGCCGTTGTAGTAGGCGGGCACGGGAATTTCCACCGTCACCCCCTCGGGCGTGACGTCCAGCAACGGCGACCAGGTGGCCAGCGGCGGTTCTTCCCGCCGCTTGAAGGGATTCTGGAAGCGCCCTCCCCCGTTGCCGCCGTCCATGCCGCCGCCGAAGGCGGAAACGCGGCGCGGCATGAGCAGATCGAGGGCCTGAAGGGTACGCACTTCCAGCGCCCGGTCCGTGAGCAGGCTGGTCAGCGGCGAAGGCGTCGCAAAACCGGTCAACTGGAGCACGCCCTCGTCCACGGCAAAGAGCACCGCCTTGCCCGCCTCTTCCGAACGCAGGGTCACGCGCAGGGTGGAGCCGGGCAGCACGCTGTCCGGGGCCTCGATGGACAGGCGCATGTCACGCTGACGGACAGCGGCCGTGAAGGGCGCGACGGCATAGCTGTGCGGCGTCATGTAGACGGCGCCGGAATCCGCCGCCCGCACAAAGGAAACGTTGACATAGCCGCGTCCCTCGAAGTCCGGGGGAATGGCGATCTCCTGCACCGTATCGCCCGCGGAGGCCGTAAACCAGGAGAAGGCCGCCACGCCGTCCCGCTCCAGCGTGATCAGCCCGGTGCCGTCATAGGGCAGCGACAAGGCCAGCCGGATGCTCTCGCCCGCGGCATACTCCGTCTTGTCCAGACGCAGGCGCATCTTGCCGGGCACAAGTTCCGTCCCCGGCGCAAGCGGACGTTCCCCGGCCACGGCGTAGGGCACGGAGGCCAGCAGCGTTCCCGCGGCATCCCGTACGGTGAGCAGGTATTCTCCGGCTTCCTCCGTGGCCAGCGGCAGACGCAGGCCCTCCGGGCCCACCTGCCGCTCCGTCTGCCGGAAGGGGACGTCCACGGGCGTCTCATCATAGCGGAAGTCGCCGTTACCGTCCCGCACAAGACTGGTGGCGTAGCGACGCGCCGCCACGGCAAAGGTCAGCCCTTCCAGCGATATGCGTTCCAGATCGGAATTGACGGCCACGAATTCCAGCTCCGCCCGCGCGTTCTGCGGGATGAACTGCAAATTGGTCAATGCGCCCAGCGGGCGATAGCCCAGCATGCCGGCGCGCGGCGAGACGAGGAATGAGGTCTGGGCCGTGGCGGCCCGGCCGCCGTCCGCCTCAAAGCCTTCGGCAAGAACCGTGCAGCGCGCCGAAGTCCGCCCCGCCAGCCCGGCGGGGAAGGTGAGGACGGCCGTTCCCTCGGCATCGGTCCGCGTTTCGGGCAGGTCGCGTCCCTGCGGCGTCCCGGCAAAGGGGGCCGGATCGTCGAAAGTGAAGTCCTCAAAGCCCGCAAAGGTCAGACGGGCGGGCGCAAGCGTGGCGTAGCCCCTGACCTTGTGACCGGCAGCCGGAGCGCCGTAGAGATTCTTCAGCCGCACTTTCACATCCGGCAGCGCATCCGGCGTCACGACCAGCCAGCCCCGTGCCGCCGGTCTTTCCAGCTTGAGGGACAGGGTATCCGGCTGGAACTCCTCCACGCGCGCCACGGCCGTGCCCAGGATGTCCGCCGAATCGACCGTCCGCACGCTCAGGAGATAATTGCCCGTGGGGGCTGTTGCGGGAGACGCCCAGTCAAAGAGGCTCATGCCGCTTTCCCCGGCCGTAAAATTGCGCTTCATGACGATCTTGCCCAGCGGGTTGCGTACCTCGGCCACCAGCGGCAGGTCCGCGGGCAGGTCCCCCCAGTCGGCCCGCCGCAGCACGCAGCCGAAATGCAGCGTCTCGCCGGGACGGAACATGCCGCGCTGCGTGAAGACAAAGGCCGTGAGCCCCTCCGGGGAAGACACCCGGCCGCCCACGGGAAACTCGGAATAGTTCAGCTCTCTGGACATGTCGGTCAGCGGCAGCCAGGCAAGGTCCCCGCGTCCCCCTTCGGCGAACTCCGCCACCGCGGCCACCGGCTGCCGCTCCCGGGCCAGTCCGTTGAGCGACGGGAAGGCGGCATGACCGCCCGCATCCGTCACGCCCGTGGCCACCGGCTTGCCGTTGGCCCCGAGGATGCTCACCCGCACGCCGGAGGCGGGCCCCCGTCTGCTGAAGGAATGCACAAAGGCCTCATAGCCGCCGAGGGCCGTCCGCTTCAGCATGAGACCAAGGTCTGTGACCAGCACCATGCGGGAAGCGGTGATGACCTCCTTGCCGTCCCTGATGCCGGTCAGCCGCACGCGCATGAGTCCGTGCACGTCCTCTCCCGCGCCGGCCAGTACCGGCGAGAGGGGCAGACCGGCAAACTGCGCGACGCCGGGCGCGGCGGCGGCCAGCGGAATTTCTCCCCGGACGCTCTCGCTCAGGGCCTCCAGCCCCAGCGGCGTCCCGGCCAGCGGTTCGGTAAAGGCCATGCCCGATCCCTGCGCCAGCAGGGCCAGAAAGGGATCGCGCACAAGCTGGGCCTCCCAGCGGATGGCGTCCAGATTGCCGGCAAGCAAATCCAGCGTGTTGTCCTCCGCGAGGGAGAGCACATGGCCGGGCTGGAGGAAATCCAGCGAGGCGTCGGCGGCTCCGCTGCGCAGGACGCCGCGCCACTCCCTGCCCAGCGGGGTTCCCGAAGCCGAGGCGCACTGCCCGTCGATGCCCACAAGCAGGTAACTGTCCGGGTCGGCCGGAATGCGGTAGCGCAACCGGGCCACGGGCGTATTGTCCCGCATGAGGGAAACGGGCGTGAGCTTTTTGCCTTCGGCCAGCGCCTGCGCGGGAATGACCGGCGCGGCATGCCAGTTGTAGGGGCGGGAATCCGTCGGCGAACGGAAGCGGGGCAGCTGGCGCACGTCAAGATGACGCAGCACCTCCTCGGGAGCGGCATAGAGCGAGGTTTCAAGGGTCAGCACACAGGCCCGGTTCAGGTCGTCATCCAGCTCCTCGACAAGGCGTGCCTCCTTCACGGCAAACAGGCTCGTGCCGCCCTTGACGGCGGCCCGGAAGGTCGTGCCCTTCTCGTTGCCGGACAGACCGAAAAAGCGCGGCATGCCCTCCTCCACGCTGAAGCGGGGCATGCCGGCCACGAGCATGCGCGCCTCGACATCCTGCTCGGCCAGCTTTTTCACCGGGAAGGAAATGTTCAGCCGGTCGCGCGCGGCGTTCCAGACCCGCTCCGCCTCGCCGAAGGTCACGCCCGGCGCGGCGCAGGACAGGGCCGGTTCCCTCTCCCCGACGGGATAGTTGAACTCCAGCGAGAAGGCCAGCCGGTGCCGGGCCTGCGGGGACGGATCGATCCAGAAGGCGCTCTCCACCAGACGGACGCTGTGCGCTTCCGTGCGGACGGAAAGACGCTGCCTGTCGATCTTCACCGACGCGGGACGGCTCATCTCCGAAATGTCCACCGTGTAAGTCGTCCCCGGCGCGGGAGCTTCTCCCTCGTCGAGCACAAGGAAGAGGCTCGTGCTGTCGCGCCACTGCCAGTGGCCCCTGAGCGGCGGCGTCAGACGCACGCCGTCCTCCGTGGCTCCCGGTTCGCCGAGGTCGGCGGCGCACCTGACCTGCCAGTTTTTCCCGTAGCGGGCGCGGCACTGTTTCTCATCCGGCGGGAAGCTGAGAATCAATCCTTCCGTCCACGGATAACCGGCGGACAGGGTGGCTGTCCGCAGGGCAGGAGCCGCGGCCGTGGCGCATTCCGCCACGCCGGGACAGAGCAGTATGCCCATCACAAGAAGAAAAGAGAAAAACAGGTGCATGGAGCGCCTCCTTGGCATGTGCCGCCCGCGCGGGGCAGGCGGAATTTCCGCACTTGCAGTGTGACGGCATCAGCGCCAAAAGTAAAGAAAGACGGCATGCGCGGCCGCCGGGCGGCCCCTTTCGGGCGACAAAGGACTTCCAGCTCGACAAACGGCCGCTGACGAGCTACATTTTTTGCGCCATTTCCCGGCAGTTCTTCGCCACAAGGAGCCATTTTCGTGCACAACAGCGACTTTCCCACCTATCGCGGGCACATGGAATACGTCTGCCTGTCCTGCGGACAGCGTTATCCCGCCGACAGCCTTCTGTATACCTGCCCGCAGTGCGGCGGCGTCTTCCTTCTGGAAAATACGGACTTTGCCCATCTGCGCACCACGGACGGCCCCACCTGGCGCAAGCGCTTCGACAGCCGGGCCGCCGCCCGCAGCACCGCCCTGCGCGGCATTTTCCGCTACTATGAACTCATGGCCCCGCTCATGGACGAAGAGGACATCGTCTACCTCGGCGAGGGAATCACTCCCATTGTGGAAGCCGCCGCGCCGTTGCGGGATCAGGTGGGCGTGCCCTTCGCCTACAAGAACGACGGACAGAATCCCAGTGCCTCCTTCAAGGATCGCGGCATGGCCTGCGCCTTCAGCTACCTGAAATGGCTCTGCCGCCGCAACGACTGGGAAGAGGTGCTCACCGTCTGCGCCTCCACCGGCGACACCTCGGCCGCCGCCGCGCTCTACGCCTCCTATGTGGGCGCGCCGCTCAAGAGCGTGGTGCTGCTGCCGCACGGCAAGGTGACGCCGCAGCAGCTTTCCCAGCCGCTGGGCAGCGGCGCCACTGTGCTGGAACTGCCCGGCGTGTTCGACGACTGCATGAAGGTGGTGGAACTGCTGGCCGAAAATTACCGCGTGGCCCTGCTCAATTCCAAGAACAGCTGGCGCATCCTCGGGCAGGAATCCTATGCCTACGAGGTGGCCCAGTGGTACAACTGGGACGTGGACGGTCTCTGCCTCTTCGTGCCTGTCGGCAATGCGGGCAACATCACGGCCATCATGTCCGGTTTCCTCAAGATGTACGAGCTGGACATCATCACGACGCTGCCGCGCATCTTCGGCGTACAGTCCAGCCATGCGGACCCGGTCTACCGCTACTACGCCGCGCCGGAGGGGGAACGCGTCTGGCAGCCCGTGGACGTGCGGCCCAGCGTGGCGCAGGCGGCCATGATCGGCAATCCGGTCTCCATGCCGCGGGTACGGCGTCTGGCGGAGCGCTTTGTGGAAGCCGGCGGCAAACGGGCCTTCCAGGTGGTGCAGGTGACGGAACAGCAGATCATGGACGCCATGATCGAAGCCAACCGCCACGGACACATTGCCTGCACCCAGGGCGGCGAATGCCTTGCCGGTCTGCGCAACGCCCGTGCCCTCGGCCTTGTGGGCGACAACGAGCATGCGGTGCTGGACGCCACGGCTCACGCGCTCAAGTTTGCCGGTTTTCAGGAAATGTACTTTGCCGATACCTTCCCGCCCGCCTATGAGGTGCAGCCCGATGTGCGCCTGGCCAATGCGCCCGAACTCCTGCTGCCGCAGGAGGCCCGCGAGGGACGGGATGTGGCCGAATTCGCCCGCCTCGGCGCTGAAGCCGTGGTGAAGCGGCTGGGGCTGGCCCGGCGCTGAAACCGGGTCGTGTGGGGAAATGCAGGTCAACTGCCTTCCGTCCGGTATCGGCGGAAGACAGGCAGCAGCATCCTTCCGACGCGCGGGAGCATCGCCGTGCGTCGGCGGGGCAAGGAGCTCATCATGGCGACGGATAACGAACGTCCGCTACTGCCCGCCCCTGTCAAACAGGCTCGCGCGGAGCGGCCCGCTTCGACCAGAAAAGCTGCCGAAGCGGGCAAGGACAAGGATTTTGACGAGTGGCGCCAAAGCCTCAAGGGGAAGGACGCCCTGCGGGCCAATGTCTGGGATACCCTGGATCGCGGAGCCTGTCGGACCGGCAGGGAACAGTCGGACATCATCATGCAGACGCTCAAGCGGTTCCGGCAGCAGGAAAAATAATCTGCGCAAGAACTTCTGTTTTTTCAGGCTCCTGCCCGGTTTCGGGAAGGGGCCTTTTTGACGGCTGCGCCCCCTTTTTTTCAGCAACACTCCAAAATAGTTTATAAAATGTACCATTCATCCATTTTTCATAAAATATTTCATAATAATTGACATGAAATTTTTGTCCTGCTAAGGTTGTTCAACAGCACAAATTGCTATTCCCTGCAGCCGGAAGATTGTGATAATATTCACAGGATAGCGCGCAATCCTGTTCATGCAACCTTCGCTACCAAGGAGTACTGTATGCGTCGTTCGTTCCTTCTCTCTTGTCTGATTGCTCTGGGATTACTGCTGCCCGGCACGGCGTCGGCCGTGGAATCCGTCAGTCTCAAGGTCGGCATCGGCGACCCCATCACGGCGGATGCCGGAGAGCTGGGCCTCAAGTTCAAGGAACTGGTGGAAAAGCGCACCGGGGGCAAGGTCAAGGTCACGCTCTACCCCAACTGCGAGCTGGGCGACGAGACCGAAATGCTGCACAACGTGCGCCGGGGCGTGCTGGACATGACCTGCGTGGGCGTGGGCAACATCACCCCCTTCTCGCCGGGACTGGGTGTGCTGACCTTCCCCTATCTTTTTGAAAACGATGAAATGGTGGTGCGCGGCACGACCGGCCCGGCCATGGATATGCTCAACAAGCTGACCATCAAGCAGTCCGGCCTGCGCATACTGGCCTTCAGCTACACCTCGTTCCGCCACCTGACCAATTCCAAGCGGCCCGTGGAGACCCTTGCCGACATCAAGGGCATGAAGATTCGCGTGCCCAGCAACAAGGTCTTCATCGAAACCTACAAGGCCTGGGGGGCCAGCCCGGTGCCCATGGCCTGGTCCGAGACCTTCACGGCTCTCCAGCAGGGCGTGCTCGACGGGCAGTGCAATCCCTATGTGGTCAACCACAGCAAGAAGTTCGAGGAAATCCAGTCCTACCTCACGGAACTGCACTATACCTATTCGCTCCAGCCGCTGGTCATCGGCGAACGCCACTTCAAGAAGCTGTCGCCGGAATTGCAGACCATCCTGACCGAAGCGGGCCTGGAAGCGCAGGCACATGTGCTTGCCTGGCAGAACGAGCACAGCGGCGCGGCCAAGAAGGCCATGCAGGACGCGGGCGTCAAGATTTCCCTTCTCAAGGACGAGGACAAGTGGCGGGCCATCGCCATGACCGAAGTCTGGCCGACGCTTTATGAGATCGTGGGCGGACGCCAGGTCGTGGATGACTACCTCAAGCTCCTGCGCACGAAGTAGAACGCAAAAAAGGCTGCGGGCCTCCCGGCTCGGCAGCCTTTTCTTTTGCGGACAGGTCCCGGCTGTTTGGCCGGGGCCTGTTTTAGAATCTTTTTCAGGTCAAAACGCTCCATCAGTTCCTGTGGCTGTCGAGCAGGGCATGCCAGCGCGGCAGGTTCTCGTCCAGTTCCAGATAATCGGCAGGCAGGCTGACCACATGCGGGTCCGCAAGCCCGGCCCGGACGTCATCCAGCGAACCGGTACGCTGCAGGCCCGGCACGTCCTGCAGCGGGCAAAGGTCGAAGTTGTCGTGGGGCCACATGACCATGACCGGCAGCCCCAGCAGGGAGGCTTCCAGCGCCACGGTGGTGGAATTGGAGGCCCAGACCAGCGTACCGGCCTGCAACTCGTCCTGAATCTTGCCGCTCACCACGCGCACCTTTTCCATGCGGCTGCCCAGCAGGGAGCGCAGCATGTCGTCCACGCTGAGGTAGGGGTGCGGCTTGACGATGATCTCGTAGTCCTCCAGCAGCCCGGCGCTCATGGCCCGCGCCATGAGCGAAAGGTGATCCTGCGTCTCGTCCTCAAAGAAGCTCGTCACCAGCAGCAGGCGATGCGGACGCCTGCCGGTATCCTCCACGCGCTGCCGCCCGGCAAGGTAGAGATAGCGAAGAGCCTCCACCACCTTGAGCCGCTCTTCGGGCAGGCCGTTTTCCCGCCACTGATGGGCCGCACCGGAACCGTTGGCGCACACGACATCCGGCTGGAAGAGGTTGCAGTCCGGCGTGTCGAAGGTGCGGGGATCGTCGAAGTAACGGAAGTCCGTGGGCCGGATGGTGGAATGCTGCGCCCCGAAGACCGGGCCGGAACCGGTCAGGTTGCGGGCCTCATGCGCCCCGTGGGTCAGCATGCGTTCCCACGGGCAGTTTTCCAGCGGAAAGGCGTACCATTCCTGCATGCCCACGAGCCGGATGTAATTGCGGATGCCGCGGTACTGCAGGCAGCGCTCCAGACCACGCCAGCCCCGGAAGGACTCGACCCAGTCGCCTTCCAGATAATCCCAGAAGTTCATGCGCGAACCGGCAAAGCGGAAGGCCTGCCGCACATAGCGCTCCAGCCGGTAACTGCGGTAGCTCAGACGGATATGCCGCCGCCAGGCCGCCACGAGGTCACGGAAGGACAGGAACTCCTCAAGATAGTGGAAGGACACGCCGTCCCGCTGTTCCTGCTGGAAACGTTTGCGCAGGCGGATGCAGTCCCTGAACTTGAGTTCCGGCGAGGGGAAGCGGACGAAAAGCCAGCGTATCCACGGCCTGTCCGGCGCGTCCGCCGAGGGATTGAGCATATCGTGCAGCTTTTCCCAGTAACGGGAACGGAAACGCCCGTCCTGCGCGGCGTTCATGTCGATATTGGGGAAGTAGGTGGCGATGGTGGCCGATTTGCCCGGCGCGGCGGGCAGGGTGTAATTGCGGTTTTTCACCACATAGGGCAGCGCGCGGCGCACGTTCCACCACCAGTGGGCATAACGGGCCACCGTCCGCAGCGCGGCGGGGCAGGCGTCGTAGATGCGCCGCAGCCGGGACTTCTCCCGCGCGGGCGGCTGGTTGGGATCGTGGAACTCCACAAACATGCGTCCCGTGGCGCGGCAGTAGTTGGCCAGCGTATGCCGCAGCAGCGCGTCCCCGCCGGACAGGCGCAGGATGGTGTACTTGCCTTCATCCAGCAGTTTTTCCAGCGCGCGCAGCTTGTAGACTTCATACAGGCGGGGGCTCATCTTGGGATGACGCTCGAACAGCAGGGAGCACCACCACATGGACAGCGATTCCCCGGCCTTGAGATGACTGTGGAGCTGCCAGCCGGAGATGGACATGCGCCCGAGGTCGTAGGCCCAGCGCATATGCTCGTCACGAATATCCCGAATCTGACTGTTCATGAGCGCAGGCAGGGAGAACTCCCCTTCCGGTACGTCCCAGCGGTTCCAGTGCGCCACATCCGTCGGCGTTCCGTCCTGAAACTCCGGCGGCAATGTGGTCTTTTCCACAAGCAGCGTCAATTCTTTCATGGGCTCTCCTTTCTGAAAAAAAAAGCGGCCGCCCTCAGGCGGACAGCGCCGACGCAAGGGAATGGGCGTACGGCGGCTTGAGTATGCCTTTTTCGGTAATGATGCCGGTAATGAGCGCGGCCGGAGTCACATCAAAGGCAAAATTGTAGACCAGCACGCCATCGGGACAGACCTGACGTCCGCCCAGGCAGCGCACCTCTTCCGCGGGGCGCTCCTCGATGGGGATGCCCGTCCCGTCCGCCGTGGCAAGGTCGATGGTCGAGAGGGGCGCGGCGACGTAAAAGGGGATGCCGAATTCCCGCGCCAGCAGAGCCACGCCGTAGGTGCCTATCTTGTTGGCGGTATCGCCGTTGGCGGCGATGCGGTCGGCTCCCACCACCACCACGTCCACCATGCCGCGACTCATGAGCAGGGGGCAGGCGTTGTCGCAGGCCACGGTCACCTCGATGCCGTCCCGCTGCAGCTCCCAGGCCGTCAGACGCGCCCCCTGCAGAAAGGGCCGCGTTTCGTCGGCAATGACCCGCACGCGCTTGCCCGCCTCGCATGCCCCGCGGATGACCCCCAGCGCCGTACCGTAGCCGGCGGTGGCCAGCGCTCCGGCATTGCAGTGGGTAAGGACGGTCTGTCCGTCGCCGATGACCTCCGCTCCCGCCCGGCCGATGGCCCGGCAGATGGCGATGTCCTCGGCCTGCATGGCAAGGGCCTCGTCCGTGATGCGGGCCAGCAGTTCGGGCCCGCCGATGTCGCCGGAAGCCTGCCACAGGCGGCGAATGCGCTCCACCCCCCAGCGCAGATTGACCGCTGTGGGACGAGCCGCGGCAAGCCGTTCCAGCGCATCCGCGTAGGCCGTGCGCCAGTCGGGGACGCCGCCCGCGAGAATTTCGGCCAGCGCCAGCGCCGCCCCGAACCCCGCCGTCACGCCGATGGCCGGTGCACCCCGCACCACCATGACCTGAAGCGCGCGCACCACGTCATCCAGCGTACGGCAGATCACCGTGCGCTCCTCCACAGGCAGCAGGCGCTGATCCAACAGGCGCAGCTCACAGCGCCCACTGTCAAAAGAAATATGATCTTCCATCGTTCCCCCGGAACTTCTCTCCGCAGAGGGGGACGAGTGCCCGTCTCCTCCGCCGTCTGACGCAAGCATAGCCCAGAAGTCCGCGCTTGGCAAAGATGACTTTACAAGGCGGCGCGCCGCCGCGTATGATGCAGGGCCGACAGTCCGGACGCGACGTCCCAATTCACGGCTGACGGCTGACGGGCCCGCTGGCCCTCTGGAGAATGTATGACGCAACAGTGCAACAAACCGCTGGTCATCGGTCTGGCCGGCTTCGGCACGGTGGGCGGCGGTCTGGCCCGCCTTCTGGAAGAAAATGCGGACCTTATCCGCCGCCGCAGCGGACGCGACATGGTGGTCAGGAAGGTGCTGGTACGCCATGCGGGCAAGGCGCGTCAGGTGGCCCTGCCCGCCGGGGCGGAACTGACCACCGACCCGGCCGCCCTGACGGACGACCCGGAAATCGACGTGCTCGTGGAGCTCATGGGCGGCATCGAAACGGCGGGAAAGATCATCGACCGCGCGCTGGACATGGGCAAGCACGTCGTTACGGCCAACAAGGCCCTGCTGGCCGAAAAAGGGCTCTGCCTGCTGGAAAAGGCCTGGAACAAGGGCCGCATCCTGCGCTACGAGGCCAGCGTGGCCGGCGCCATTCCCATCGTGGCGGCCCTCAAGGAAAGTCTGGCGGGCAACCGCATTTCCTCGCTGGTGGGCATCCTCAACGGCACGAGCAACTACATCCTTTCCGAAATGACGAGCAACGGCCTCGATTTCAACGTGGCGCTCAAGCAGGCGCAGGAGCTGGGCTATGCCGAAGCCGATCCCACGCTGGACATCGACGGCCATGACGCCGCCCACAAGCTGACCATCCTCATCCAGCTTGCCTACGGCGCGCATTATCCCTTCACGGCCATGCCCGTGCGCGGCATTCGCGGTCTTTCGAGCATGGACATCCGTCTGGCGCGCGAATTCGGCTACCGCATCAAGCTTATCGCGCAGGTGCGCGAATGCGACCATCAGCCGGGGCAGCCCCCGCGGCTGGAGGCCGGGGTCTTTCCGGCCCTCGTGCACCATACCCTGCTGCTGGCCCGCGTGGGCGGCGTCTACAATGCCGTGCGGGTGGAAAGCAATGCCGCGGGATCGCTGTTCTTCCACGGGCGCGGCGCGGGCGATCTGCCCACGGCCGGTGCGGTACTGGCCGATCTGGTGGCTGTGGCCCGTGAAGAGCATCCCAACAATACCGGCTTTGCCGCGCCCCGGCCTGAAGCGGCTTCCGTGGTGCCGCCGGAGGAATGGCGCTCCTGCTACTATGTCCGCCTCATGGTGGACGATGCGCCCGGCGTGCTGCGCGATCTGGCGGGCTGCATGGCCGAAGAGGGCATCAGCCTTGCGCAGGTCATCCAGAAATCCGACGAGGGCAACGGCGTCCCGCTGGTCTTCATGACGCACGAGACCACCGAAGAAGCCATGAGCCGCGCCCTGCAACATACCCTTGACCGGGGCATGCTGCGCGAGCCCGCCGTCTACTTCCGGGTGGTCGGCTAGGGCATTCTCCGTTTGAAACGCTTTGCGTTTCAAACCATACGGCCTGTCGTTTCGCGGAAAAAACGCGGTTTTTCCGCCACTTTCGGCCGGGCGGCGCTGTGCTGCCGCCTCGCATTTTGCCTTTTTCAAAGGCAAAATACTCTAACTTCTTCTGCCGGAGGCGGCGCCTCCCCTGCCCGTCTCCGGCGCTTTCCGGCGCGCCTGTCCCTCTTTCATGGAGACAGCGTCCGCCGTGCTCCGCACAGGAGGCCGCATGCTTGCCTTTGACATCACCACACAGGGCCGCTGCCGGATGCACGACATCACCGGCGAGGTTCGCCGCCTCCTGCAGGAGGCGCTGGCCCGCTTTCCCGGCCCGCGCAGCGGCGCGCTGGCGCTCTTCTGCCCGCACACCACCTGCGGCCTGACCATCAACGAAGGCGCCGACCCGGACGTCTGCCGCGATATGGAAGGCTTTTTCCGTCGCCTTGTTCCGCAGGACCCGGCCTTTGCCCATGCCGAGGGCAACAGCGACGCCCACATCAAATGCACCCTGCACGGCCCGTCCCTGCTGGTCCTCGTGGAAGACGGCGAGCTGCGCCTCGGCACCTGGCAGGCCATTTATCTTTGCGAAGGCGACGGCCCGCGACGCCGTTCCGTCTGGGCGCAATGGCTGCCCGGCCCGCGCTGACGCCGGGGCGTGCCGCCGCTCCCCTCCGGCAGCAAGGCGGACTGCGCCTCTTTTCCACTCCGGGCAGGCCGCAAGCCGCGCCCAATGTTTCCGGCCCAAGGAGGTACTTATGAGCATGCCGCATGACGTCAATCTCATTCTGACGCTGGCAGGCGGTCTGACGGCCGCCACGGTGCTGGGATTTCTCACGCAGAAACTGCGCCTGTCCCCGCTGGTGGGCTACCTGCTGGCGGGAGTGCTTGTCGGCCCGTATTCGCCGGGCTTTGTGGCGGATGCCTCCACCGCCTCCCAATGCGCGGAGATCGGCATCATCCTCCTCATGTTCGGCGTCGGTCTGCACTTCCATCTCAAGGATTTGCTGGCCGTCCGGCATATCGCCGTCAGCGGCGCGCTCATCCAGATCGCCGCGGCCACGCTGGCCGGAGCCGCCGTCTTCTGTCTGCTGGGCGGCAGTCTGACGGCCGGGCTGGTCTTCGGCATGTCCATTTCCGTGGCCAGTACCGTGGTGCTCACCCGCGTCATGGGCGACAACGGCCTGCTGCATACCCGCGCCGGGCATGTAGCGCTGGGCTGGCTGGTGGTGGAGGACCTCTTCACCATCCTGCTGCTGGTGCTGCTGCCCACCTTTCTTTCCCCGGATGCCGGGCCGCTCTGGAGCACGCTGGGACTGACCGTTCTCAAGCTGGCGGGCCTGACGGCCTTCATGCTGCTGGCCGGACAGAAGCTCATCCCCCTGCTGCTGGGCTGGGTGGCGCGCACCGGCACGCGCGATCTCTTCACCCTGGCCGTGCTGGCGCTGGCGCTGGGCATTGCCGTGGGCGCGGCCCTGCTCTTCGACGCCTCCATGGCGCTGGGGGCCTTTCTGGCGGGCATGGTGGTCGGCCAGTCCGACTTCAGCGCCCGCGCCGCCGCCGAGGCCCTCCCCCTGCGCGACGCCTTTGCCGTGCTCTTCTTCGTTTCCGTGGGCATGCTCTTCAATCCGCTGGCCCTGCTGGACGACTGGCCGCTCATGCTCCTGACCTTCGGCATCATCGTCCTCATCAAGCCCATGACCGCCTTTACCGTCTGCCGTCTGTTCCGCCGTCCGCCGCGTGAGGCGCTGGCCGTGGGGCTTTCTCTGGGACAGATCGGCGAATTTTCCTTCATCCTCGCCGGAGTGGGAGCGAGCTACGGCCTCTTCGGCCCGGAAGTCAACAATGCGGTCATTCCGGCGGCCATCCTGTCCATCACCCTCAATCCCCTGCTCTTCCCGCGGCTCGAACGCCTGTCCCGCTGGCTGGAAGCCCGACGCCCGGCCTTTGTGCCCGACGCCGCCGAAGAGGATGCCGCCCCGCACGGCGACGTCATCGTCGTGGGCTATGGCCCCACCGGCGAGGCCCTGTGCCGCATCCTCGAGGACTTCCGCCTGCGGCCCGTCATCATCGAGGCCAATATCGACACCGTCCGCCGCCTGCGCGCGGAAGGACGGCGCGCGCTGCACGGCAACGCCACGCAGGCCGAAGTCCTCCTGCAGGCCGGACTGGCCGACGCCACGGCCCTGCTCCTGACTTCGGCGGGCATTCCGGCGGCGGACGTCATCAGCATTGCCCGCGGCATCAATCCGCATATCCGCATCTGGGCCCATACCGCCTATCTGAGTCAGGCCCGCGCCCTGCGGGCGCAGGGCGTGCAGGACGCCTTCAGCGGCGAGGGAGAAGTGGCGCTGGCCCTTTCCGCCGCCCTGCTGCGGGAACTGGGCGCGGCTCCGGCCTTCATCGACGCCGAACGCGACCGTCTGCGCGCCCGCTGGCACTATCCCGACGCCGCAACGCCCCCGCCCGACGATACGACGGCCGGGCAGCCCGCCGCTCGCTGACCGGACGGCCCGCGGAAAAAGGGAGCCTGCCGTGATCGTGCATCTGGACATGGACGCCTTTTTCGCCTCGGTGGAGCAGCTCGACCATCCCGAGCTGCGCGGCAAGCCGGTCATCATCGGCGGCGGCAGCCGGGGCGTCGTCTCCACCGCCTCCTACGAGGCGCGCGTCTTCGGCGTGCGGTCGGCCATGCCCGTCGCCACGGCCCGCAAGCTCTGCCCGCAGGGAATATTCGTGCGCGGACGCATGCAGCGCTATGCGGAACTCTCCCGCCACATCATGGATGCCCTGCGAGACTTCTCCCCCCTTGTGGAGCCCGCCAGCGTGGACGAGGCCTATCTGGACGCCTCCGGACTGGAACGGCTTTTCGGCCCGCCGGAACAGCTTCTGCCCGCCATCAAGGCCCGCGTGGCCGAGGTCACCGGCGGCCTGACCTGCTCCGTAGGAGCCGCGCCGGTGAAGTTCCTGGCCAAGATATGTTCCGAGGTCAACAAGCCCGACGGCATCTTTATCCTGCCGCCAGACCGGGTGGACGCCTTCCTCCTGCCGCTGGCCGTGGAACGTCTGCCCGGCGTGGGCAAACGCATGGCGCGGGAACTTCACGCCCTCGGCGTCTCCCGCGTGGAACAACTGCGCCGCTACAGTCCGGAATTCATGGAACGCCGTTTCGGCAAGTGGGGGCTGGAACTCCTGCGCCGCGCCCACGGCATCGACTCGCGCCTCGTCTGCCCGGAACATATCGCCAAGAGCGAGAGCGCCGAAACCACCTTTGCCGAGGATACCCGCGACCGTACTTTTCTGGAAAAAAAGCTGCTGGGCCATGCCGAGCGCGTGGGCGCATCCCTGCGGCGGCACGGCTGGCAGGGCCGCACCATCACCCTGAAAATCAAGTTTGCCGACTTCCGCCAGATTACCCGCTCACGCACCCTGCCCGGCCCCACCTGCGCCACCCAGACCATTTTTGAAACCGCCTGCGAGCTGCTGCGCCAGGAACCCCTGCCGCTGCCCGTGCGCCTTGTGGGACTGGGCGTCTCCGGCTTTGAGAGCCCGCCGCCGCAACAGGCCATGCTGCCGGGCCTGCCGCCCCTCGACGGGCACGACCCGCAACAGGAAGCACGCCGCCTGCGCCTCGACAAGGCTCTCGACAGCCTGCGCCTCAAATTCGGCAAGCAGGCCGTACAACGCGGACGCCTTTTTACTCCGCCGGATTGATTCCGACGGGGGCGGGGGAAGACTCTCCCTGTTCGCCTGGGGTCTTCCCCCGCCCAGCGGCCTTTTGCTACCGCTCAAAATAGGTATAGCCGCGCAGGCCGTCCTCGAAGCACTGGAGAATGGCATAACGGTCGCTGGGGGAGATGCGCTTTTCCCGCACGGCGCGCTCGGCCGTGCTGCGCAGCTCATCGAGGATGCGGCGCGGATCGTATTCCACATAGCTCAGGATATCGGCCACGGAGTCGCCGCGGATTTCGCGGACGTACTCATAACTGCCGTCGTCGCCGCAGCGGATGGAGACCACGTTGGTGTCGCCCATGAGGTTGTGCAGGTCGCCCAGCGTTTCCTGATAGGCGCCCACAAGGAAGGCCCCGAGGTAGTATTCCTCGCCGTCGCGCAGGGGATGCAGATCGAGAGTATGCTTGAGCCCCTGCGGATCGATGAAATGGTCGATGCGGCCGTCGGAATCGCAGGTGATGTCCGAAATGATGCCCTGCCGCGAGGGAAACTCGTTCAGCCGGTGGATGGGCATGATGGGGAAGAGCTGGTCGATGGCCCAGGAGTCCGGCAGGGACTGGAACACGCTGAAGTTGCCGTAATAGATGTCCGCCAGACTGGCGTCGATGTCCTGCAGGTCGCGGGGCACGGTCTTGAGACGGCGCTTCTCTTCGGCGATGCGCAGCATGATGGCCCAGAAGAAACGCTCGGAGAGCGTGCGCTGCCGCAGGTTCACCCGTCCGGCGGAAAAGAGCTGCCGCATCTCGTCCCGATAATAGATGGCGTCGTTGTAGCATTCCTGAAGGTTGCGCAGGCTGATGCCGGAAAGCACCTCGCGCAGGTTGCGTACCGGTTCGGGCGTTTCTTCGCCCAGCGTTTCGGGCAGTTGCACCTCCTCCACGGCGCTCACATCCAGAATATTGAAGAGCAGGACGGAATAGTAGGCCACGGTGGCGCGGCCGGACTCCGTGATGATGTGCGGATGCGGGATATCCTGCTCATCAAGGATGCTCATGATGGCTTCCACCACGTCGGTGCTGTATTCGTCCAGCGTGTAGTTGCGGGAAGAGATGTAGTTGGTGTGCGAGCCGTCATAGTCCACGGCCAGACCGCCGCCCAGATCGAGGTAGCCCATGGGCGCGCCTTCCTGCACGAGGCCCACATAGAGGCGTGCGCCTTCCATGACGCCGCGCCGGATGTCGCGGATGTTGGAGAGCTGCGAGCCCAGATGATAGTGCAGGAGGCGGAAGCAGTCGAGCATGCCCTGCGCCTTGAGCTTGTCCACCACGTCCACGATCTGCGAAGCGCCGAGGCCGAAGGTGGAGCGCTCGCCGCCGGAATCCGTCCAGTGGCCGCCGGCCTTGACGGCCAGCTTGGCCCGCACGCCGATATTGGGCCGGACGCCCAGCGCCTTGCTGCGCTCCAGCAGCAGGTCCAGCTCGCCGGGCATTTCCATGACGAAATGGACGTTGAAGCCCAGCCGCTGGGCCTGCAGGCCGAGGTCGAAGAACTCCTCGTCCTTGTAGCCGTTGCAGATCAGGCAGGCTTCCGTGTCCCGCATGAGGGAAACGGCGGCAATGAGCTCGGCCTTGGAGCCCACTTCCAGCCCGTGATGATAATTGGCCCCGAACTGGGCGATCTTTTCCACAACCTGCTGCTGCTGATTGACCTTGATGGGAAAAACGCCGCGGTATTGTCCCTTGTAGCCCAGATTCTTGATGGCTTTGCGGAACGAGTCGTGAATATTGCTGATGCGCGCGTCCAGGATGTTTTCCACTCGCAGGAGGACAGGCATGTCATAGCCGCGCTCGTGCAGCCCGGCGATGATTTCCGTAATGGGAATCTGCGGCCCCTTGGGTCCCTGCGGGCAGATGACCACATCGCCGTTGTCGGCCACATTGAAATATCCGGCCCCCCAGTTGCGGATGCCGTAAAGTTCGATGGAATCTTCCACACGCCACTGCTGCAAGGCACGGTTTTTCGCCACTCTGCTTCCTCCG
>CALVGJ010000098.1 GCA_944327045.1 uncultured Desulfovibrio sp.
CATTTTACATGTTATTCCTAGTACGACGAAAAACACAAAAAACAAGCAGTGAATAGTGTGGGGCGGAAAAATAGCCCGCCCCGCGACCGAAGCCGCGGGACGGGCCCCCCTGAGTGTCGGCTGACGCCGACATTGTTCCGTCAGGCGGGCGCGTCGGGCGCTGCCGCACCTGCGGGAAAACGAACCGCCGCAAGGGCGGAAGAAGGGTGTTCTCTTCCGGGGCGAGACAGTCTTGCCGTCTTTCACCGCCGGGGCATACCGGGCGTTCCCGTCCGGGCCGGGTCTCAGGCCCGCTCCGGGGGCAATTCCTCCGCGGCGCTGTCCCGCGCCTGTTCCTGCCGCACCTCCGTGCGGATGGCCTCAAGGATAGCCTGAACGGCCAGCACCTGCTGCCGCATGGCGCTGATCTCGGCATCGGCCCCGCGGGCCCCGTCGGCCGCACGCGCACTGAGTTCATTGACTTCGGCAATGCCGTGATTGATTTCTTCCGAGGCGGCGGACTGTTCCGTGGCGGCCGCGGCAATGGCCTGCACCTTGTTGCTGGCGTCCGTCGCCATGTGGGCAATGCCGTCCAGACGTTCATTGACACTGCCCGCCGTTTCGGCCATCTGACTGATGGCCTCGCCCGTGCGCTGGGCCGTGGCGGAGCTTGTCTCCGTGCCCTTCTGAATGGCGAAAACCGCCGATTCCACATCCTGCGTGGCCTGCATGGTCTTTTCGGCCAGCTTGCGCACCTCGTCGGCCACCACGGCAAAACCGCGACCGGCTTCCCCGGCCCGTGCCGCCTCAATGGCCGCATTGAGCGCCAGCAGATTGGTCTGGTCGGCAATATCGCGGATGAGCCCCAGCACCTGCCCGATATTATAGGACTGCCCGGCAAGCCGTTCCATGTCCTGCCGCAGGGCGTCCGCCTCCTGAGCGAGCTGCTGCATGCGCTGCATGGTGGCGCGCATGTCGTTCTGTCCCGACTGGGCCTCCTGCCGCACGCCGGCCGACGCCCCGGCGGCATCCTCGGCGTTTTTGGCCACTTCCAGTTTGTATATATATCCAATGTGTGGCGTTGACAAGAGCGGCGAGCTGAGTATTACCATCTTGGCGATGAAAATTCTTGCCGTCATATGCGTACCGACGGTAAAACATTCTGGTAGGATTCCGATAAGAGGAGCATCAGTTAAAATCAACCGAAAGAGAAGGGTTTCCCGTGAACATGAGTATTGGAAAAAAGATCGCAGGCGGCTTTGCCCTTGTGCTGCTGCTGGCGCTCGGTGTGGGCATCATGGCGCAAATGGCCATAACCGACGGGCTCAACGCTTCCAACAAGGTCACAAATGAGCGCTTTCCCCGTTACGAGATGATGACGAGGATTCAGGCCGCCTACCTGCTGGCCGGATATCGGGTACGCATCTATCTGGATTCGGGGGATGCAAAACAACTGCAGGAATACCACAACTTTGAAAAGGAAATCGACAGCCTGCTCAGTCAGCTTGAAGAGTTCAACAAGGTGTATCCCGGCCAGAACACAGTCGATTTCCTTGACGATTTTCAAAAGGATTACACGGCGTTCAAGAAGGCCGTGGATGATGCCGTCGTCCTGTTGCAGAATATTTACCAGACGCGCGACAAGCTCATTGCCTCCAGTACGTCGGCCCGCAGCATGCTGCAGAAGCTGAGCTCGACCATGAGCGGAACCTTGACGGAATACGTGAATCAGGGCGGCCAGCGGGAAAGTATCCAGTACGCCAAGAATATGGCGCTCGTGGCCGAGGTGCTGGAACACGCCTCCACGGCGTTGCAGAATCTGCTGGTCGGCATGAGCGCCAATGACCTCGACCGGATACGCTCCGTGCATGATGAATGCGCCGAATTGCTTGAGCATATGAAGGAAATCCGTCAGTACCTCCTGAGAGAGGAATGCCGGGCCATATTCGATGAGGTGTGGGGCGAGCTGACTACCTTTGCTGCCGATGCGGATGCCCTTTCCGTCCTGCTGGAAAAGCGGGTGGCCTTTACCAAGGAACGGCTGGAACACTATTTTGCCGCTCTGGCCGCCCTCAATACCTTTGAAAAGGCGATCAAGGAAATTCTCGTCACCTTCCTCAAGCAGAGCGATGAAGGCCTTGAGCGCTCGCAAAAGCTCATCATCGTCGTGATTATGGTGATGCTTGTGGTGGGCATCCTGCTCTCCCTGACCATTACCCGCATGATCACCCTTCCCTTGCGGCGGACGCAGGAATTTGCCCAGGCGGTTGCCGCCGGCGATCTGGAAAGAAATCTGGATGTGCACAGCACGGACGAAACCGGCAAGCTGGCCGAGTCCCTGCGCATGATGGTGTCCAGCCTGAAGGAAAACATCAAGGCCGCGGAAATCAAGAGCGCCGAGGCCGAGGCCAAGGGACGCGAAGCCACGGAAGCCATGAAGGCCGCGCAGGAGGCCCAGAAGGCCGCCGAGGGCGCCAAGCGGGAAGGTATGCTGGCTGCGGCCCGGCGGCTGGAAAGCGTGGTGGAGGCCATTTCCACCGCTTCCACCCAGCTCTCCGCCCAGATCGAACAGTCCGACAGAAGCGCGCAGGTGGCCAATGCCCGTCTTTCCGAAGCAGCCACGGCCATGAACGAAATGAATTCCACGGTGCAGGAAGTGGCCAAAAATGCGGCTCAGGCTTCCACCATGTCGTCCAATACGCGCTCGCAGGCGGAAGCCGGCGCCAATATCGTGCAGCGTTCGCTGGGCAGCATCCGGGCGGTGCATGAAATGTCCAGCGAGCTCAAGGACGATATGACCCGGCTCAATGAGCATGCGCAGTCCATCAGCAACATCATGAGCGTCATTTCCGATATTGCCGATCAGACCAACCTGCTGGCGCTCAACGCCGCCATCGAGGCGGCCCGGGCCGGTGAGGCCGGTCGCGGCTTCGCCGTGGTGGCCGACGAAGTGCGCAAGCTGGCGGAAAAGACCATGGCCTCCACCACGGAAGTGGGCAACGCCATCCGTGCCATTCAGGACAGCACGGCCAAGAGCGTGCAGTCCATGGATCATGCGGTGGAGCAGATCGAACAGGCGACGGATTTTGCCAATCAGTCCGGCGAAGCCCTGAAGCAGATTGTTCAGGATGTGGAAACCACGGCCGATGAAGTGCGGGCCATTGCCACGGCCGCGGAACAGCAGTCGGCCACCAGCGACGAAATCAACCGCTCCATCATCGAGGTCAACGATGTGGTGGGGCAGACGGCTGCCGCCATGAACGAAGCCGCCACGGCCGTCAACACCCTGGCCGGTCAGTCGCATGAACTGAGCGATCTTATTGAAAGCATGAAGCAGGGATAGCGTCCGGCGCTTTCGTCGGCCGGCGTCCATGCACGGGGCAACCGTCCAGAACGGTTGCCCCTGTTTTTTTAGGGCCTGTTAGAGCAATTCCACATTGAAAATGTGGATTGCTCTGGTAGTCGCGAGAGCGACTACCCGCAACCGAACACACGGAAAAACCACGCTTTTTCCGTGGTGTGAGGGCAGCGTCAGCATGGAAATTGGACACAATTTCCATGCGAATCCGCTCTAACAGAAATTTTTAGCACATTTTCAGTTTGAAACGTTTTGTGTTTCAAACCATACGGCCTGGCGTTTTGGAAGATGCTCCATGAGCGTGGGGAGAAGCGATTTTCGGCAACTGTCACGGACAGCGGGAAAGATCAGAGGCCGCGCAATTTTTCCCGCAGCAGGCGCGCCTTGCCCGGGCCGATGCCCGGCAGTTGCCGCAGGTCGTCCTCTGTGGCGGCGCGCATGGCTTCCAGCGAGGCGAAATGATCCCAGAGCAGGCGGGCTGTGGCGGGGCCTATGCCGGGCAGGCGCATGAGTTCGCCGGAAAGGGCCGCCTTGCCGCGGGCCTTGCGGTGGCGGCCAATGGCAAAGTTGTGGGTGGTGTCGCGGATGTGCTGGAGAAAGAGCAGCTCCGGCGCGCCTTCCCGCAGGGGCAGGGGATTGCTCCGGCCCGGCAGGAAGATGCGGTCAGCCACGTTGCCGGCACGCCGGTCGGCATGGCCGTCCTCGACGCGGGCCTTGGCAATGGCCGCCAGGGCGAACAGCTCTCCCTGCCCGGCTTCTTCCAGAGCGCGACGGACGGCCTGAAGCTGTCCGCGCCCTCCGTCGATGAGCAGCAGGTCCGGCCACGGCGGCCCGCTTTCCAGCCGTCGGGCGACCCACTGATAGAGCGTGCCGTAATCATCCCCCCCGTCGGGCATGGCGTAACTGCGGTAAGCGGGCGGCAGAGGGCGTGTGTCCTCGAAAACCACCATGCCGACTCGTGTCTGGCGGCCGCCCGTATGGGAAACGTCCACGCATTCGATGCGCTGCGGCCGCTCCGGCAGATGCAGCGCCGCGGCAAGCTGTTGCAGAATGTCCTGTTCGTCGCGGCGTTCGCGTCGTCGGGCCTCCTCACGGGCATTGGACTGGGCCACATCCACGAGCTGATTGTCCTTGGCATGCTGCGGCGCAACCAGCCGGACGGCGCCTCCGCGTCGCTCGGACAGCGTCTGTTCCAGCACATCACGCCGGTTGCAGGCACGTTCGTCCTGAAGCTCCGCCCGCTGTGCCTCGTCTTCCTCCGGCGTGCGTTCATCCTCGCTGTCCGGCGGCAGCCAGGGCAGCAGGATGCGCGGCGGCGGCGTCATGGTACTGTAATATTGCTCCACAAAGGACCAGAGCAGTTCCGGGGCATCCTCAAAGCACAGGCCGCCCCAGTAGAAGGTGCGCCCGTCGGTCATGGCCCCGTTGCGTACAAAGACGACGCCCAGCGCCATTCCCTTGTCCGCGGCAAACAGGCCGATGACGTCCATGTCTCCCCCGCCGGGCAGGACAGTGGCCTGGCGTTCCACAGTGCGCTCCACGGCCCGGATTTGGTCGCGTAGGCGGGCGGCGGCCTCGAATTCCAGCGCCTCGCTGGCGGCCTCCATGTCCTGCCGCAGGCGGGCCAGCAGGGGGGCGGATTTGCCTTCCAGCAATTCGATGACCTTGTGCACGGCTTCATAATACTGCCGCGAATCCACAAGCTGCATGCAGGGGGCCGGACATTGTCCCATATGATGGTACAGGCAGGGGCGCACCCGGTTTTTCATGGCCCTGTCCGAGCAGCGGCGCAGGGCAAAGGCCCGGTGCAGGAGCTTCCAGGTTTCGCGCGCCGCCAGTGCGGATGTAAAGGGCCCGAAGTAGCGCGCGCCGTCACGGCGCGCCTTGCGGACGACCTCCAGCCGGGGAAAGGGGTGCTTGAGGTTGATGCGGAAAAGGACGTACTGCTTGTCGTCGCGCAGCACAATATTGTAATGCGGGCGATGCTTCTTGATGAGGCTGGACTCCAGCAGGAGCGCCTCCTTTTCCGTGGTGGTGGTCAGGACATCCAGACTGGCGGCATGAGCCAGCATGGCGCGGGTCTTGGTCGGCAGGCCTTCAGGCCGGAAATAGGAAAGAATGCGGCGGCGCAGCACGCGGGCCTTGCCCACATAGATGATGCGCCCCCGGGCGTCCTTGTAGAGATAGACGCCGGGACTGGTCGGCAGGGAGGCGGGGTCGGGGCGTTGCATGCGCCGAGTATAGGCGTGAAGGCCCGTTTTTCGCAAGGGCGCATTCCGCGCGACGGCCTGCGAGGGGATTGCCGCTCAGTCGCGAGCGGGCTGCCGTGACGCGGAGAGCCCGCCGAAGCGGGCTCTCGTGGGAACAACCGTATGGCCGCCGAAACGGTTCAGCGGCGAGCGGGGCTAGAGCAATTCCACATTGAAAATGTGGATTGCTCTGGTAGTCGCGAGAGCGACTACCCGCAACCGAACACACGGAAAAACCACGCTTTTTCCGTGGTGTGAGGGCAGCGTCAGCAGGGAAATTGGA
>CALVGJ010000099.1 GCA_944327045.1 uncultured Desulfovibrio sp.
TCGCATGAGGCCACCATTCCTCTAGGAGTGCGGTTACCCGCACCCTCAAGCAACCTACCCGGAAGGATTGGCCGGGCCAGCCTCCTTCCCTATTTGGTCTTGCTCCAGACGGGGTATGCCGAGCATGCCGCGTCACCGCGGCATCTGGTAGGCTCTTACCCTACCGTTTCACCCTTACCCCCGCAAAGGGGGCGGTTTGCTTTCTGTGGCGCTGTCCGAAGGTCACCCTTCCTGGGAATTACCCAGCGTCCTGCCCTGTGGAGCCCGGACTTTCCTCCCCGAATCGCTTCGCGGCGATGGCCCGTCCGACTCCCGTTTGCCTGATATGCTGGGCGACACTCGGATGTCGCCCTGATTTTGCATTACGCACGCGGCATGTTCCGCCGGATGGATGCCACACATTGCTGCCGCCGAAGCGGTTGCTCTCCGGAAGCACGTGTGCCAGCAGCAAATCTTTACATCCATCCAGTCGACATGCCTTTAAAGGTAACTATCCACAACTAATCAACCAGCGTCTTGGGCGTTTCAGGAATGCCCGACGTCACCGGAAAATCAAAATGCTCATTCCAGAAGATAAGGCGCTGACAATTGGGACAGCTCAAAATCTGCTGCCCGCGCTGGAGTTCAATATAGGACTGCGGCGGTACGGCAATATGACAGCCGGTACAAATGCCTTCCTTGACCGCAACGATAACAGGGTGCTCAAGGCGCTTGCGAATGAATTCATACCGGACGAACACAGGGTGGGGAATGGCGCTGCTGGCAGCTTCCCGCTTGTGCTCCAGATCGGTCATGCGTGCACGACAGGAGGCAAGCTTTTCTTCCAGACTGTCACGGCGCACCTCCAGCTCGGCCTGCAATCCCGTATGGGTCAGATCGATCTGGGCCAGCTTCTCGTTCTGGAGCTGCAATTCTTCCATAAGGGCCATCTTTTCCTCTTCGCGTGACCGGATGACCTTTTCGATGCTGTCCATTTCCCGCATCATGGCGTGGTGCTCGCGCTGATTTTCCACCTGCATGAGCTTATTCTTGCTTTTCTTGATGCGGGCGGAATCATCCTCGATTTCAAAATCAAGGCGCTTCTGCTGCTCCTGAAGGTGATTCAGCTTTTCCAGCACACGCTCACGCTGGGCATTGCTGGCATCAAAACGCTGTTGCAGGTCTTCCAGCTCACGCGGTGCGCGCTCCAGTTCCTGCCGGACGGCAAAGATGGCATCATCTATTTTTTGCAGCTCCACAAGCTGGCGAATCTGATCAAGATAAACGGCGGTACTCATTAGTTTTCCTCCCAGAAAGCGTGCCCGTGTCGCGCCTTAGGCCGTCCAGGGACGCAACGGTGAAAGCGAGGGCACAAAAAAGACATTGACGCCCGGCAACAAATGCTGCAACTGCGCGCACATGCGGCGCATCATCTCTTCCTCAAGGCTGTGGTGGCCCACATCCGCCGTGCAGATTTCCGCTTCCAGCGCCGTATGATATTTGACGTCGCCGGTGATGAAAAATTCCACGCCGCAGCGTGCCGCATCTTCCAGCAGGGAAGAACCGGAACCGGTACAATAGCCGATACGCTGCACCTGCTCCGGCAAGGGGCCGCAGAGGGTGGCGGTAGACAAATCCAGCCAGCGGCCCAGCCGCTGCAAAATGGCGGCAGGCGACTGCGGCGCGGGTAGATTGCCGGCCAGTCCGAAGCCCAGCGGCAGGGCGGCCCCCCCCGACGCCGGTGCCGTCGGTTCGATGACCTCCCGGGCGGTCAGGCCGAGCTCATCGGCAACCCAGGCAGCCGGACCGACACTATTGACATCCAATGAGGTATGGCAGGCGTACAGCGGCACATCCGCTCCCAGCAAGAGCCGCAACACCTCATGGTAGGCATCCAGACGGCGCGGCAGCCGCGGCTTGAGCAATAGAGGATGATGACTCAACACAAACTGCGCGCCCTTTTCGAGGGCCTTTTCCACGGAGGCTGGCGTGGGATCAAGGCAAACGGCAAGTTGCGCAACTTCCGTCCGGCGCGAGGCTACCTGCACACCGGAACAATCCCAGGCCGCTTGCGTGGACGGCGCGGCAATTTTTTCAATGGTTGCAATAATTTCAGAGAGTTGCATAGCATCCTCGCCAAATAGAAAGGCACTTTTTCCAGATAGGGAAAAGTGCCTCATGCAGTGCTGAATGCGTCTGTTCCTGCCACATTGACAGAAAACGCTGCCCAGTCTTGCTTGCACACAAGCAGAATATGGCATCCATTTAGTCATTTTGCTCCATTATCGCTATGTTGTCAAGAAGACGCTGGGCTTTTGACAGGACTGTACGGCTGATGCCGCAATGCGTGCCATATCCCGCTTGCGCAGTCCCACGCGCCCATTTGCCGGGCCTGTTTCGCCTGCTCCGATGCAAGGGCGTGCTTGCGGACCTTATCTTTTCCTGCCGCACTGGCAACGGCATGCCTTCCCGCCGGCTTTCACGCTGCATGCGCCACGCTGCACCACGGCTCCGATGGTATCTGTGGCCCACTTGCTGCTGCCGAACGGCATATGCTAAAGACAGGAACGCCTTACAGACTGAAGAGCGACTGGCAGAGAGCCTTTCTCATGCCGTTACACTTTGGCCATGCTGATGTGAGCGGATGAAAAAATCTTTCGCTCCAAAGGAGATCGTCATATGAAGGTATCCTGTGTCGTTTTTTTGTACACCTTATTTGTTGCCCTCTGCATGCCACTCAAGGTAAATTGTGCGAATATCAGTAAGCTCAATGCGGAAAAGGGCGTGACAGCCCTGATGGCGGCGGCAAGAGATGGCGACAGCAAAACCATCCAAACGCTGCTGGATAACGGAGCCGACATCCATGCGCAAGACAACTTTAGCATGACGCCCCTGATGGCGGCGGCCCTGATGTGGCAAAGCCAAGCCATACAAGCACTGATGGACAACAAGGCTGACATACATGCACAGGATAAGGATGGCGCGACAGCCCTGATGATCGCGGCAGTCATGGGGCACAGCCAAGCCATACAAATTCTGCTCGACAACGGGGCCCACATACATGCGCGGGATGAAGAAGATGGCGTGACAGCCTTGATGTTGGCGGCAATGATTGGGCACAGCCACGCGGTCAAGACTCTATTGGAAAACAAGGCCAATCCCCGAGTAAAAACAAATGATGGAGTTACGGCCTTGGATTTTGCGCGTAGCCAAAATTATACGGATATCGTCAAGCTGCTTGAACAGTACGGCGCGAAGTAGAGCGGTTGGATACACACCGCGAGAGCATACGAAAAAGCCCACCTGGCAACTGTCCAGGCGGGCTTTTTTTGTCCACATTTTCCGTGTGAAACGCTTTGCGTTTCACATCATACGGCCGGTTGTTTCGCGAAAAAAAAAAAAAAAAAAAAAGTATATTTTTCCATTACTTTATTCATGTTTGA
>CALVGJ010000100.1 GCA_944327045.1 uncultured Desulfovibrio sp.
TCCACGCCTTGTACAAGTCGTCGGACATGCCCATCCTCCCCGTCATCAGCCAGGCCGTCGTTTTTTCCGCCTCGCTGCCGTGGCGGAGGAAAGCCGTCAGCGTATCCGCGCAGGTCGATGGTTCGGGCAGCTCCCGCAGGGACTTGAGGCCGGAATCATCCAGCCGCAGGCTCTTGTAGTGCGTGCGGGCATAGGGGCCGACCAGCGGATCTTTCCAATATCTCCCCATGGATTCCAGTTCGCCGGGCATATTGCAGGCGATGCGCGCCACATGGGGTAGCGCCTTTTGACGCGTGGCCGGCTCGTAGGCCAGCAGCAGCAGGAAGTCCGCGAAACCGGTATTGAACGTGCCTCTGGCAAGCGCCCATTCCGCTTCCATCAAATCGAAAAAAAGCTGCGGTTCGGTCGGGAAGGCGGCCAGAAAGGCCTCGTAGTCCCCGGCGTCGCGGGTCGTGGTCGCCAGCGCGTACAAAACGGCGATCCGTTCCATCTCATCGGTGGCATCCCGACTGCGGCGGCGCAGGCTATCCACGAGTTCGGGCTCTTCCGGCAGCCCCGCCACGAGGAAACAGGCCTGGATGCGTGTGGCAAGGCACGTATCCTCGAGCAGACGGGAGAACGCGCCCGCCAGAGACGTGTCCGCGGCCTGCACGGCCCGGGCCGGACACGCCGCCCCCAGCCCCGACAGGAGCAGGACGGCGAGGCAGACGGCCCCCAGCAGTCCGGCCCCGACGGTACGGCATACGTGTTTTCTTGTCTGCATGCTCATTATGGCGACTCCCCCGCATATGTTGCTGCCGGTCGGCATGTCGACGGTTCGCGCCGGTATGCGACAACGGACGGCGGTACCTTTCCTCTTTACAGTATAGGCCATATCATTTTTTACGCCAAGCCTTCGTCATACGTCGTTCTTTTTGCCGCTATGTCGTATATGGTGTAAAAAGAAGATATTACATCAAAGAATATGCTTGTCCTGACACTTTTACGCCTCCGCTCCGACACAAGGAAAGGCCGCTGATACATTCCGAACGCGTCGCCGTGCTTGTCGGACGGCACGTTTTTGTGTAAGTGATCACGTATCTGCCGCACCGCCCGGCATGCGTCCTTTCCGGCATCCTTCGCCTTTCGCGTAACGCGGAATCGCGGCATGCGCGGCGCAAAAGGCCGTGGAGGCGGACGGCGTTTTTGACGAACATTGCCTGCAATACCGGCAGGCGGAGGCCTCCCGCGCCCCCGGCCTGCCGCAACCAGCCACGGAGGCCGCATGCCTTCCCTGCCGTGCGGAAAGACGGCGGCAGAAAGGAGAGCGGAAGAGCCATGAAAATTTCTCACAAGCTTCTGCTGCTGTGCAGCATTCCCATGCTGGCGTTCCTTGTCATCAGCATCCTGTATGCCCTCGTCTGGCTGGAAAAGCGGGATGCGCTCTCCGAAGTGGGCAACAACATCGCCCTGTTTCGCGGCCTGTCGGGACTGGTCAACGAAACGCAGAAGGAGCGCGGCCTTTCCAACGTCTATCTGACCACCGGAGACAAGGCCGTCATCACCGCCCAGCGGAAAAACACCGATGCCGCGCTGGAACGTCTGGCGGAGCTGCGGGAGCCCGTGCTGCTCGACACCGCTCAGGGGCGGGAACTCGCGGCCCTGAGCGGCAAGATTGCCGACGCGCGCCGTCTGGTGGACGCCAGGGCCGCTTCGGCCGAGGTGCTGCAAGCCTATTCGCGCATCGTCGGCAGCCAGCTTGCGCTTGCCCGCGCGCTTCCCGACCTGCGGGACATGGGCGACGGCATGCGCACCACCTTTACCTCCCTGCTGCTGCTTGAAGACGTCAAGGAGAGCGCCGGTCTGCTGCGCGGAACGCTGACGGCGCTCATCACGGCCGACAAGGCGCTGGACGCCGCCACGCTTGACCGCCTCATGGCCCTGCGTTCCGGCATGGACACCCACCTCAATTCGGGCCTGCTGACGCTGACCGGCGACTCGCGCGCCATTCTGGACGACCTGCGCGCCTCCGCCACCTGGCAGGAGGCCGAAGCCGCCCTGCAAGGCGTCATCTCGCGGGCGGCGTCCGGGAGCTTCGGCGTCAGCGCCGATCAGTTCTGGAAGAACATGACCGCCATCATCGACGGGCTGAACAGAATCCGTGACGTCGAATTTGAGGCCTTTGAAAGCCGCATGCGCCTTGTCCATGCCGAGGCGTCTTCCACGCTGGTGGAGCTCTGCATCACCATTGCGGCGGTCATTGCCCTGATCAGCGTCGTGCTCGTGCTCGTCATCCTCTCCATCACCCGCCCCATCCGCCAGCTCATCGCCTATGCCGACAGGGTTTCCGGCGGCGATACGGAAACGCCGCCCCCCTCGCACATGCGGCATGAGCTGGGCGCGCTGTGCGCTTCGCTCGGCATCATGATCGACTCCCTGCGCAGGATGCTGCACCAGTCCGAGCAGGACAGCCGCCGGGCGCAGGAAGAGTCTCAGCGGGCACGGGATGCCGTGCAGGTGGCCGAGCAGGCCAAGGCCGATGCCGAACGGGCCAAGGCCGAGGGCATGCTTGCCGCGGCCGGACAGCTTGAGGGCATTGCCGCGGCCATTGATGCCGCCACCCGCTCGCTGCGGGAACAGGTGGCCCATTCGGAGGACGGCGCACGGCAGCAGGCGGGCCGCATCACCGAAACGGCCCACGCCATGGAGCAGATGAATGCCTCGGTCATCGATGTGGCCCAGAATGCCGGCAAGACGTCGGAGGTCTCCGCCGTGACCCGCGAACGGGCGGAAAACGGCGCACGCCTGAGCAGGCTTGCCATCAGCGGCATACAGGGCGTGCGGGAACAGTCCCTCAAGCTCAAGGACGACATGGCCAACCTGTCCGCCAGCGCCCGGGATATCGACACGGTCATGGGCGTCATCAGCGATATTGCCGACCAGACCAATCTGCTCGCGCTCAATGCCGCCATCGAGGCCGCCCGCGCCGGGGAAGCCGGACGCGGCTTTGCCGTGGTGGCCGACGAGGTACGCAAGCTGGCCGAAAAAACCATGTCCTCCACCGGCGAAGTGGGCAAGACCATCCGCGCCATTCAGGCCTCCACGCTCGAAAGCGAAAAGCAGATGGAGCTTGCGGTGGGCTCCATTGAGGAAGCCTCCCGGCTTGTCAACGAATCCGGCACGGCGCTGGTCGAAATTGTGGAAATGGCCGACAGCACCGCCGAACAGATTCATGCCATCGCCACGGCGGCCGAACGGCAATCGGCCACCTCCGACGCCATCAATCACTCCCTGTCGGACATCAATCAGGTCTCCGCCGACGCGGTGATCACCATGCGGCAGTCGGCGCAGCTCGTGCAGGAGGTGGCCGCCCAGTCCGGCCGCCTCATGGAGCTCATCGCCAAGCTGAAACGGGCCTGACCGGGGTGCTCCCTTTCCTCCCAGGCCCTCGTCTCTTCCCCGGCGCGCTTCTGTCAGGAAGCGATGTTCCGCTCGCCTTGGGCCGGGCGGCGCTGTGCCGCCGCCTCGCATTTTGCCTTTTTCAACGACAAAATGCTCCAATGGCAGGACGTTCTATGCTATTTATCTGAAATTATTTGCAAATTAAAAAACTCCGAAGGATGTCGGCGCAAGGCGCAATTTGCCTTGGAAGCTGGGGCATAAGCTTTTCTTAAGCTGCCTGTGATGTTCTGTCTCTGCGGGCGGGGATGTTCCCCCCGCGCAAATCAGAACATCGGAGGTTTTCCATGTACATGCCGCGTAATGTTTCCATCCGTCCGGTTCGTCCTTTCCGCCTGAGCTGCGCCCTGGCGCTGATTCTGCTGCTGGCCGCCGTCCTGCTGCTCGACTGTCGGCCCGTGCAGGCAAAGAAGGACAGAGAGGCGCACGAATTCTCCGCCGTGGCGCCCGTGCCCCGTCCGCTGGATACGGGCGGCTACATCCCCGCGGACGAAACCGTCCTCTCGGCCCGCGACGCCCTGACGCGCGGCGACGGGACATGGGTCGTGCTGCGGGGCAACATCAGCCGCCGGGTAGGCGAAAAGGAATATGTTTTCACCGACGCCAGCGGCAATGCCGATGTGCGCATCGGCCAGAAGGCCTGGCAGGGCGTGCAGGTTTCCGCCGGGGAAACGGTGCTGCTCTACGGTAAGGTTCGCCGTCACTGGGAACACAGCTTCATCGACATCCGGCGTGTCGTCCGGCAGTAGCCCAGCCGTGCCGCGCCGCCGAGGGACGGCGGCGCGGCCGAAGAAGGAGGCGAGACATGCGCATTCTGCTTGTGGAAGATGATGCCATCATCGGCAACGGCATCCGGGTCGGCCTGACGCGGCACGGCCTCAGTACGGACTGGTTCCGGGATGGTCGGGAAGGACTCGCCGCGCTGGCCGCCGCTCCCTATGACGCGGTGGTGCTGGACCTTTCCCTGCCCGGTCTGGACGGTCTGGACATCCTGCGCCGCTGGCGGCGGCAGGGGCAGGACGTGCCCGTGCTCGTGCTCACGGCGCGCGGCACGCTGGATCAGCGCCTTGAGGGCTTCCACAGCGGCGCGGACGACTACCTCGGCAAGCCCTTTGCGCTGGAGGAGCTGGTCGCTCGCCTGCAGGCGCTGATCCGTCGCCGTCACGGTCAGACGGCCCCCTGCCTCGTGCATGGTAGCGTCAGTCTGGATACGGCCAGCCGCCGCCTTGTGCGCAACGGCGAGGAGATATCCCTGCCGCCCCGCGCCCTTGCCCTGCTGGAACTCCTCCTGCTGCACCGGGGTCAGGCGCTTTCCCGACGGCAGATCGAGGATCGCCTCTACCCCTGGGGCGAGGAGATCAGCAGCAATGCCGTGGAGGTGCATGTGCACGCCATCCGCCGCAAGCTGGGCCGGAATTTCGTCAAGACGGTCCACGGTGTCGGCTACACGCTGGGAGAGGAGGCATGAAGCGCATTTCTCTGCGGGACGGCAGCCTGCGCCTGCGCTTCGGCCTGCTGTTCGGCTTGTTTCTGCTGGTGGTCTGGGGCGTGATGCTGCTGATCTCCTTTTTCGTCCACCGCAAGAATCTGGATACCTTTTTCGACACCCAGCAGCTCCTTTACGCCCGGACGCTCCTGCAGATGCACAGCGCCGTCCGGCCCGCGCTCTCTCCTTCGGCGGACGGCCTCCTCCCGCCGTCCGGCCCGACCGCCCCTGAGGCTCCGGCGGACGACGCCCCCGCCGTTCTGCCCTCCCCGCGCGAGGTTCTGCCCTTCGGCGGCAAGAAGGCCCGCGGCCGCCAGAACAGGAAGGCGCTTTTCTTTGCGGTCTATGACGGGAAAGGCAATTGCCTGCTGCGCGACGGCGGCCCGGGCAAGCGCCTGACCGCCACGCCCCCGCGGCGGGGCTTCGTCAACCGGCCCGCAGGCAGAAAAGGGGCCCTCCGCCGTGAGGTCTGGCTGAGTTCGCCGGACGGGGAGCGGATCGTGGTGGTGGGGCAGGACCTCGCCTACCGGCGGGACATGGCCCTGTCCCTGCTCTGGCGGCAGATGCTCCCCTGGCTGCCCTTTCTGCCCGTCTGTCTGCTGGGGCTTTTCTGGCTGCTCGGCCGGGAGACCGCCCCTTTCCGTGAGCTGACCCGTCGCCTTGCCCGCCGCTCGCCGCAGGACGCCACTCCGCTGACGCTGTCCCGCACACCCGCCGAACTGCGGCCGCTGGTGGAGACCCAGAATGCCCTTTTTGCGCGCATGGCGGCGCAGATCGAGCGGGAACGCGCCTTTGTGGCCGATGCGGCCCATGAACTGCGCACGCCGCTGGCAGGGCTGCGCATCCAGGCGGAGGTCATCGCCCTGCTGGATGACGACGCTCCGGCCCGGCATGAGGCCGTGGCGGCCATGCTGCAGGCCATCGACCGTTGCGGACGCCTTGCCGAACAGCTCCTTGCCCTTTCCCGTCTGGAGGCGCTCTGTGACGGTTCGCCCGACAGCGGCGGCCTGCCGCGCGAGTCCGTGGACTGGCCTGCCCTCCTGGATGAGGCGCTGGCCGGACACCGCGACCGCCTGCACAGAAAAAATCTTGCCGTCAGCCGCTCCACACAGTCCGCGCCCAGCGGCCTTACCGGTTTTCCGCCGCTCCTGCGCCTGCTGCTGCGCAACGCCCTGGACAATGCCGTCCGCTACACCCCGCAGGGCGGCAGCATCCGCATTGTGCTGACCTCCGCCGCCCTCACCATCGCCAACAACTGTCCCGCCCTGCCGCCGGAACAGTTTGCCCGTGTGGGCGAACGCTTTTTCCGTCCGCCGGGACAGGAGGAACGAGGCAGCGGGCTGGGCTGCTCCATCATGCGCCGTATCGCACGGCTGCACGGCTTTTCGCTGCATTTCGGCCCGGACCCGGAGGCCACTGCCCGCAACGGGTCGCCGCAGGGCTTTGCCGTACGGATCATCTTTGCGCCGGAACAGGACGCACCGGACCAGATCGAGGCGGACGGCGGCATTTGACGCCGCACGCCGACAGGTCTACTGTCCCGACGGTACGCGCCGGCTCCGCCGTATGATGCGGCGGGGGGCTGCCGCGATGTTCTTACCCTTTTGCCGAAAGGAAGGCTCTCATGGAAGAAATCAAGATTCGTCTCACGGTTCAGTCGTCCTCCTGTCCGCTCTATTCGGCGGGTGATGCCGTCGTCTTCGACGGGCCGCTCATCGCCAAGGACGAGAGCGCCAATATCTGCATGATGGCCATGAACGCCGTTTTCCCCTTTGTGTACGCCGCCCGCAAGGGGATTATCAATCACGGCCCCTTCCAGTGCCCGGATTGCGCCGACAAGGTGGAATTCCGCATTGAACGGGCCTGATCCCCGGCGGTCGCAGGTGCCTTACGCGGGAGAGACCCCTTTCCCGAGCGCAAAAAGGGGCCTCTCTCCCGCTTTCCCTCCTCTCTCCACGCCTTCAGGACGCGGTGAGGCGGCACACCGGCCTGTCTCCGCTGGCGGTGCCCTCCGCCGTGACGACGCGGCGGGCTATCCCTGCCCGGCCCCGGCCAGCCAGTCGCGTACTTCCTCCCGTGCGGGCACACGGCCCGAGCACATGACCCTGCCGTCCACCAGTACGGCGGGCGTGGCCATGACGCCCAGCCGCAGCATCTCCCGAAAGTCCGTCACCTTTTCCACCTCGGCCGCACAGCCCATCTCCGCAACGACGGCCCGCACCAGTTCTTCCGTTTCATGGCAGCGGGCGCAGCCCGGCCCCAGTACCTTGATGTTCATGACGTTTCTCCTTGTTCTTCTTTGGGCGGATTCGCTGGAGCAATTCCACATTGAAAATGTGGATTGCTCTGGTAGTCGCGAGAGCGGCTACCCGCAACCGAACACACGGAAAAACCACGCTTTTTCCGTCGTGTGAGGGCAGCGTCAGCAGGGAAATCGGACACAATTTCCATGCGAATCCGCTCTATTGGGAAGGCATGCCCGTTCCGGCATGTGTCCCGCGCCGGTACCGTGCGCATATGCCGCTACAGCAGCCGGCCCTGCACCGCGTTGAGCAGCCAGCCCAGCAGGGAAAAGAGCACCAGCAGCGTCCCCAGAAAGAGGGCCAGCAGCCTGCCGCGCATGACCTGCCGCAGCATGAGCAGTTCCGGCAGGCTGGCCGCCACGGCACTCATGCAGAAGGCCAGCGTCGTGCCCACGGGCAGGCCCTTGAGCAGCAGGCTTTCCATAACGGGCACAATGCCTGTGACGTTGGTATAGAGCGGGATGCCCACGGCCACGGCGGCCGGGACAGACCACCACTGCCCCGCGCCCAGATGCTCGGCGAACCAGGCTTCCGGCACATAGCCGTGCAGCAGGGCCCCCAGCCCCACCCCGATGATGACCCAGCGCCAGACGCGCCGGAAGATGGAGCGCGTTTCTCCGCTGGCAAAGAGGTGGCGTTCACGCAGGCCGATCTTCCGCTGCGCCGCCTCGGCGGGCTGCTGTGTCGCCCCGGAAGCGATGCTTTCCTTCAGATAATCCTGAAGCCAGCGTTCCGCCCGCAGCGCATCCATGAACCAGCCGCCGACGATGCCCGCACCCAGACCGGCCAGCACATACACCAGCGTCAGTTTCCAGCCCAGCAGCCCCCAGAGCAGCACCACCGCGATTTCGTTGATCAGCGGCGAGGTAATGAGAAAGGCCAGCGTGATGCCCACCGGTATGCCCGAGGTGGTGAAGCCCAGAAATAACGGAATGCTTGAACAGGAGCAGAACGGCGTGATGGCTCCGAAGCCCGCGCCCAGCACATAGCCCAGCACCCGCCGTCTGCCCGCCAGAAAATCCCGCACCCGCTCCACATGCAGCCCTGCCCGCAGCCAGCCGATGACATAGACCATGAGCAGCAGCAAAAGCAGGATTTTTGCCGTGTCGTACAGAAAGAATTCCAGCGCGGCCGCCGCACGCTCGCTCAGGCCGGGTATGGCCTGCGTCAGCAGTCGGGCCAGCGGCTCGATGACCAGATAACAGCCCGTCCAGACGGCAAGGGCCAGCGCGCCCGTCCCGAAGTAGCGCAGCCGGTTCACCGGTTGCGGACGGAGCGGCGTCAACTCGCGCAGCGGCGCGGCATTGTTCGTGGGGGACGACTGTCCTTTTCCCGACTGACAGCAGCAGGAACCTTGCATGGTGCTCTCCTTATTTTTCTTATTGGCAAAAAAGCCAAATAACAGCGCTCAAAAAATGCCTGTCGCGTCAGCGACAGGCGGCCGGGAACAGGCAGCCGACGCCATTCACGGAAGGCGGCGGATACCCCGCCCCGCCGGGGCGGACGGCTACGTCGCGTCCTGATCGTGCTCCAGCAAAGCCGACTTTTGACGGATGCGCTCCGCAATGAGCGTGCCCGTGCATTGCAGGAAGGTCGCCAGACAGCTCAGGGCCAGCGCGTAATAGATATTGGTGCCGCGCTTCTCGCTGCGCACCACGCCCGCCTCGCGCAACACCGCCAGATGGCGCGACACTGTGGACATGTCCGCCCCGATGAGCGCCTGCAGGTCGCAGACGCATTTTTCCCCGTCACGCAGGGCCTGCACCATGAGCAGACGGCTGGGATGCCCCAGCGCCTTGAAAATCCTGGCCTGCTCGGCAATATACTGTCGATTGGGACGCGCACTCACTTCATTCATATTTGGCAAAATAGCCATGCTTTACCCTTCTGTCAACCGGGGGAAACCGTGACAGCCTGCCATTCATGAGCATTTTCAGTTTGAAACGCTTTCCGTTTCAAACCATACGGCCTGGCGTTTCACGGAAAAAACGCGGTTTTCCCGCTCACTTTCGGCCGGGCAGTGCTGTACCGCCTCGCATTTTGCCTTTGGCAAAGGCAAAATGCTGCATGTACGCTTTTTGCCGCTGCCGCACGATGCGGACGGCACAGT
>CALVGJ010000101.1 GCA_944327045.1 uncultured Desulfovibrio sp.
GCTGTGCCGCTTTGCAAAGGCAAAACGCTCTCTACAGAGTCTGGCTGGCTTGCGGTCAGACGACACCTTCCCGTGCTGCGAGGCTCTGTGCCAGGACAAGTAAGGTTTTTTGGAAGGGAGGGGTTCGGGGAGGGGAACCTTTTGTCCACAAAAGGTTCCCCTCCCCGAAAAAACACAACGAAGGCTTATGCCTCACTGCGCGGGCTGGTGCTTGTCGTTGCCGTCATGCTTCATGGCATCGGCACGCAACGACAAATAGAGCGGTTGCGCCGTGCCTTCACCGGAAAAGATGGCCTCGCGCGGCGCATCCAGCGCATGGGGCAGCACTTCGTCCACATGCTCCACAAAGATGATTTCCAGGTCCTTGAGCACCTCGTCCGGCACTTCCTTGAGGTCCTTTTCATTATCCCGGGGCATGATGACGCAGCGTATGCCGCTGCGCCGCGCGGCAAGCAGCTTCTCCCGCAGGCCGCCGATGGGCAGCACGCGGCCCCGCAGGGAGCTTTCCCCGGTCATGGCTACGTCGTTGCGCACGGCAATGCCAAGCAGGGCCGACGTGATGGACGTGGCCAGCGTAATGCCCGCCGAGGGGCCGTCCTTGGGCGTCGCGCCTGCCGGCACATGCACATGGATGTCCACCTTGCGATGAAAACGCGGGTCAAGCCCGAACACCTCTGCTCGCGAACGCACGTAGCTCAAAGCGGCGCGGGCCGATTCCTTCATGACGTCGCCAAGCTGCCCGGTGGTCACCACCTGCCCGGAACCGCTCATGAGGCTGGTTTCCACCAGCAGAATCTCTCCCCCGCGCTGATTGTAGGCCAGACCGGCGCACACCCCGACCTGCGGTTCGCTCTCCCGCTCCTCATGGCGATAGCGCTTGACCCCCAGCATGGCGGGCAGGCTCTGGCGGGAAATGGTTACGCACTTGTCGAGGTCGCCCTCCTCCACCAGCCGGATGGCCGTCTTGCGGCAAAGGGCCCCAATTTCGCGCTCCAGATTGCGCACGCCCGCCTCACGGGTATACGAACGGATGATTTCCAGCAGCGCATTCTCGGAGAGGCGGATATTGTGTTCCTTGAGGCCGTGCTCCTCAATCTGGCGCGGCAAGAGGAAATTACGGGCAATGTGGCGCTTTTCCGTCTCCAGATAGCTGTTCAGCTCGATGATTTCCATACGGTCCAGCAGCGGAGCCGGAATGGAGTGCAGGGAGTTGGCTGTGGTGATGAAAAAGACCTTGGACAGATCGTATTCCAGATCAAGGTAATGATCCATGAATGTGGCGTTCTGTTCCGGGTCCAGCACTTCCAGCAGGGCCGATGCCGGGTCGCCGCGGTAATCGGAGCTCATCTTGTCGATTTCGTCCAGACAGAACAGCGGATTATTGAATTTGACCCGCTTGAGGGACTGGATAATCTTGCCCGGCAGCGCTCCCACATAGGTACGCCGGTGCCCGCGAATTTCGGCCTCGTCCCGCACACCGCCCAGGGCCAGCCGCACATAGTCGCGACCGGTGGCCTTTGCCACGGACTTGGCCAGCGAGGTCTTGCCCACGCCGGGCGGGCCGACAAGACAGAGAATGGGGCCCTTCAGACCGTTGGACAGCTTCTGGACGGCCAGATATTCCAGAATGCGCTCCTTGGGCTTTTCCAGCCCGAAGTGATCGCCGTCGAGGATGGCACGGGCCTTCTCGATGTCGATATCCACTTCCTTGAGGTCACACCACGGCAGGTCCAGAATCCAGTCCACGTAGTTGCGCACCACGGTGTATTCCGCAGCTGAAGGCGGCATGGCGCGCAGTTTCTTGACTTCCGAGAGGGCCTTTTCCCGGGCCTCTTCGGGCATGTTGCGCTCCCGCAGCTTCTGCACCAGCTCGTCCATCTCGGCCTGCGGGTCGTCATCGCGGCCCATTTCCTTGTTGATGGCCTTGATCTGCTCGCTGAGATAGTATTCGCGCTGGTTGCGCTCCATCTGCACCTTGACGCGGTTCTTGATGCGCTTTTCCATGCTGACGAGCGCCACTTCGCCCTGCAGCATTTCATACACCTTTTCCAGCCGCAGGGTGATGTCCGTCAGTTCCAGCGCTTCCTGCTTGCGGCGGTAGTCCACCTTGAGATGGGGCAGAACGGCGTCCGCCAGCGCGCCGGGATCGCGCTGGGCCATGATGGCCAGTACGGCCTCCTGAGAAATCTTCTTGTTGCCCTTGGCGTACTCTTCCAGCGATTCGTGCACCGCGCGCACCAGCGCCTCACGCTCTTCGGGACGGCTTTCCGTCTCCGGCAGCTCTTCCACCTGCACCAGCGGACAGGACGCCGTATCCAAAAGACTGCGCCAGACAGCCCTGTTCATGCCCTCGAACAGCACCTTGATGGTACCGTCCGGCAGGCGCAGCATCTGCAGCACCTTGCAGACCACGCCCACGCCGTACAGGTCTTCGCCGCCGGGGCGTTCCACCTCGGCTTCCTTCTGGGAAACCAGGAAAATGTATTTGCTGAATTTGGCCTGCGCTTCTTCAATGGCCTTGATGGAAGCCTCACGCCCCACAAAAAGCGGCATGATGGAGCGGGGGAACATCACCACTTCCCGCAGGGGCATGAACGGCAGAGTCTGCGCCGGGCCGGCGCCGTACTGGAATGCGGACATAGAGTATCCTCATGATCCCTCACGCTGCCGACGACGCCGGGGCCGCCTGCGCGTGTTCATCGCAACGGAAAAACAAGCATCGCCGGGGCCATGCACGCACAGCCCCGGCGCAAAGGACGTCACACAGCCTGATCGTCCAGCACGTCGGCGGGAAAATCATCATCATCCGCGTAAAGAAGGACAGGCTCCTTGCCTTTGTCGATGACGGCCTGATTGATGAGGCAGCCCTTGACGTTGGGCAGGGACGGCAGCTTGAACATGATGTCCAGCATGATGCGTTCCATCACGTTGCGCAGGCCGCGCGCCCCGGTCTTGCGTTCGATGGCCTTGTGCGCAATGGCCTTGAGCGCATTGGTCGTAAAGCGAAGCTGCACGTTGTCCAGCTCGAACAGCTTCTGATACTGGCGCACCAGCGCATTTCTGGGCTCGGTGAGAATGCGCACCAAATCCGGTTCGTCCAGCTCGTCCACATGGGTAATAATGGGAATACGGCCCACAAACTCCGGAATGAGGCCGAATTTCACCAAATCCTGCGGATGAATCTTTTCCAGCAGCTCCGAAAGCGGCATCCCCTTGCTGCTGCGTACATGCGCGCCAAAGCCCATGGCGCCGCCGCTCACTCGCGACTCCACAATCTTGTCGAGTCCCACAAAAGCCCCGCCCACGATGAACAGAATGTTGCTCGTGTTCATGCGGATGAATTCCTGCTGGGGATGCTTGCGCCCCCCCTTGGGCGGAATGTTGGCCTCGGTACCCTCGATAATCTTGAGCAGGGCCTGCTGCACGCCTTCGCCGGAAACGTCGCGTGTGATGGAAGGACCGTCGCTCTTGCGGGAAATCTTGTCGATTTCGTCGATGTAGATAATGCCCTTGCTGGCCGCTTCCAGGTCATAGTCGGCATTTTGCAAAAGCTGAACGAGGATATTTTCCACATCCTCGCCCACATAGCCCGCCTCGGTCAGCGTGGTGGCGTCGGCGATGGCAAAGGGCACACGCAGCACCTTGGCCAGGGTCTTGGCCAGCAGGGTCTTGCCGCTGCCCGAGGGCCCCACCAGCAGAATGTTGCTTTTTTCAAGCTCGACGTCGTCGCCCAGGGCATCGGCGTAGAAGACCCGCTTGTAATGATTGTGGACAGCAACCGAAAGAATTTTCTTGGCGTCATGCTGTCCGATAACGTACTCGTCAAGGCGTTCCTTGATTTCCTGCGGCGAGAGCAGGCGCTCCGGCGAATCGTCATGCTGCAGCTTGTCCCGCGCGATGAGCTCTCCGCAGGCCTTGATGCACTGATCGCAGATGCAGGCATCCTCCTGCGTGATCATGCTGCTGACTTCGCTTTCGGGACGGCCGCAAAAGGAACAGCGCAATTCCTGCTTCTTATCGGACGACGTGGTGTCGGACATGGCTAGTTCTTTTCCTCCAGATCGCGGCGGGAAACGAGCACGCGGTCGATGATGCCGAGCTCGAGCGCTTCCTCGGGCGTGAGAAACTTGTCGCGTTCCGTGGCGCTGACAATGGTTTCGTAACTCTGGCCGGAATGCTCGGCCAGCAGCCTGTTGAGGCGTTCCTTGATGCGCAGAATCTCACGGGCGTGAATTTCGATGTCCGTGGCCTGCCCCTGATAGCCGCCCAGCGGCTGATGAATCATGATCTGGCTGTTGGGCAGGGCAAAACGCATGCCCGGCTTGCCGGCGGAAAGCAGGAAGGCCCCCATGCTGGCTGCCCGCCCCATGCACACCGTCGTCACGGGCGAGGTGATGTAGCGCATGGTATCGTAGATGGCCAGTCCGGCCGTGACGGAACCGCCCGGCGAGTTGATGTAGAGGTTGATTTCCTGCTCGGGGTCCTGCGACTCCAGAAAAAGCAGCTGCGCGCAAATCAGCGACGCGACGGCGTCCGTCACCTCGCTGCTCAAGAGGACGATACGATCCTTGAGCAGGCGGGAATAAATGTCGTAGGAGCGCTCTCCCCTACCCGTATTTTCAATGACAAAGGGAATCTGATAGGCCTGCATGAAACTTCCTCGCTCGTGGGAAAGTGTTGTCCGCCAGAAGCTGCATTTCTCTTGTCCGGCAAGCCAACGGGGAAAAGGGATGATGTGGCATTGTTTTCTTGCCGCATCATCGGCATTTGCCCGTGGCGTCGGCGCTAATGGGCACGATTTTGCGGCAGGCAGATGGCCGCCTCCCTCTCGGGCTCCGCTGCGCTTTGCGCCGACAGGCCGAAAACTCCGACAACGCCGCACCTTACGGTGCGACGTTGTCAATACCGGCGCAGCGCCGCTGCCTAGTCGGCGCTCTTGGCCGTATTCTTCTTCACAGGAGTGATTTCCTTCATGGGCTCCACTTCCTTGACCGCAGCCTTGGCAAAGGCGGCCTCCATGCCCTTGTCGGCCAGCAGGCGGTCACGCATGGTGTGGATCATGCCGGTGCGCTCGTAGGCTTCTCGTACCTTGCGATAATCCTCACCGGTCTGAATGCAGATACGGTACAGCTGGTTATCCAGTTCACCCTGAGTGACGCTCAGGCCCTCCTTGCGGGCAATGGACAAGAGCAGCACCTGAATACGGGTCAGTTCCTCGGCCTGCTTGTACATATCCTTGCGCAGTTCATCCTCGGTCTTGCCCAGATCGGCGAGCTTCCTGCCCTGCTGCTCGAGGCGGGCCGCCGTTTCGGCAATCAGCGTCCGAATCTGCATATCCAGCAGGCTTTCCGGCAGGGGGAATTCCAGACCGGCCAGCATCTTGTCCAGCATCTTCTTCTGCGCCACGCTGCGCACTTCATTCTCACGGCTGTGGGTGTAGCTGTCACGAATGCTCGCGCGCAGCTTGTCCATACTTTCCGCACCGACCTGCTTGGCAAGTTCGTCGTTGACTTCCGGCAGCTTGCGCTGCTTGATGCTGTGCACGGTCACCCGGATTTTCAGCGTCTTGCCGGCCAGGTTCTGCGCAGGGAAGTTGTCGGGGAAGGGAATGTCATCCTCGCCGGTCGCGCCGACTTTCACGGTCTTGACCAGCTTTTCAAAAGCGTCAAGGGCCTGCCCTTCGCCGAGAGGAAGATCAAAATTTTCGGTTTTCAGGTCGGCGACAGGCTTGCCGTCGTCGAACGCTTCAAAGCTGATGCAGGCAATCTGCCCGTCCACCGCGGGGCCTTCGCCATCGACGTTCAGCAGATCCGCCCGGTCGCGCCGGATGCGCTCAATGACGGCGTCCACCTCTTCATCGGTCACCACGGCCTTTTCCTTTTCCACTTCCATGCCCTCGTAGACCGGAAGTTCAAAGGCGGGCAGCACTTCAAATTCGACGCTGAACGCAAGATTCTTGCCACGCTCCAGCGCACCGCCGTCGTCGGCAAACTGAATGCCCGAAACGGGCTCCAACGAAGCCTTGGCCAGCGCTTCGCCGACCTTGGCGTTGACCAGCGCCTGATGGGCTTCCTGATAAATATAGTCGCGGAAGCGCTTTTCCACCACAGAGGCCGGCACCTTGCCCTTGCGGAAACCGTCAATCTGCACGGACTTGCGGTAGTAGTTCACGGAACGCGTTATGGCGTCGTCCACGTCACTGGCTTCGGCAACAATGCTGATTTTCCTTTTTACCGGCGAAAGTTCTTCAATGGTATATTCCACAGGGCGCTCCTTGGGCGTTTTTTTCTCCCATCTGCCTCGCCGGTGCCGGTTCGTCCGGCCATCACGGTTTTCTGCAATGGGAACCGTCACTGCTACCATAAAGAGAAAGGCAACACAAGTCCGCTTCGGCAAGCGCTCCGGGCAGGGCTGACCCATGCCGCGCAAGCCGCGCATGGCAAGCGTTTCCCGTTACGCTAGTACGGGGAAAACACTCCGCACCACGCCAGCGGCCAAGGGGGGCGCACCTGCATATGCCGGACAAGCCGAGCCCGGCGGCGAACCGGGACAAACAAGGAGAACGGGGGGGATGAGCAGAAGTCAGGCAGAGAGAGCGGCACGCAAGGCAGAATACGCAATCCGTTCCGCCGTGCAGGCAATAGGGGTACACAGCATCGCAGCGCCAACAAAGGCTTTGCCTGTTGGCGCGTAACCAATCAGGACCTGTTAACACTATTCATTACTCATTTGCGGGAAGGGAAGCCCCTTGCGTTGCTGTCGATGCCCGTAAGGCACCAGCGGAGCCTAACAGGCACGGCCTGCGACCGCCTTTCGGTCGCCGCCAGATCGGGAAGGCCAGCCTTTTCGCAACGAGGCGAGAAAGGGCATTCTCGTCGTCCGTCCCCCCCAAGCCCTCATATCTTCCCAGTGCGCTTTTACCAGGCAAGCGTCAGGGCACGAGGCAAGCCCCCCCAAAAAACAGGCGGGGCATGGATAGATTGTTTGTCTTATCTAATGAAATTGTTTATGAAATCTATGTTAGCGTATCTTGGAAGATTTTCAGTTTGAAACGGTTTGCGTTTCAAACCATACGGCCTAACATTGTCACAGACAAAACGCGATTTATCCGCTCACTTGCGGCCGGGCGGCGCCTCCCGCCCTCGCATTTTGCCTTTTTCAAAAGCAAAATGCTCTAGTGGTGCGAGAGGGGGGAATTGAACCCCCACGGATGAACCGCTGGATTCTAAGTCCAGTGCGTCTACCAGTTCCGCCACTCTCGCCTTGCTCCACTCCTCTAGCACAGAGGCAGCAGGCCCGCAAGGTCGTTCAGCGCAGCAGCAGACTGGGCTGCTCGCCTGCGGCTGGCAGAACCTCACCGATACAGGCGGCCAAATCCCCTGCCCTGCACAGCTCGGCGCTCACGGCGGGCACCGACTCGGGAGCGACCGCCAGCACCAGGCCGCCAGAGGTTTGCGCATCAAAGATGAGACTTTCCACCGCTTCATCCACTTTATGCGCATACCGCGTGGCAGACGCACAGTACATGCGATTGGCATGACTGCCTGAGGGGATAAAGCCCAGCCGGGCGTACTCCAGAGCATACGGCAGGAGAGGAACCGCCTCCGTATCCACTGCGACGCATACGCCGGATGCCCGCGCCATTTCCAGCAGATGCCCCCCCAGCCCGAAGCCGGTAATATCAGTCGCCGCACTCAGCCGATGGGAGGCAATAATGCGCCCCCCCTCTTTGTTCAGACGGCCGCACCACCGGCAAAGCAGGGCCTCCGCCTCTTCCCAGCCATCCCACAAGGCCTTGACCCCAGTGGAAAGTACGCCGGTCCCCAGCGGTTTGGTCAGAATCAGCTTTTGCCCCGGCTCCAGACCGGAATTGACGGCAATATGCTCAGGATCAATGAGTCCGCTTACGGCCATCCCAAACTTGAGCTCATCGTCCTGCACGGAATGTCCTCCAGCCAGCACGGCCCCGGCTTCAACAAGGGCCTCAAGGCCGCCGCGCAAGATGCCGGATAAAATTTCCTCCGGATCGTCGCCGAGCAGGCATGAGGGGAAGCAGCAGATGTTCATGGCTGACCAGGGCTCACCGCCCAATGCGTACACATCGGAAAGCGCATTGGCTGCGGCAATGCGCCCGAACGCATGCGCATCATTGACTATGGGCGCGAGCACATCCACTGTCTGCACCAGCGATCTGCCGGGGGGCAATTTCAGGACGACAGCATCCTCATTGCGGGCACGACCGGCCAGCACGCGAGACTCAAGCTCAAGCGGCAGGCCTGCATGCAGCCCGGAAAGAATTCGCTCCAGAGCCTCTGGAGCCACCTTGGCCGCTCAGCCGGCTGCCCGTGCTTTTTCCAACAGTCGCATATTGCTTCCTTGAAACAAAAAAGGGGCCGCTAGGGCCCCTTGAGAATACAAGCCTTCCTGCCTGCTAGGCGTTGGCGGCAGCCGTTTCAGCCGCTGCCTCTTCAAGGCGGGTCAGTTCAATAATCGCCATGGGAGCATTATCGCCCTTGCGGGGCATGGCCAGCTTCATGATTCGGGTGTAGCCGCCGGGAACACCGGCAAACTTGGGTCCGATTTCATCAAAGAGGCGCTTGACAAGCGAATAATCGCACAGCACGCGGTAAGCCTGACGGCGGGCATGCATGTCGTTGCGCTTGGCCAGGGTGATCAGAGGTTCCACCACGCCACGCAATTCCTTGGCCTTCATTTCCGTGGTGCGGATGCGGCCGTGGATAAGAAGCGCCTTGGCGAGATTGTGGAGCAGAGCCTTGCGGTGCGACGGCGTGCGCGAAAGTTTTCTGCCGGAGTTGCTATGCCTCATTTTGCTGCTTCCTTTTCCATTCCTGGTATTTCTTCTCG
>CALVGJ010000102.1 GCA_944327045.1 uncultured Desulfovibrio sp.
ACGGGACGAATGATAGGGATGTGCATCGGTTCCCCCCTGACGGGAATGCGTCGCCGGCAGTGCGAGTCCGCCAAACCGTGACCCTGCGGCTACTCCGCCCGGGGAACGTCCATGACTTCAGCAACCCTGCCGCTGTCGTCCGGCTGCTGGAGCAGAGGGCGGATCTGGCGGCAGGAACGGCGCGTTTTTCCTCGATTATTGCCTGTTGGCCCCAAAAACATAGCCCCGTTCATCGTTCATGTCAAACTGGCGGCTCTGGGCTCTTTTTTTATTTTATAGACGCCATTCACGGAGCCTGAAGCGGTCACCCTGCCAGGGAGAATGTCTTCTCAAACTGGGCGGCAAAGGCTGCCTGTCCTTGTCGGGCGAAGGCAAGGGCCCTGTCGGAAGCCTCCTTCCAGCAGGCGGGATTACTGGTCAGCATTTTGATCAGGCTCATGGCCTCGGTAAGGTTTTTGGTCTCAAAGACGCCCTGCTTGGCGTGCAGCCCGTTCGGCGGCCGGCCGACGCAGACCGCGGGGGTCCCGCCCGCCAGCGACAGAAAGAATTCCGGGCTGTAGCGGCGACCGCAGGCGAGGGAAACGTGAAAGATCTGTCGCAGGCAGTAGCTGCGCCACTGGCTGTAAAAGAAAATCCCCGTCCTCTGCAGGTTCGCATTGGCCGGTGTGCTTTCATCGGCGCCGAAAAAGATGTTTACATGACAGTCATGCAGGCGTGCGGCGATATAGGCGGAGGCGATCTCCTCCACGCGGGAGGGCGCATCTACGAGGGCCATGATGTTGCCGCGCTGCACGAACGGCAGGGGGCGGGCCGGCACACTGAAGGGCAAAGGCAGCACCGTGGCGGGAACATCTGTTCGGGCCGGTGCGCCGATCAACGCGATGGGCAGGGCATACAACCGTTGCAGCAAAGGCCCGTTCGGCAGGTTGCGGCAATCAGCGATCACACGGTACTGCCGGTGGCTGGCGCACAGCAGGGAAAACGTATCTATGCTGTTATAGCAGTCCACCGGCTGCACATACAAGATGTCGTTTTTCCGCGGCTCCCGCATGAGGAATTCCTGCGGCGTCAGGGTACGAACCGTTCTGCCCATCTGGCGCAGCGCAAACAGGGCGTCATGAGCAAGGCTCCCCAGCAGGGCGTCGTGGCCCACGCAGTAAATACAGCCGTCTCCAGCGGGATGCTGGCCGGCGGGGCCGAGATTTTTCCAGATCTCGGAGACCGGAAGGTCGTCTCCTTCCAGACGGGGCGTCTGCGGTGGGAAAAGCTTTTCGACAAGTTCGCCGCCGAAATGCCGCTGCAGAAAGTCATGCGGATTGCCCACAGCGTCTGTGGGACCGGCTGCGGCCAGACTTTCAATGGAACTCATGAAGGTTTGCGATTTGACATCGACAATGACAATCTGCTCTTCCCGGTGTCGCAACTGGTAAAAGCACAATTCCCGCCCGAAATGGGCGCGCAGACGCTCAAGCATGGCGCTGTCCAGACAGGATTCCAGGCCGTCGGGCCAGAGCCGCCAGTTCAATTGATCCAGATAGCAGCGGTGCAGGAAGCGCCCGGCCCCGGGAACATCCTTTTCCCGGGGAGCTCTGTAGCCCTTCCAGTCGAACATGCGCCCCGAGAATTGATCAAAGAAATACATGCCGTCCACGCCAAGCAGCTCCCTGCCGCGGGAAAGCTCCTCCAGAAGGCGCAGGAAGTAGGCCTCATCGGACAGGTCGTCGGAACCGAAAATGCACACCCCCTCCACGTTCTGCGCATGCAGCAGCGCAAGGGAGGCGTTCCATTTGTTGCTCAGCGGCGAATTGGGAACCTCCGCATACAAAAAGCCGTTTTTTTCGGCAATCGTCCGGCTGATATCGCCCTCGGAGCCAGCCACGGCCGGGATGAGCTCAAGCTTGTCGGCCAGCTTTTCTTTCAGGAAAGCGACGTGCGAAAACACGATGTCCGTCAGTTCGGGACGCTTCCACATGGCCGTTACATATCCGATTCTGGGCTTGGTCATGTTCGTTCTCCTGTTGAAAAGTCTCCGGCGCGGCGTGCGTTCGTGACAGACGTCCGTCACAGCCGCGCGACGCACGGCAGAGGTTCAGCATTCTTCGTCGGCGTCAAGCAGTTCGTCCAGATGCCGCCGGGCAAAGTCCAGCGAATCATCCAGTTCCAGCGCGGCTTCCAGATAATGACGGGCCTCGTCCCGCCGGCCGAGGAGCTTGCAGCAGACCCCGAGATTGGCCATGTCCATGACCGATCCCTTGTCCACACGCAGCACGGCCCGGAAGGCCTCGGCGGCCTCGGCATAGCGGCCTGTCCTGAAGTTGGCCACGCCCAGCAGGTTGCCGTATTCCTTCATGTCCGGGCAGAGGGCGAGGGCTTCGGCCAGCGGCGCGCGGGCAGCCTCCCAGTCGCCGCAGAGGGTGGCGGCATATCCGGCATAGAAATGGGCAAGCGCCGTGGCTTCGCCGTCCGGCTGGCAGCCGGCGGCCTCGCTGAAACGCCGGCGGGCCTCCTCATGCCTGTCGGCGCGCAGGGCCAGCATTCCCCGGAAAAAGGGCAGAAAGTGCGCGCCGGGATAATGGCGCTCCAGCACATCCAGACCGGCAAGGGCCTCTTCCTCCCCGGCCTCCTCGGCCAGCTTGCGGCCCACAAAGAGGCCGAGGCTCTGGTTGCGGTCGCGTTCGCGGAAGGCGAGGCCCGGCGCCATGCTGTAATGCGCCGGGATGTGCAGGGCGGGGTGGCTCACGTCCACGGCATAGACGTTGACCGGAGCCAGACTGCGGATGGCGGCCAGCAGTTCGTCGCGGATGTCGGGCGCTTCCACGCCGGGCAGGCTGCTCAGCGGGACGACAGGGCCCTCCAGCAGCCAGTCGATGTCGTCCAGCCGCTCGAACTTGCTCAGGCCGGAGGCCTCGTAACAGGCGTTGGTGCAGAAATCTCCCGCCAGCTGCGCCACTTCGGTCACGGCGCGGATAGCCGCCTTGGCCGGACTGGAGGCTGTCCCGGCGGTGAAAACGATTTCCGAGCGTTCCGGGAAGGTCGCCGGGTCCCAGGCCAGCGCGGCCACGGTGGGCAGGGGCATGCCCAGCGAAAAGTCCTTGAGCACAAGGCGGATGCCCTGCGCCGCAAAACGGCGACAGAGGTCGTCCAGCACCGGATCGTCCAGCCGGGCCGTGTCGATGGTGGGCGTGGTCGGGCGTTCGCGGTCGATGCGGCAGCAGACATGACGCTCAACCAGTTCGCTCAGTCCCTGCAGGAGGGATTCCTCCGCGCTGTTGCCGGCCGAGGTGCCGTTGAACTCGCCCAGCAGCTTGAACCAGTCCAGCGGCGTCCAGACCGTTTTGCCGTCCGCAAGGCGTGTGGCCGGATAAAAGGACCAGCGCACGGTGGAAAGCACCTCCCGGGCGGCCTCCGGCGCAAGGCTGTCGTCCACGGAGCGCAGAATTTCCTCTACCGGCATGAGTTCGCTGCCGAAGCGCTGTTCCGCCTCCCGCCAGCTTGCCGTCACCATGTGGGGCCTGGCCTCCCAGAAACTGAAGAAGGCATAGCGCTCCATGAGCTCCATGAGCGCCGAGGCCTGCGCCTGCTCGGCGGAGGAGCCCTTGCCCATCTGCTTGCGCGTGGGCATGATACGCCGGGCATCCCGTCCGCAGACGCTCAAATAGACCGGTATGCCGAGCCGTCCCGTATCCACGCGGCGGGTTTCGGCCAGCACGTCCAGTCCGGAATCGGCCAGCGCCTGCCGGACGCGTTCGATGGTCTGCCGGGGGCTGACGCACTTGTCCAGATCGCGAGTATAGGCCTTGGGGCAGGGGCGGAGCTGGATGGGCGTGTTCATGCGCGCTCCACCACCAGCAGGGAGTAGGCCCGGCGCTGTTCCTTGCCGTCCTCGTCGTGACTGGTCAGGCCGATGCGGCGCTCATCCACGCGGAAGCTCTTGGCGGCCAGCTTGGCACAATGCGGCTTGGCGCGCGCCAGGTCCGTGGCAAAGAGCGCCTTGCCGCCCGGGGCCAGATGACGGCCGAGAAATTTGAGCAGCGGACGGTGCAGATCATCCAGATAAAGAATCTCCGAGGCGGCCACAAGATCGACGCCCTCCGAGAAGCGCGGGTCCCTGCCGGGGCGCGTAACATCCAGATGCGCAACGCTGATGATGTTTTCCAGCCCGTTGCGCAGCACATTGGCTTCGGCAAACAGCAGGGCGTCGGGCACGATGTCGGTGCAGAAGATGCGGGCAAAACCGTAGTGGGCAGCCACAAGGCTCAGGGTTCCGCAGCCGGCGCCCAGCTCAAGCAGCCGCTTGCCCTGCGGTTCAAAGTGGCGCAGGTAGCGCCCCAGCACAAAGGAGGCGGGCCAGACCTTGGCCCAGAGCGGCAGGTCCTTCAACGGATTGCGGATGGCCTTGCGGGCCAGCATGCCGTCCAGGTAGGACTGCATATTGCGGATGGACAGAACGTCGAACGACAGGTCATCAATGACCAGCGGCTCGAAATCCACGTCAAAGGTGGTGCGGATTCGGGCAAGCAGGTCGTCCAGCGCGGGTGTCGTCGTCCCGGCGGGGGATGGGGTGGCGGTCTGGCTCATACTGACTCCCTTGACATGATTCCCTGCCGTCTTATCCGCATTCCGGGCGCAAGGCAAGACGGCCCCCGCTGCCTTGACAGGGAGCGGGCCCCGGTCTAAGGAGGGGCCATGAACAAGGAACTGTATCGCCTCGAAGTGACTGTGCCGGAAGAGGACTACGATCGGCTTTCCGGTCTGCTCACGCTGGAAGTGGCCTTCGGCTGGGAAGAGGAAAGCCTTCCCTCCGGGGAAACGCGTTTTCGCATTCATTGCGAGCAGGAGGATTTTCTCCGGGCGCTGCTGGAGCGCATTCGGGAAGCGCTTCCTCAGGCCGTCAGTGTCTGCGCGCCCATTGAGAACAAGGACTGGCTCGGTGCCTGGCGGGAGTTTTTCACGCCGGTTCCCTGCGGGACGCGCTTCGTCGTGCTGCCGCCGTGGCTGGCGGAACGGGCCGCCACGGATTTTCCCGGCCGCACGCCCATCATCATCGAACCCAAGAGCGCCTTCGGGACGGGGCATCATGCCACCACGGCCCTTTGCCTGCGGGTCGTCAGCGACTTGCTGGACGCCGGGCGTCTTGCCGCGGGGCAGCGTTTTCTCGACCTCGGCACCGGTACCGGCGTGCTGGGCATCGGCTGCTGCCTGTTCGGCCTGCGCGGACGCGGACTGGATATCGATCCGCTGGCCGTGGACAATGCGCTGGAAAATCTTGCCCTCAACCATATCGACGCCGAGACCTTCCCTGTGGCGCAGGGCAGCATTGACGCCGTGCGGGAGCAGTACGACGTGGTGCTGGCCAATATTCTTGCCCGTCCGCTTACGGAAATGGCTCCGGATATTGTGCGGGCCTGTGCGCCCGGCGGGTGTCTGGTGCTCTCCGGGCTGCTGGAAATTCAGGCGGACGGCGTGGAGCAGGCCTACCGGGCGTGCGGCTTGCCTGCGGCCCGGCGATTGCTTGACGGGGAATGGTGCGCCCTCATCTGGGAGAGTGTTCCACGCTAACAGGAACTATTCTTGACAAGTGTCGCCTCCCTGCCGTAAGCTCAAAAAAAATCTGTGGAGAACATAAATGAATACTGTGACTTTTCAGGGAAATCTCTTGCATCTTGAGGGCAATCTGCCGGTCGTGGGCGAAAAAGCTCCCGATTTTGTGCTGGCGGCCAACGATCTGAGTCCCCGCAGCCTGAAGGACTATGCTGGAAAGGTACTGGTGCTGGTCTGCGTGCCCTCGCTGGATACGCCTGTGTGCGATATGGAAGTGCGCCGTTTCAACACGGAAGCCGCGTCGCTTTCCGATAAGGTGAAGATTGTGGCCGCCAGCTGCGACCTGCCTTTTGCGCAGGCCCGCTGGTGCGGTGCGGCGGGCGTGACCGCCGTGGAAAGCGCGTCGGATTACAAAGATGTGAGCCTCGGCCGCAATTACGGCGTGCTCATTCAGGAGCTGCGGCTGTTGGCGCGGGCCGTTTTCGTCATTGCGCCGGACGGCAAGCTGGCCTACAGCCAGCTGGTACCCGAAGTGACCCACGAGCCGGATTATGCGGCCGTGCTGGACGCCATCAAGAAGCTGGTGTAGACGTACGCTCCATCCCTTGCAAAAAAGAACGGGCGCTGTCTCTCTATGGGAGGCAGCGCCCGTTGCATTTAGAACGTAGTAAAAACATAATTTATAAATTATTTCAATGAATAAGGTGAATGGGCTGCACGTGCTCAGCTTGCCTTTGGGGACGGGTGTGCCTCGTGTCGCTGACGCTTCCCCGGTAGAGCATTTTCCGTTTGAAAGGCTTTGCGTTTCAAACCATACGGCCTGGTGTTTCGCGGAAAAAACGCGATTTTTCAGCTCTCTTTCGGCCGGGCGGCGCGGTGCTGCCGCCTCGCATTTTGTCTTTTTCAAAGGTAAAATGCGCTAAAAGTGCGCTGGGGAAGGGATGGGGACTTGGGGGGCAGCGGCAGGCCCGGGCCTGTCACAGGACGAGCCAGGCAATGACGAGATAGCGGCCCAGCTTTGCCAGTGCGACCAGCAGCAGAAAGGGGAGGAGCGGTTCTCGCAGCAGACCGGCGGCCAGCGTCAGAGGATCGCCGATGACGGGAGCCCAGCTCAGCAGAAGCGACCAGCGCCCGTACCTGTGGTACCAGGCTTCCGCCTTGCGCAAGGCGTCACCTTTCAGGGGGAACCAGCGCCGTTCGCCCAGCCGGTGCGCCCAGCGTCCCAGCAGCCAGTTCACCAGCGAGCCCAGCGTATTGCCCAGCGTGGCAATCCCGACGAGCAGAGCGGGATGCGCGACATTTCCGGTCAGCATTCCGGCCAGCGCCAGTTCGGACTGAGCGGGAAAGAGGGTAGCGGCCAGCAGGGAAGAAAGAAAAAGACCGATGAGGGCCCAGCACGTCGTCATCATTGTTTGAGGAAA
>CALVGJ010000103.1 GCA_944327045.1 uncultured Desulfovibrio sp.
GGTCGCGCATCTCGATGAAGTCGATGACCACCTGTCCGCCGATGTCGCGCAGCTTGAGCTGACGGGCGATGGTCTCCGCCGCTTCCACATTGGTCTTGAAGGCCATGGACTCGAAGTTGACCTTGCCTGAAATCTTGCCGGAGTTGATGTCCACGGCCATGAGCGCTTCCGTCTGATCAAAGACCAGACGTCCACCCGAGGGCAGCGTTACCTCTCGGGAATATATCTGGTCAAGCTGACGGCGCAGGTTGAAACGTTCCCACAGGGTATGCCGCGTATCCGAATGCAGACGCACCAAGTCCTTCTTGCGCGGAAAGAGCTGGCTCACCGTATCGCGGATGCTTTCGGCAAGCTCCTCGTTATCCACCCATATCTCGCACACGTCGTCAGTCAGATAATCGCGCACGGCTCGTTCGGGCAGGCCGGGCTCCTCATGAATGAGAGCCGGGGCAGCTACTTCCGTGGCCTTTTTACGGATATCCTTCCAGACGCGCTTGAGGTACTGCAAGTCGCTGCGAAGGATTGTCTTGGTGACTCCGGCACTCACCGTACGGACGATGACGCCCAAGCCCTCGCCGGGATCGATACCGTTCATCATCTCGCGCAGCCGGGCCCGCTCCTCGTCGCTGTCCACCTTGCGCGAAACGCCGATCTGTTCCTGACCGGGCGTCAGCACAAGGAAACGTCCGGCCAGCGACAGCCAGGTGGTGAGAAAGGCCCCCTTGCTGCCGTTGGGCTCCTTGACGACCTGCACAAGCACTTCCTGACCGGCCTTGAGCACCTTCTGGATGGGGGGATACTTCTTGCCCTTGACCGGCTCATGATGGGTGAGCCAATATTCGGGGTGTACCTCATCAATCTGCAAAAAACCGTTCTTGCCCGCGCCATAGCTGACGAAGGCCGCCTGCAGATTGGTATCAATATTGTGGATGACGCCCTTGTAAATATTTCCCTTGAGCTTTTTCTGATGCAGCATGTCGAGGTAATATTCCAGCAGTACGCCTTCCTCGGCCAGAGCAACTTCAACCTGTTCACCGGGCAGAATACTGATGAACATGCGTTGACGCCCCGTGGAGGAAGCCGCCTTGGCCTTGACCGCTGCCGCCCGTACGCCGCCTTTCTTGACAGGTTCGGCGCTTTCATCTTCGTCGATGCTTTCATCAACCTCATCGACAACAGGGAAGGCGTCCTCCGTAGTTTCCTCCACGGCAAAAATATCGCTCAGCGATGGCGTTTCCGCAGCTTCACCGCTCTGGCGGTTCTTGCGGTTGCGCCCTCGCCCACCTCGCCGTCCACGACGGCTCTTGCGCCGGACGCCTTCCTCTTCCCCGGAAATAGAAGAGGCCGCGTCCCCGGCGTCTTCTGCTGTTTCCGTTTCTGCCTCTGCAGCCACAGGCACCGGCAAGGCTTCCTTCCTCAGGGCTGGGACACGACTTTTTTCCTGCAGAGCAGGCGGAAGAATATCCTGTTGCTCAAGGGCAAGCACTGCCTCAGGGGCAGATTCCTGCGCCGCCGATTCTGCCGCACTACTGCCACGCCTTCTGCCGCGGGAGGACGTCTTTCGAGGTGCGGAAGCGGATTCGCCAACCGCTTCCACCGTCACCGCTTCGCCAGAAAGAGACGCATTGTCCGTGGCCTGCCGTTCCTGAACATCAGCATCTTGTCCGGCCGATTCCACCACAGTCTTTTTTCTGCTGCGCCCGGTGCGCGTCGTACGCCGGGGAGCGGCCGCCGCGCTTTCTTCAGCGGAAGCAGTCTCCTTTTCCTCGGCAGAAGAAGAAAGAACATTGGCCTCTTCCGGCACAACTCCCTCCGCAGAGACCGCAACCGCAGCCGACGTCCGTTTGCGGCTGCGTCCCCGAGAACGCGTTTCGGATGCGGAAACAACGTCGTCTTCCACGCTTGCCGCCTCGACCGGGCTTGCCTGTTCTGCGGAAGAGGCTGCCTCGACTCCAGCGTCTCCGGCAACAGACGCAGCACGGGCCGTGCTCGTCTTACGGCTCTTTCGCGCCGGGGACGTCCTTTTTGGGGTATGGACCAAGGGCTCATCAACGGATACAGCGGCTTCCGCTTCCACGCCTGAGGCCGTCGCCCCTGCCGCATCATCCGCTGCACGACGGTTGCGGCGCTTACGCGGGGACGCCGTTGCCTCGGCAACATCGTCGGAACGGCGGGAACTGCGTGCCGTGCGGCGAGAAGAAGATTTGGGAGATTCCGGAGTGTCGGCAGATGAATCCGCGACGGGAACAGGGGAGGGGGATGTATCGGCAGCGAGCGTCTCGCTTCCTTCAGGTTTTTCCTGATGGGATGTCATACCATTCCTTATGAACTGCGAACCGCAGTCAAAAAAAGTTTGCAGCCATCGCACGGAAGGAGAAGTCTCTCCTGAAAAGCGGGACACGCCGCACGGGCTGTCCGCGGCTGCGAAAACCCCTTTCTGCCGAAAAAAAACGGCAGGGGCCCGCGCCAGCGTCGAGAGGGCTGTTTGTCAAAATATCATCATCCGCACGAAAAATTTCCGGCGGAAGTCAGGGAGCAGGGATACGCCCCGGCGTCCCGAAATTTACCGTCATGCCGGCATGCAAAGCGACCGCCTGCTCCATCCCCGCACGCAGTTCCGCAGGAACGGCGAGGATGGCCAGAGCCGCCAGCAGCCGCTTAGTCTTTCTGCGGATCGAGGCGGCAGAGTTCGGCGGAAAGCTGGCCGTCGTTGCTGCGCACGACCACATAACCGCCCTGAGCCAGCGCGCCGGGATTGACCACCAGCGTACGCCCCACACGGTCAATGGCCCGCGCCTCATGAATGTGCCCGCACAGACAGAGCTCCGGCTGGGCTTCTTCCAGAAATTCACGCACTGCCGTAGACCCCACGTGCACATCGCCGGGGATGACGTCGCAGGCCGTATCCTTGGGCGGATTGTGGGAAACGAGTATGGTGTGCGGATACACGCGCGCCCGCTGCCAGCAGCCATTGAGCCATTCCGAAAAGCTGGCTTCCGGGAATTCGCTGGGCGTCCCGAAGGGGGTAAAGGTCGATCCGCCCACCCCGAACAAAGCGATCTCCGGCGTCAGTTCCTGTACGCGGGTATGCAGATTGCATCCCTTCTCGCTCAGCCAGGCATCCACCTCGGGCCGGTCCATATTACCGATCTGCGCCCACACCACAGGACAGTGCCGCCACAGGACATCCATCACGAGCTCGGCCTGCTTGGCGCCGCCGGTAATGGTCAGATCGCCGGTCACAATGATCCCGTCGGCCTGCGCCAGTTCGGGAATACGGGCAAAGCACGCGACATCGTCGTGTATATCGCCTACGGCGATCCAGAGATAATCCTGCTTGGGGAGGCTTGGCATGGTCACACTTCCTTTGTTAGGCTTGCAACGCGGAAGAGTGTGCCATATTTTACGCCACAAGGAAAGCACTATGTCCGCCACCTCTTTACCGGAACAGAAAAAAGCCCTGCGTGCCCGGCTGCGGCAGGCCCGCCGGGAGGTCTCCGCCACTCAGGGCAGGGAACTTGCAGCACGGGCACACGCGCACTTGCTGGCGTCTTCTCTCTGGCGGCAGGCGCAGACTGTTGCCCTTTACGTCTCCCTGCCGGACGAACTGGATACGGCCCCCCTGCTGGATGCCGCCTGGCAGGCGGGCAAAACGCTCTATCTGCCCCGTGTCCGGCAGGAGTACGGGCTCATGGATTTTGTGGCGGTACGCGGACGCGCGGAACTGCGTCCCGGGCCCTTCCAGTTGCTGGAACCACTGGACAGCCTGCCGGGATTCGGGCCGGGAGAGGCGGGAGCGGCTTTCCGTCCGGACGTATTCATCGTGCCGGGACTGGGCTTTGACCGGCAGGGCAGACGACTGGGCTTCGGCGGCGGTTACTACGACCGCTTCCTTTCCGCCGTGCGCGCACAGGACGGAAGTTCCCCCCCGCGCGCCTTTGTGGGACTGTGCTATCACTGCCAGCTCCAGGAGACGTTGCCCACTGAACCGTGGGATGAACGCATGACCCACATCTGTACGGACAGGGAATGGCTATGCCTGTAAACGTAATCGCCTTTCATTTTCCCGGCCTGCCGCAGGTCGGCTGTGCCTTTCAGCTGCGACAGTCTCCCGTGCCGGAGATTCCCGCTTCCGGCGGCAATATTTCCTTTGCTGTGCATGCTGATCCGGCGGAAAACGTGCTAGCTGCACGACGCGATCTGGCCGCACGGCTGCGTCTTGAACACTGGGCGGAATTACGGCAGGTGCACGGCGATGCTCTGCTTTTCGACCCCGAACCTGTAGCTGCGGATGCGCAACCCGTAGCGGAAGGAGACGGCATGGCGACCGACAGGCCCTGTCTGCCCCTGTGCATCAAGACGGCAGACTGTCAGCCCATTCTGCTGGCGCATGCTGGCGGACGTCACATTGCCGCTCTGCATGTGGGCTGGCGAGGCAACCGCTGCGGATTCCCGCAATCGGCCGTACATCGCTTCTGCGAGCGTTACCGGCTTTCTCCGCGGGACCTTCTGGCCGTACGAGGACCGAGCCTTGGTCCGGCCCGGGCGGAGTTCATTCATTTCGATAAGGAGTGGGGAGAGGGCTTCCGTCCGTGGTTTCACCCCGAAACCCGTACCATGGACCTCTGGGGCCTGACCCGTCATCAACTGATGGAGGCCGGTCTTCCGTCCCGCCATATCTTTGGCGTGGACATCTGCACGGCAAGCAATCCGCAAATATGTTTTTCCCACCGCCATCATCCGGCTTCCGGGCGACAGGCAAGTCTCATCTGGCGACGTGAAGGCTGATACACCGGTTGACCACGGAGCGCTACATGTTTTACCGCCGCCTTCTGTCTCCCGCCGGTCTGCTTGCCGGCATCATCCTGTTCTGGCTGGCCTCGGTTCCCCTGTCCTGCCTCGGCGGGCCGGTTGCGCTGACGCTCCCCGAAATCTGGTCCGTCTTTGCCGGAATGGCCGGATTCGGCGAAAGCGCCGTGGACGCCGTAGCCCGCTCCGTCATCAGTGAAATACGCCTTTCACGGGCTGTGCTGGCCCTGTTATGCGGCGGAACGCTTGCCGTGGCCGGCGTAGCCTTGCAGGGTGTCCTGCGCAATCCGCTGGCCGACCCCTTTACCCTCGGCATCTCCTCCGGGGCGGCCTGCGGCGCCAGCATCGCCATTGCCCTCAGCGGCTCGCTGGGCCTGACCATCCGGCTGGGCGCCAACGGCATGAGTCTCATTTCCCTGTGCGCCCTCATCGGAGCACTGCTGGCTCTGGCCGGCACGCTCTGGCTGGGCAGGGGCGACGGCGGTTTTCGCCGCGAGACCGTCATTCTGGCGGGCATTGCCATGTCAGCTTTTCTGGGGGCGCTGGTAGCCCTCATCAAGGCCCTCAACGAAGAATCCGTCACCAGTATCGTCTTCTGGATCATGGGCAGCCTGCAGGGACGCGGCTGGCAGTCCCTGCCGCTGCTGCTGTTGACGCTGCTGCCGGGCCTGCTGGCCGTGGCGCTGCACTGGCGAGCGCTGGACGTGCTGGCACTGGGCGACGAACAGGCCGCCCAGGTGGGGCTGCATGTCGGCCGGGCCCGCTTCTGGTTGCTGGCCGGGGCAAGCTGCATGACGGCAGGTTGCGTTGCCGTGACGGGCGTTATAGGTTTTGTGGGCCTTGTGGTGCCGCATCTGCTGCGCCTGCGTCTGGGCGTGCGCCATGCCCCTCTGCTGATCGGCGCCTTTTTCGGCGGAGGAATTCTCCTGCTGTGGGCGGATGTGCTGGCGCGCAGTATCCTTGACGGCGGGCGGGAACTGCCGGTGGGCGTCGTCACTTCCCTGCTGGGCGGGCCGTTTTTCGGAATCATGCTGCGGAGGCGCTGATGCTGTGCTGTGAACACATCTGCGCAGGCTACCCCGGACGGGAAGTGCTGCACGACGTCAGCCTGACGGTAAATCCAGGTGAAAGCGTGGCCCTGCTTGGGCACAACGGCAGCGGCAAGACAACGTTGCTACGCGTACTTGCCGGGCAGCTTGCCCCCGCTGCCGGACGCGTTCTCCTGCAGGGCAGGGAACCTGCCTCCCTGCCGCCTCGCGAACGAGCCCGGAGGATAGCCGTCGTTCCCCAGCGTGCGGAATTCTTTCCGTCCCAGATTGTCCGGGACATGGTACTGCTGGGGCGTTATGCGCATCTTGGCTGGTGGGGCGCTTACACCGCCCATGACTATGATATGGCCGATCAGGCCCTGCAGAGCGCAGGAGCGCAGGAGCTGGCCCATCGCCGCATGGGCGAGCTTTCCGGCGGCGAGGTGCAGCGGGTAATGCTGGCCCGGGCGCTGGCGCAGGAAAGCCGCCTACTGCTGCTGGATGAACTGGCGGCCGCCCTTGACTGGGCGCGGGTGGTGGAACTCTTTGATCTGCTGGAGCAGCGCCGCCGGGACGGCATGGCCATCGTCATGGCCGTGCATGACTGCAGCCTTGCAGCCCAGTACGCCACCCGTCTTATTGGGCTCAAACAGGGCCGTGTGCTCTTTGACGGCCCCCCGGAGACGGTTTTTACGGAGGAAAATCTCGGTGCCCTTTACAATCTTTCCCTCTGCGTTTTTGCCCATCCACGCAACGGCCTGCCGCAGGCGCTCCCAGCCTGTCCGCACGGCCCGCATCATGCGGATTGCGAAGCTCTGCAGGGTTCCGGTCCTTTGTCTGGGACTGCTGACGGCCGCCTGCTGTCTGCCGGGGACACCCTGTGCGGCTGATGTCGCCACGACGGTCCCCATCAAAAGCAGCATCACCCTCAGCTCTCAGGACGGAAAAGGCCTCCCCATCCCCGCACGCCGGGTCATTTCTCTTTACGGCTCTTTCAATGAGATTCTGCTGGCGCTGGATGCACGAGAAGTCATCGTAGCCCGCACAGCTGCCGACGAGCATCTGCCCGAACTGGCCGATCTCCCGGCTATCGGCACCCATATGCAACCCAATGCCGAGCTCATCGTAGCCCAGAAACCGGACGTCATTCTGCAGATGAAGGGACGCCGGGAAACGGGGAGCCAGACAGAACACCTGCGTGAACTGGGCATTCCTGTCCTGACCTTTGAGCTCAACTCCCTTGAGGATTTGTATTCGGTCACCCTGACGCTCGGCCGCCTTGTGGGACGTGAGGTGGAAGCCACCAATCTGGTCGGTCAATGGCGACGGCGTCTGGCCGCCCTGCGCAACAGCTACGCCACAGAACCTGCGGTGCGCGTCTTTTTCGAGGCAAGTTCTCCCAATCTGCTGGCAGCCGGAAAGGGCAATATCGTCAACGACCTCATCAATGCCGCGGGGGGCATCAATGTGGTGGACTCTCCCCGCAAGCTGGTTCGCCTCAACGAGGAGGCCGTCATCGCCGCCGACCCGGATGCCTATGTCTATCAGGTCGGCCCCATGAATCCCGCGCCGCAGCCTGTAGCTGAACGCCCTCATTACAGGGAGTTGCGTGCCGTGCGGGAAGGACGCATCCTTGAAGTAAAGGAAGAACTCTTTTCCCGCCCCGGACCGCGCTCCATTGATGCGGCGGAAATGCTCGGCCACTGGCTGCACGCCCGCCCAGCCGCAGCACGGGACGCGCAACAGGCGGACTGATGCGCCATGTCCGCATACAAGCAAGGGGAGGCCGGGCTTTGCAGGCCGGCCTCCCTGTATTGTTGAGATATTCTGAGGTTCGTGGACGTTGTTCCCCGGCAGAACAGCGCTGCGGAGTTGAAGTATTCCCTGAAGGAGTCTGCGTGCCTGATAACGCCGCAAGCTGTCGGGGCTGCGCCTATTGCAGGGGAGGCAGCGTCCCCGCATCGACCATCTGTCCGGCCTGACGTTCCAGCTCCGTTCTGATCTGGCCGTGCACGCGACTTTGCGCCTCCAGCATGTCGGCCAGCGGTTCCAGCCCCTCAAGGGCACGCATGGCAGTGAAGGCAGCCTCCCAGATAGCCTGGAAACCTTCAGTAATACGGGTATCCCTGTCCGCTGCGCCGGGCTCTATCGTACGCAGCAGCTCGGCAATGGCCGTCGTATAGCGCAAAAGGATGTCATGTACCGGCTGCCAGTGGGTTTCCAACACAGCGCGTTCCTTCTGGAGCTTTTCGCACCAGAGAAAATCCAGACGAAACTGGAACTCGCGCCAGGCGTCGTTTTCCGCCTCTTCCCGGGCATGTGGCGCACTTTCCAGAAAATGGATGAAGCTGTACGCGAGCTCCTCGGAATAAAACCAGCCGACAGTAGTAAACCCCAGCAGAGTGGGCACGCTGGCCGACCAGCGGGTGCGCCCATCGGCCGTCGTCGCCCGTTTGCAGAAAAATACCATCATTCCTGAGACCTCCCGTTCATCTCCTGTTGTGGCGGGACAGCCGCTGACGAAGAGGTGTCAGGGGCGGCTCGCAGGGCAGCGGCTTCCGGCAGGGGCCCAGGCTGCGGCACCACAGCATGCGCCAGCCCCAGCCCCAGCAGGCCCACGCCCAACCAGAGCAGCACGCCCTTGAGGCGTGATTTGCGACGAAAAAAGATCGCCCCTCTGGGGCTGATCAGACTCATGAGCATCATGACGGGGCTCAATGCCATGAGCATGGCGGACAACAATTCAAGACGTTCCATGACAGCTCCTTCCGGAACAGTTTGCCTTCGGGCGCCCCCGGTCGTACAGCATATGGCGAGCGTTCACTAGGGCCTGTACACTATTTGATTCCTGTTTGGGGGGAAGGAACCCCTCGATCTGCTGTCGATGCCCGTAAGGCTCCTGCGTCGCCTAACGGTCACGGCCCTGCGGGCCGCCCGTCGGGTCGCTGCCAGCGCTGGAGGGGTTCCCCTTCCCCCCAAGCCCCCCATCCCTTCCCCAGCGCGCTTTTACCGGGGAAGAGTCAGGGATACGAGGCAACCCCGCCCCCAAAAGCAAGTGGAGTGTGTACAGTTTATTTATCTTATATGTTGAAATTATTTGTAAAATTTGTGTTAACAGACCCTAAAGCATGTGGCTCATGCGTGGTTTAATTTTCCCGCTGTGCCGCATCAGGAAACAGACAAAGCAAAAAGAGGGCAGACATCTTTTGCCGCCCTCCCTTTTCGACAGCACGGCAGGAGAGTCCTGCCGCCTTCGCCGTGCGTGGGCAAGCTGCCTCAGGCCTGCACGGCTTCGTATTCGCGTTGCAACGAATCCATCAGCTCCCTGACGGAAATAATCTCCTTGACACGGGAAACATTGGCCCCGCAAAAGGCAAACCCTCGCTCCAGATTCCCCTTCATGGCATTGATGAGAGCAGAGGCAATGCAGTAGGGGGTTTTTTCCTGCTCGCAGGTACTCACACAATGAAAGACGCACTTGAAAGGCTTTTTGCGCCCTTCACGCGCCGCTTCAATAAAGGCATTGTTCAGGGCTCGGCCAGGCATGCCGACAGGACTCTTGATGATGGTCACGTCCGCATCCGTTGCCGCAAGGTAGCTTTCCTTGAAACGCTGATCGGCATCGCACTCGTGAGTGGCCACAAAGCGCGTACCCATCTGCACGCCGGAAGCGCCCAGGTGCAGAAATTTGTCGATATCGGCCCCATTGTAGATACCGCCGGCCGCAATAACCGGGATGGCCTTGCCGCTTTTGTCCTCAAAAGGCTTGACCGACTCCACCACGTCAGGGATGAGTTTTTCCAGGGCAAAGGCCGGATCATCCAGCTCCTCGGCCTTGAAGCCCAGATGCCCGCCCGCCCGGGGACCTTCCACCACCACGGCATCGGGCACATAGTCAAAGCGGCTCAACCATTTCTTGGCTATGACCGTCGCCGCACGCGCGGAAGAAACGATGGGCACAAGCTTTGTCTTGAATTCCTGCTTCTTTTCCTCGCAGAGCTCCCGCAACTGGCGGGGCATTTCCAAAGGCAGGCCCGCCCCGGAAAAGATGACGTCGGCACGATTTTCGATGGCGGTGCGCACCATCTGGGTAAAGGTAGTCAAAGCCACCATGATGTTGACGCCGATAATGCCCTGCGTTTTTTCCCGGGCGAGCTGCAGCTCCTGCCGCAGGGCACGCAGATTGGCTTCAATGGGATTTTTGGCCACATCCGGCTCGCGCATGCCGATCATGGCCCCGGCAATGACGCCGATGCCGCCTTCATTGGCTACAGCGGACGCCAGACCGGAAAGGGAAATGCCGACGCCCATGCCGCCCTGCACAATGGGGCGACGGGCGCAGAGCTCGCCAATTTTCAAAGGGGGAAAAGGCACGGTAAATAACCTCCGCAGGCGCATGGAAAGGGAGGTCATGTCTTCCCCCGTGACATACGGGAGGCGTCATGACCACAACAGATCGATTTTAGGTAAAAACAGGCCAAAACACAAGCAGAGGCACCACGATGCCGGAATGCCCCCTGCCGTCGTTTCCTCCTGCCCGAAGCCCCTTCTTCATGCCCTTTTTCTCTGCCTGCGGCAAACGGATACAACAATATCTTACAAAATACCGCTCTCTTGCCTGCATAGCCTATCCGTAACGCAATGCAGACGAACGGCCTGTCACACCACGATCAGGCGCGACAGGCGCCCCGATAGGGGCAGTGAACACAGCGCCCCGTCACGGGCCTGAAAGTTTGACAATGCTCCATGTGCCAAATCACCAGACCGAGCAGCTCACAACAACGGTGCAGGGCAACGGCATGGTCTTCCTCCCTGTTCCACGAGCCGCTGAACAGAGGATATTCCTTTCCCGTCTCGTACAGCTCCACCAGACAGGCATTTTCCACCCGTTCACCGGAGCGCATAGCGGACAGCAGGGCGACATAGCAGGGCAATTGCAGACTGCGCACCCGTTCACGCACCACAGCCAGCAACGGCAGGGCATCGTCCGCATCCGCCGTGCCCGCCTCTGCCGCGCAACGAAAGTTTGCCAGCTCCTGCCAGAAATCTTCCTCTTCCCAGATTTGCGTATCCGCCCCGTGTACGCGCCCTGTCTTGTAATCCACAAGGTGCAGGGCCTCATCCCGACGGTCAATACGGTCTGCCTGTCCCCGAAAGGCAAACTCGCGTCCTTCCCAGAGCCGCAGCCGGGTTTCCAACGGCTCCTCCAGTCCGACAATGAATGTTTCCTGCTGGGCCTCCAGATATTTCCTGAGACGATAGGGCACGGAAATATCCAGCATGATGCGGCTTTCGGGCGGCAGGGCGGTTTCTCCCCCCAGTTCGACAAGCGTCCGGGCAAGCAGGCTATCCATATCCGTCTTTTGGAAAGGCTTCGCGGGTACGTTTTTCCCTATGCAAGGGCGGTACAGCTGTTCAAGCACACGATGAATAACCTTGCCGACCAGCGCGTGATCGTCGCCTTCGTTGACTTCCTCTGCCTCATGCAGGCGGCAAAGATAGTGCCAGACAAAACGCTTGGGACAACCGAGATAGACATCCAGCGCCGTGGGTGAAAGACGACCGCCCAGAAAACGCCGCATAACCTCCCGCAGGGCAGGGGAGTGGACGAGTTCCTGCGGTTGCGCCGTGGATGGACGCGCCGCGCAAGAAGGCGTGCGCAGCGGGGCTTCTCCGGGCACAAGCAACCGTCCGCGCCGCTGTTCCTCCTGCCAGATGAGCTGTTCCACAAAGCGGCTACGGCTTTTGCGGGCATCAAAGAGCGCCGACCGGGAAATGCCCTCCTGCCAGTAGAAGGTGACCTTGCGCGCTCCGGCGCACAGCCGGAACAGGGTATGCGCCGCCGCCCGTTCACGCCGCCGCGCATCGGGCAGTCCCAGCTCCAGCCGCAGACTGTCCGGCAACAGGGGGTCCTGTGCCGCACTGCCGGGCAGGCTTTCATCCGTGGCGTCCAGAATATGCAGGTGATCAAAGTGCAGCAGACGGGTTTCCAGCATACCCAGTACCTGCAGGCCGGTCAGGGGGACCGCCTCGAAGGGAATGCGCTCCTGCTGCATGATCTGCCGGGCAAACTGAAAAAGCTGCCGCGCCGTGAACGGCTCCCGGCTCAGGGCATTATGCCGCAGCACGGGCAGGCAGTGTTCCCGCAGGCGGTACATGGCCTCGGCATCCAGCGGATAATGCGGCCAGATGTGCCTGCCGCGCTCCTGAAGACAGCTACACAGAGCCTCCAGCGCGTCGGCCAGCTCCGCACAGGTGCGCACGGCGGCAAAGGCTGCAAAAAGAATGTGCACCAGTTCGCGCAGAGCGCGTGCTTCCTGCGGCGCAAGTCTGACTTCCACAGGAGACAGGGCCTCTTCCAGCGTGAGGCTTCTGCTGCCCTGCCGAATGGTTTCGGCCAGCAGGGACAGCGGTTCCCGCAGGGAGGCGCGTTCCGCTTCCGCCGCGGACGGAAGCTCCGCCGCATCATCCTGCTGCAACATGGCCAGATAGGGATGACGCAGGCACTCCAGCAGACTCCGCCAGTAGTAGCGACCATCCGCTCGCCTCTCTTCCTGCGTGCGGAAAAGACTTTCCAGCAGGCGAAAGAGCGGCGAGCGCTCCAGTGGATAACCCATGGAAACATTGACGTCCTTGCGCGGCAGATGGTGCAGCACCGGAAGAAGCAGCCCGTTATGCGTCAGTACCACCGCTGTGGACGGCCCGACCGGCTTCTGCTCCGCAGTCCAGAAGATGGCTTCGGCATCCTCGCCGTCCGTATCGTCCAGACGGGCGGCATCCTCCACGCCGGACGGCATCTCCGCCAGCAGGGATTCACGCAGGGCTGCCAGCTGAGAATGCCCGTCGTAACCGGCAAAAAAATGAAATTCCGGCCCGGGACTTTCCGCCGTGTCCGCCGCCTCCACAAGCGTGGCCCGCGCCTGCCAGCGGCGCAGCCAGCGGACATGTTCCTCACAGGCCCAATGCGGTCTGCCCCCCAGCGCCAGAGCCATATCCGTATGCAGGCAAATGTCCGCGCCGGCTTCCCAGAGACGGCGGAGCAGCGTGTCCTCGGTGGGGGTCAGAAGAGCAAAGCCGGCCAGCAGCACCGGCCGGTCAGGGCGGGCCCGCAGGCTTTCCGGCACCTGCTCGCCAAGGCGGGCCACCTCACAGGCGTCAAAACCCGGCGTTGTCCAGCCCCGTTCACGCAACAGGCGGGCATAGGCCTCCTGAATACGCCCCAGCGCGGCAAGCAGAGCAGCCGCGGGCGGCGCCACTTCCCCTTCCATATGGGCGATGTCGGCGGCAGTCACGCCGTATCCGAAAAGTTCGTCCAGCACGCTGGCCAGCCGCATGCCCCAGGGCAAAAATTCCTCCATCTCCATGCGGGAAAAGCGTTCGGCAAGGCCTCTGTCTGTACGGGAAAGCCCCGTGACGCACTCGCGCAGCAGAGCCACCTGATCCAGGCTGTTGGCCGTATGCACGGGCGGCTCTCCCGTCTGTTCTCGCCAGCGGCCCAGCAATTCGGTGAAGGTCAGCACCTTGGGCAGCAGAACCGGTCTGCCGTCCAGAGCATAAAGATGCTGCAAATAACGCCACGGCCGGTTGTGCGGCACCACCAGCAAGGCTCGTCCGGGACAATTACCCGTACGGCGGGCAATGAAATCCTTGAGAGCGGGAAGAAAGGGCTTCTGCCAGGCAAAGACGGAAAAGGGCGTTCCGGGCATGTCTACACCTCGTGGCAGCAGGGAAAGACCTGCGTCAAATCCGCCAGCAGTTCCGTGGCGTCCGACAGTTCCACCCGCCGGAAACATTGTTCATCCAGATAGACAAGCAGCCCCGTTGCCGGAAGTTCCTGCGGCAGACAGCTCAGATAGCCGCGAAGCTGCGCCGCATGTCCCGCCTCCGGCCTGCCGCTCTTGAATTCCAGCACCAGATAGCGCTTGCGGCCCGGAACAACCAAATCCGCACGTCCGGCCCACAGGCCGCCGCGCCCGGGCACAAGTAGTCCCTGTTCCGCATGTCCCCGGCCCAGCCAGTCCATGAGCAGGGGCTGTCCCGCCACCCAGCCGAGAGCGGACAGGATGCCCTGACGCAAATCCTCATCCTCCGGTACGGCCCGCAAAAAAGTTTCCCGCCCGCGCCGCCATGCCGCTTCCGCCCGCTGTTCGGCACTTTCGCCCACTACGGCGGCAAGATGCTCAAGGCAATGGTGCAGAAATTCTCCCCGGTCCTGCGGACGGAAGGAGCTTCCCAGCGGATTGCGGAAAATCTTGAGCGTGGGCAGCCATTGCATGGGTCGCCACGGCAGTTCCCTCCTGTCGGAAAGCAAAGAAGCCACCGCATACGCTGAGCCCGCTTCGGACGATCCCGTCCCTTCATCAATCCCGACCGGCTCCGCCGTCGGTACCGGAGCCGGGAGCTGTCCCTCCGCATAGGGAAGGGCGAAACCGGCCAGCTCCCAAAGGCAATTCAATCCAGCCGTGACGCTGCCCCGAGAGGAAGCAGCAAGCGGCGTGCGAATGATATGCAGCTCCTCGCAGGCACGGGTAAAGGCCACATAGAGCTGATTGAGGCGTTCCACCCCCTGCCGCACGTACTCCCGGTAATAGGGCTCACCCATTCTGGCCCGCGCCCGGCAGACGACGCGCACCTTGCCCACATTCATGGGCAGCATCTTGTCCACCTGAAGTGACATGCCGGTACCGGGCAGAATGACCACCGGCGCCTGAAGGCCCTTGGACTTGTGGATGGTCATGACGCGCACGGCGTCCAGATTTTCCGGCGCGGGCACCTTCTCTTCCTGCCCTTTCTGATCCCAGTGATACAGAAAGGCCGACGGAGACCCCAGTCCGTTTTCCTCAGCCGAGGAAAGCACTTCCATGAAGCAGCGCAGAAAGACCGCCGCGTCGGGAAAACGTTCGCGAGCCTGGAGGCGTTCGCACCATTCCATCAGAGTGTCGTAGGGCGTCATGAGCCCGGCTCGTCCGAGAAAGGGGGCCAGAAAATATTCCCAGATATCCGGGCGAAACTCCCGGAACGCCTGCCAGAGCGGACGCTGACCGCGGGCATGGGTCGCCCGCCAGTCATGCAGCGCCTGCGGTTCAAGGCTGAAGGCGGGGTGTCCTGCCAGCAGCACGCCATGCAATACGGTCCACAGGGCCACGTCGTCTTCCGGCCGGTCCAGAAAACGCAGAAAGGCCACCAGTTGCAGAATGAGCGGATGTTCCGCCAGCAGCAGACTGTTCTCGGTAATGACGGGAATGCCGTCCTCCATGAGCAGCTCGGCATAATCATGAGCCAGCTCGTTGGTGGTCACCAGCACGAGCATATCCGACCAGGGACGACGCGCTCCCGTTTCCCGTACAAGGCGCAGCAGGCTTTCCCCTACGGCCTGTCTGCCTTCGGCGGCGTGGACGATTTCCTCGGCGTCCGTCACATCGTACACCCGCACAAAACCGCCGCAAGCAACCGGCTCCGGCAGACGCTGCACGGCATCGGCATAGGCACCCGCCACGGCGGCAACGCCTTCTTCCAGCAGGTCGGCGGAAACGCTTTTTCCCAGAATGGCCGTCAGCACCTCCCGTGCCGTCTCCCTGTCGGACAGCCGGGAGAACAGCCTGTTGTTGTGTTCCACAATGACCTGACGGCTGCGCCGATTGCAGGGCAAGGATTCCTGACGGCAGCCCTCGGCCATGCCCAGCAGTTCCGCGTCCTGCGCCAGTTCGTCAAAAAGACGGGTATCTCCGCCGCGCCAGCCGTAAATGGCCTGCTTGACATCGCCCACCCAGGTCAGCGTTCCGCCCTGGGCCAGAGCTTCTCCCACCAGCGGATGCATGGCCTGCCACTGCTGGCGACTGGTGTCCTGAAATTCATCGAGCATGAAATGCCGCAGACGGCTGCCAAGACGGCAGAGGGCCTCCGGTACGCCGAACTCCCCGGACAGAGCCTCTCTGGCCTTGAGCGGGATGAGTACCGCCGGAATATTGCCGTCCCGGCGACTGTCGGCGGCAAAATCCTCGCACAGCATCTGGGCAAGACGTACTGTTTGGGCGGATTTGCGCGCCTCTGCCAGAATGGCAAAATCACGAATGGCCTCATTGGCCGTCTGCCACAATCTTTTCCACGCCGCTGTCAGCGAATCGGGGCAGGCGCTGCCGCTGTTGAGGATTTCCTTGTCCGGTTCAGCAAAGAAAGAGCTCTTGGCAAAGCCCTCATCCTTGTCCATGATCTTGTCGCAGGCCTGCTTCACATATGCCTTGAGCTTGATGCCCCCGCCCTTGCCCTCCTGCAGAAAGGACTCGGCTGCCGTACGGCAGGCCGTCCAGATGCGCTGTTCCTCCTCGTCAATGGCCGACGGCGGACTGAGCCGGGAAAAACTCCCGTCCAGAAAGCCGTCCCAGAGGGAACGCAGTTCCTCCACAAGATGCGTGCCGGCCACAAAGCCCTTTCTGTCCGCCTGAAAGATCAGCCCGGCATAAGCCTCACGCAGCATGGCCAGCTTGTCCGCATCCCCGTGCCAGGCCTCGTCTATGAGCCTGTCCAGCCGGGGCTGCATGGCTTCGCTGCTGGCAAAGACGGGCTGAAAGTCCGGCGGCAGGCCGAGGTCCAGCGCTGCGGCCCGCACAATACGGTGCAGGAGGCTGTCGATGGTGCGGATGTTGAGCGAGGAAATATCGCGCAGAATGACGTCCAGCCAGCGGGCGGCCGCAGGCGGCTGCAGGGGAATGTCCTGCGCCGTCTTGCCCAGAGCAACGCTCTTCAGTTCCCTGATGACGCGATCTCGCATTTCCGTGGCCGCGGCATTGGTGAAGGTGATGGCGAGTATCTCCCCCCAGTGTGCGGGACCGTCTTGACGCACCAGACAGGCAGCCCCCGCTCCGGCGGCACTTGCCTCGCAATGGGCCAGCCGGTTCAGAAAAAGCCGGGTCAGGGTATAGGTCTTGCCCGACCCGGCTGAGGCCTTGATCTGGAGCATGCGCCGGCGGGAACTCAGAGCGGCGGCAATATCCATCGCGCCCGCCCTTATGCCTGATCCGCTGCAACAGTCGGTCCCACGGGCGCCCCTTCCGGCAGCAACATGCCGGCAAGCATGCCCTGACCGGTGGACTCCAGCACGGCCCGCCAGAGATCGGAAGCGATGTTGAGCTTGCGGCGCTTGGCCGTCACCAGCGGCAACGGCAGATGCACGAACTTGTCCTGCAGACGGCCCACCACCATTTCCGTACGCCCGGCCAGAGCGGCGTGCACGGCATACTGTCCCAGAAAGCCGCAGTAGACCTTGTCGTTGGGAGTGGCCGGCACGGAGCGGATAATGTAGCTGGGGTCAATGAACTTGAGCGTATGCGGCACCCCGCGCTCTCCAAGATGGCGCTTGATTTCCCGTTGCAGCAGGGTGGCGATATCCCCCAGTACGGGATTGCCCGACATATCCGTTTCGCCGCGCTGGTCCAGCAGATGCTGCCCGGCCCCCTCGGCCACGACGATGACGGCATGATGTCGTGAGGCAAGCCGCTGTTCCAGCGCGGGCAGCAGCCCGCCTTCCCCCTCCAGACGGAAGGGGGCTTCCGGCACGAGCACAAAGTTCACCTCCTTGAGGGCCAGTGCCGCACGTGCCGCAATAAAACCGGACTCGCGTCCCATGAGTTTCACCAGACCGATGCCGTTATGTACGCCGCAGGCTTCGGTATGGGCGCATTGTATGGCTTCCGTGGCCTTGGCCACAGCGGTCTCGAAACCGAAGGACTGAGCAATGAAGTTGATGTCGTTGTCGATAGTTTTGGGAATGCCGATGACGGAAAGCTTGAGATTGCGCGCGGAAATCTCGGCGGCAATGGCCTGTGCGGCCTTCATGGAACCGTCCCCGCCGATGACGAACAGAATGTTTACATTGCTGCGCTCCAGCATGTCCACTATTTCTTCCGGGGACTGCGGTCCGCGCGACGTTCCCAGAATGGTTCCCCCGAAACGGTGAATCTCGCTCACGCGCTGGGGCGTCAGCTCGGCTACCGCATGCCCGTAGCGGGCAATGAAACCTTCCAGACCGTAACGGATGCCGAGAACTGACGGCACGTCGTAAGCATGATAGGCCTCCAGAACAATGGAACGGATAACGTCGTTGAGCCCCGGACAGAGCCCCCCGCAGGTGACAATGGCGCATTTGGCCCGACGGGGATCAAAATAGAGCTTGCGCCGCGGCCCGGCCGCCTCGAAGCAGAGACAGACCGGATCATCAAAATCGTCGCAGAGTTCCCTGTCTACATAGATGGGGACACGGCGGTCATCGGCCCAGGTTCGAAAGGGCAGGGGAGAATCCAGCTTGGCCGGGCCAAGCACCCTGATGCCGGTCGTTATGCCGTTATATTCTCTGTGGCAGACGGACATGATGGGATGTGACGCATCATCCTTGTGCTGCTGAGACATATTTCCCTCTCCTTGTGGGGTTCCGGCTGGAACCGGAAGTTAGCGTCCCTGTGAACGGGAACTGACCGGCTGCGGGGACAATATGCCTTCCGCGAAACCGCCCGCAGCAGCATGCACCTGCCGCCGTTCCCGCCCACGGGCATGTCAGGCAACCGGCTGCGCGCCGTCATGTTCCGCCTTCATGGCGGCAATGACCAGCGCAAGAAAGGCATCCAGCTCCAGACCGATCTTCTCGCATTCCCGGATATTGTCCCGATTGACGCTGGCGGCAAAGGCCTTGTCCTTCATTTTCTTCTTGATGCTCTTGGTTTCCATGCCCTCATACCCTGTGGGGCGCATGAGGGCCGCGGCACTGACCAGACCAGTGACGGTTTCCGCACAGCGCAGGGCATAGTCCAGCCGATTTTGCGGCATGACGCCCGTCATTTCGCCATTATGGGCCCGGATGGCCACAAGGGCCTCCTCAGGCAGTTTGTCCGTCAGCAGCTCGGCAGCCGCAAGCCCGTGCCGCTGCGGCTCGTGCATGGTGGCGGGATAATCCACATCATGCAGCAACCCCGTGAGCGCCCAGAGCTGCTCATCCTCGCCGAAGTGACGGGCCAGCGCGGCCATAACCGCCGCCGACGCCGTGCTGTGCTGCAACAGGCCGCCTTCCACACCATTTTCCGCCAGCAGGGCCAGCGCATCCCTGTAGGATATCATATCGCATACCTCGTCAAAGAAAAGTGTCTTAGCCTATGTCAGGCAGGAACGCTTGGCAAGGGAGGAAGGCTCCGTGTTGACAGCGCGCGGAATATGTCGGAAAAGCACTGTTTGTCGTCATGATTTCTTCAAGAGGTTCATTATCGCATGCCCCTTTATGGCCTGAAATTCCGTACGCTCGGACAGACGAGCTACTATTCCGGCCCGGACACGCTGCATCCCGGCGACCATGTCCTCATTGCCGCCGAGCAGGGCGAGACTCTGGCCGAAGTTGTCTCCGGGCCGCATGAAAACCTGCCCGCGCCCTACGCCGACGCCGCCCAGGAAATTCTGCGTCCCGCCACGCCGGAAGACAGGGAGCGCGCCCGCAGCAATGCCGTTCTGGCACAGGAGGCCGCCGCATTCTGCCGCCAGTGCATCCGGCAGCGCCGTCTGGACATGAAACTTGTGGAAGTGGAAGTCTACTTTGACCGCAGCAAGTTCATCTTTTATTTTACCGCTCCGGCACGCATCGACTTCAGGGAATTGTTCAAGGACCTGGTGCGCGAGTATCGCGCCCGCATCGAACTGCGCCAGATAGGCGTGCGCCACGAAACGCAGATGGTGGGGGCGGTAGGTAATTGCGGCATGGTCTGCTGCTGCCGCCGCTATCTGCGCAAGTTCGCACCGGTGACCATCCGCATGGCCAAGGAGCAGAACCTTTTTCTCAATCCGGCCAAGATTTCCGGCATCTGCGGACGCCTCCTGTGCTGCCTTGCCTATGAACAGGAAAACTACGACCGTTTTCATCGCAATTGTCCCCGTCTGGGCAAGAAGTACCAAACAACACAGGGCAGCATGAAAGTCTTGCGAGCCAATATGTTTCGCAATTCCCTGTCTGTTCTCAACGAGAACAACGAAGAGCTTGAACTGACGCTTGAAGAATGGCAGGCCCTTGAGCCGCATCGCCCGGAAGCGCAGCAACAGCAGGGAGCGGGACAAGGCAAGGCGCAGGCAAGGCCGACCTCCTCGCCCGCCGCGGACGGTATGCTCATCGTTTCCGCCACGCCGGACACCATCGACGACGACCTTTCCCGCTTTCATGACCTGCTGCCGGAAGCGGAAGGCGACCCGGGCTATGCGGCCGATGTTGCCACACAGGAAGGCGTCGCGGGGCAGACAGCGGCAGGACAGGGCGAAGGCGGCAAGGCCCGACGCAAGCGCCGCCGCAAACCGGCCGCCCGCGGTACAGATGACGGCGGCCCCTCTACCGAACAACCGTAAGGAGCGACCCGGTGTCCCATTTTTTCATCACCACGCCCATTTATTACGTCAATGCGCAGCCGCATCTCGGCCATGCCTATACCACCATCGTGGCGGACTGCCTTGCCCGTTTTCATCGTCTGAAAGGGGAGGACACCCTCTTTCTGACCGGTACGGACGAGCACGGGGACAAGATTGTGCAGTCCGCCGAAAAGCAGGGCAAGAGTCCGCAGGAATTCGTAGACGGCATCAGCGCCCAATTCCGTGCGCTCTGGCCGCAGCTCAGCATTGCCAATGATCGCTTTGTGCGAACCACGGATGCCGATCACAAGGCCCGCGTACAGCGGTTCCTGCAGCAGGTCTACGACGCAGGGGACATTTATTTCGGCGAGTTCGGCGGCCATTACTGCTATGGCTGCGAACGCTTCTACACGGAAAAGGAACTGGAAAACGGCCTTTGCCCGCAGCACCTCACCAAGCCGGAATTTATCAGCGAGAAGAACTATTTCTTCCGCATGTCCAAGTATCTTCCCTGGCTCAAGGAGCACATCCTTGCCAATCCCGACTTCATCCGACCGGAACGCTACCGCAATGAAGTGCTGGGCATGCTGGAATCCGGCGCGCTGGAAGACCTCTGCATCTCCCGCCCCAAGAGCCGTCTGACCTGGGGCATCGAGCTGCCTTTCGACACTGACTATGTCTGCTACGTCTGGTTTGACGCGCTGCTCAACTACATCAGTGCGCTCGGCTGGCCGGACGGCTCCGACTACGCACGCTACTGGCCGGGCGAGCATCTGGTGGCCAAGGATATCCTCAAGCCCCATGCCATCTTCTGGCCTACCATGCTCAAGGCTGCGGGGCTGCCGCTCTACCAGCACCTGAACGTGCATGGCTACTGGCTGGTGCGTGACACCAAAATGTCGAAATCTCTGGGGAATGTCGTCGATCCCCTGGCTATGAGTCAGGAATTCGGTCTGGATGCCTTCCGCTACTTTCTCCTGAGAGAAATGCATTTCGGCTCCGACGCCAGCTTCAGCGAGGAAAGCATCATCACCCGCATCAACGCCGACCTGGCCAATGATCTGGGCAATCTTTACAGCCGTGTGCTGTCCATGACCGCCAAATTCTGCGAAGGCAAGACGCCCCCGTGCGGCAGCCTGCACGATGATGACAAGGCCATTGCCGAGCTCTGCCTCACGGCCGTACAGAATTTTGTGCAGCTCTTCGGCGTCGTCCAGTTCTCGCAGGCGCTGGAATCCCTCTGGGAACTCGTGCGTGCCTGCAACAAGTATGTGGATTCGCAGGCGCCGTGGGCCCTGTCCAAGCAGGGCGATACCGAGCGCCTGAACACGGTAATGCACACGCTGCTCACGGCCATGCGCAAGGTGGCTCTCTGCCTCTGGCCGGTCATGCCCCAGTCGGCGGCAGCCATGCTGACGCAGCTTGGGCAGCCCGCCTGCGGCGAGACGGCCCCTGCCTGCGATCTGGAACGGGAGGCGAACGAATTTGCCGGACTGACGGCGGGTACACCGCTGGCTGCGGCCTCCAATCTCTTCCCGCGCATTGATGTCGCAGCCCGCGCCAAAACGGCCGAAGCTGCCGCCAAAGCCGAAAAGGAAAAGAGCAAGACCGAAAAGGCCGCACAAAAGGCGAAGGCCGCCCCCGCGCCCACGGAACCGGCGGAAGAAATCAGCTTTGAACAGTTCAAGGCGGCGGACCTGCGCGTAGGTACGGTGCGCGTCTGCGAGCGCCACCCCAATGCCGACCGCATCCTGCGCCTTGAGATCGACTTCGGAGAAGGGCAGCC
>CALVGJ010000104.1 GCA_944327045.1 uncultured Desulfovibrio sp.
GCCTGGTGCTCAAGATAGACCAGGCCGAGCGAACGGGCGAAGGCGGCGATGTTCCAGCACTCCTCGCTGTCGATGTTGGAGCTGCCCATATGGGCGACGGTTTCCAGACGGTTGACCACCGCGCCGTCCTTGTTCTTCACCATGAAGGAGGCGTCACGCTCCTTCTTGATGTGGGCGGCAATGCGGTTGATGGCGAAATCCCAGTCCTTTTCTTCCCACTTGTCGGCGTGGGGCGCGCGGTACAGCACCTTGGTCAGACGGTGGGGATTGGCCTCCGTGGTCTGGTAGATGCCCGCGCCCTTGGCGCAGAGGGAACCTTCATTGACCGGATGTTCCGGGTCGCCTTCGATATTGATGATCTTGCCGGTGCTCTTGTCCGTGCTGCAGAGAAGGCCACAGCCCACGGCGCAGTAGCAGCAGATGCTGGTGGTCTGCGCGGCGCTCTTCACCTTGTCGATTTTCTTCAGTTCCTGCGCCATGCCTTCCACGGGCATGAGGCTCAGGCCCAGCCCGGAAAGCATGATCCCGGCGCCGAGCCCGCAGGAAAGCTTGAGAAACGATCTTCTCTTCATGATGACTCCTCGTAGCGCATGGCGACCGCCCCGGCATATCCGCGGCGGGAAATTCGCCATACTGCGAATCAATCCTAGCACCCTGCCACCGTCGGCGCAAGACGACGGCCGCACAATATGCGTCCCCTCATGTGCGCCGAGCCTGCCGTTTTGTCCTTCGCCGCCGCCTTTTTGCGCTCATGACGAGCGGGAAGGTCTCCATTTCACGCATTCCGCACATCTGTAGTCGTCTGAAAGGCCGTTTTTCCCCTGCCGGGAAGCTGTCACATTTTTTTCAGAAAGCGTGCGTCCCGCACATGCGCTCCTCGAACACACCGTCCGCCGCGAAGCGCAAAAAAAGGGACGCCGACTCGTGCCCGCGCCCCTCGTACTTTTTTTCTTCCGCCGCACCGTGCTGTGCGGATCGCGCATCAGGCCCGCGTCTTTTCCGGCCCGCCCATGCGCCGCACGAGACCGGAGGTGCTGCATCCGTCCACAAGGCTGGCCAGATGCACCGTGCCGCCGTAGGCCAGCACCTCGTCCGCGCCCACCACGGTCTGCAGATTATAGTCGCTGCCCTTGACGAGCACATCGGGACGCAGTGCCCGGATGAGCTCCAGCGGCGTGTCCTCGTCAAAGAGGATGACCGCGTCCACTCCCTTGAGCTGGGCCATGACCAGCGCCCGGCTCTGCTCGTCCTGCACGGGTCGCGACGGCCCCTTGAGCCGCCGTACCGAGGCATCACTGTTGAGAGCCACCACCAGCCGATTGCCCAGATCGGCACATTGCTGGATGAGCGAAATATGCCCGGGATGGATGAGGTCGAAACAGCCGTTGGTAAAGACGATGCGCTCGCCCTTGCGCCGCCAGTCCTCCACCTTCTCCCGCAGGGTCGGCAGACTGAACAGACGCGGGTTGGCATCGTACTGGCGCTGGGCCATGCGCAGCTCCTCCAGACTGATGGGAGCCGTCCCCAGCTTGCCCACGGCCACCCCGGCAGCGGTATTGGCCAGCCGCGCGGCCTCCTCCCAGCCCATGCCCGCCGCCACCCCGGCGGCCAGCACGGCCAGCGCCGTATCCCCCGCGCCGGAAACATCGGCCACCTCGCGCGTATGCGCCCGGATGAAACAGGGCTCCGCCTCTTCGCCGAAAAGCGCCATGCCCTTGGCCCCGCGCGTGAGCAGCAGACGTTCCAGTCCCCAGCGGCGGCACTGGGCAAGCGCCGTCTCGGCAAGCTCCTCGCGCCCGGCAGGCAGCGCCCCGGCCACATCCGCCAGCTCGGCCGCATTGGGCGTCAGGCAGTGCGCCCCCTCGTAGCGGCTCCAGTCCCGCCCCTTGGGGTCCACCAGCACCCGCATGCCCCGTTCCCGCGCCGCGCGGACAAGACGGCGGCACAAGCCATCCATGCCCCGATGCCCCGCGCCGTCCAGAAGCGCCCCCTTGCCGTAGTCCGAGAGCACCAGCACCGCGCAGCCTTCCAGCAAAGACTCGATGAGCTGCCGGAAGCCCTCCACGGCGACGGCATCCAGCGCGTCGCGCTCTTCCTCATCCAGCCGCAGAAGCTGCTGGCCCTGCGCCATGACGCGCGTCTTGCAGGTGGTCACACGCCGCGGCAGCGCATACAGCGCATGCTCGATGCCTTCCGCATCCAGCAATTGCCGCAGTGACGCCGCGGCCTCGTCCGTCCCGCACAGCCCGGCCAGCCGCGTCCGCACGCCCAGACGAGCCAGATTGCGGGCCACGTTGGCCGCGCCGCCGGGGACCTCCCAACGGCTGTTGACGCAGGCCACGGGAATGGGCGCTTCCGGCGAAATGCGCTCCACCGTGGCGCTGATGTAACGATCCAGCATGACGTCGCCCACAACCAGAATCTGTACAGCACTGAAATCCATCTTGCCTGCCTTTTTTACGGGGATTGTGCGGCTCGACGCTATCCGTTTCCCGGCTGCGAGGCAAGCGGCGGGGACGGACGGCGGCTGCCCGGCGGAACGCGCGGAAGCATTCGGCTTTTGCTCGATTTTTTCCCGCATATCCGGCATACTCGGGCCGCATTCGCGTTCTTTTCGGCTGCTCCGCCCCGCAGCCGACAATCAGGAGGACAGACGTGACGACGGTACGCCCGCTTTCCTGCCCGCACTGCGGCGGCAAGGAATTTTCCTTCCCGGACAAGGGGCGCTGCCGCTGCCTGTCCTGCAATTCGGAATTTTTGCTGGACGAGACGCCCCGACCGTCTCCGGCCCGACCGTCCGGCGTCATGGTGCCGCGCCGCCGCCTGACCGCCCTCTGCTTCCTGCTCCTGCTCCTTGCCGGAATGCTCTACCTGCTGGCTCCCGCGCGGGCCCCGCAGCCGACACCTCAGCCTGCCCGGCAGAGGGCGGCGACGCCCGCCGCCATCACCTATGAGCTTCAACAGCTCGCGCTGGCGGCCGATCCGGCCCATGATGGCGCGCCTCTTGTGCTGCGCGTGCGGGGCAGCCTCGGCAAGAAGGGCCCGGCGGGCTATATGGCCGATATTTATGATCCCCGTACCCGAACCTGGTCGGAGGAACCGCAACGCCTTCAAGACTCCGTGGGGAAAGGCGCACGAGAGATCCGCTTTCAGACCATGTCCGACGGCAGCCTTTTTCTGATCCTGGATAAAAGCCGCCTCTTTTTCTTTGACTTTGCCGCCCGGGAGTGGGTGGACGCCCGTCCCCTGCTGGAACGTCAGCCCCGGCTGGCGGGAGCCGTCGTCCAGATCGAAGCCGGTTACGCCAACGAGGGTGACGCCCTGCGCGTCATGACTGCCGACGGCACGCGGCGCTACTTCTATCCCGGCGTCAATCTGGCCCCCACCTACGACGAACTGACGCGGATGGTGGCCGACTACCGCCATCCGCAAGCCGAGCGTCGGCACGGCTTCACCTTTGCCCGCAAGGGAACCGGAACTTCCGGCCCGCAACAGCTCATCCGCTACGCCTTTCTGGACAACAAGAACGGCCCCCGGCTCTTCGGCGGCTATCTGGAGTGGGACGGCGAGGGACAGGCGCGATACGTCAAGCGCCATGCCCACATCTTCCGGCAGGCCCATCTGGAAGCGACGGACTTCTTCACGCCGGATCGCGTGTACTATCGGGCTTCCGTGGCCTGGGCGGACAAGGAGGACCTCATCATCCGCTTTCGTCCCACGCCCCACCCCGACGCGCCCTCCCTGCTCCAGTGCCTTGACCCGGAAAGCGCCGCCGTGCGCTGGACCCTGCAGGGAGCGTATGACGGCGCTCTCGTCAAGACGGCGGACGGGCTCTATCTTCTGCAGGGCGCGAAGCTCTACCGGATAAGCGAGGGGCGGCAGCCCCCTGCCGAGCCGCAACGTCTTTTCTGATCCGCTCACGGTGGATGCGGACAGCGGCACATGCGCCCGCCGCCGCACGGCATTACCGGCGCAACATACACCAACCAACACAGCAGAGACGTCTATGGGACTCAGGGACATGCTCAGACGGCAGATGCGTTCCGTCCTCCAGTGGCAGGAGGACGACCGGGACACCATTTTTCAGCTCCTGCCCACACCGGGCGATGAAATAAAAAACGCCTCACGGCTGATCGTCGGTCCGGCGCAGGGCTGCCTGCTCGTTTATGGAGGCAGGATCGTGGATGCCATCAACGAACAAACCGCCCTGTCCCTCAACACGGACAACCACCCCTTTCTGACCACGCTCGCCAGTCTGCCGACCCTTTTTGAAAGTCCCCACAAGGTGCGGCTCTATTTTTACCGCACCACGCTTTTTCCCGGCCTGCGCTGGGGCACGGCCCAGCCTGTCCGCTATCTTGACCCTGTCTACCGGCTTCCGCTGGCGGTAGGCATGAACGGAACCTACAGTCTGCGGCTGGCGGACGCCCGGACAGCCTTCCTCCGTCTCTGCGCCGGAGAGCGCCGCGTCGATATCGCCCGCATCAAGGCCGTGCTCGACGCGCAACTCCCCCAGTTCATTGCCGCGACGCTGGCGGGGGCGGCATACTCCTGCACCGATATCGACAGCCACCTTGACGACATCAGCGCGCGCATCCACGAACGCCTTGCCCGGTTTGCCGGAGAATACGGTCTGGCCGTACCGGAGTTCTCGGTCAACGGCAGCATCCTTGACCGGGAAAGCCGGGCGCGGCTGGAGACGGTCTTTGCCATGCGCGCCCGGCAGCAGGCCGCCGAGGAAGTTCATCTGAGCTATGAACGTCTGGAGCAGATTCAGGCCATGCGGGATGCCGCCCGATCGGAAAACGGTCTGGCGGGCGCGGGCCTGCAGCTCGGAACCGGTCTCGAGCTGGCCGCGCAGCTCCTTGCGCCTTCCGCACGTTCCAGCGCGACGGACGATCTGGCCGAACGCCTGCGCCTGCTCCAGCAGCTCCTGCAAGAGGGGCTCATCAGTCAGGAAGACTTCGAGGACCGCAAGCGCGCCCTGCTCGAACGCATTTGAGGGCCTGCGTCGCCTATCGGAACACAACATGTCCTGCTGTTGCCGCTCCTTCTTCACTGGGGGACGTTCGCAGCATCAGATAGACGACACCTCGTTCCCCATATCCGCAAAAGCAAGACATTCGATGGGCGCTCCCCGGTGGGAAAACATGGCCACCTCGATCCACGGGCAGGGCCTTGTGGGAGCTATGAGCAACTCGGTCTCGGGAAGCGACAGCACCCTGTCCAGGGCCACACGCAAATCAGGAACCTGAAAGGCCACATGCGGCAATCGCCGCAGGATCTCGGGCATGGTATTGCCGGCCTCGAAGCGCATGAATTCAATGCCGAAAGGGCTGCGGGAAAAACCCTCCACCGTCAGCGCCAGATGCGGC
>CALVGJ010000105.1 GCA_944327045.1 uncultured Desulfovibrio sp.
CGTGAAACGCAATGCGTTTCACACTGAAATGCTTTGCCGACGGCGTGAGCAGGCAACCGCAGCGAAGGTATAGACGCAGCTCATTTGCGCCGGTTCATGCCGGAACGGGCGTGCTTTCCCGCTTTGAAGAGAGAAAACGTCAAGGAGCGTTCGTATGAGGGAAAGCAGCCAACCCCCTCCAATAAATTGGTGATACCCCCCGTGTCTTCCGCTTTTTTTCCGCATTTTTGCCCCAAGGACCTCCATGTTGACAGCTTCTACCGAATTTATACAATAGAGAGGGTAAAACGGGCATCTCCCCTCAACCTGATGCAGGATATTCCGCTGTCGGAGGTTCGCCTCTATGATCTGTAGTCCCCTTTCTCCTCACGGCGTGGCGGATAATTGCGGATTCTGGTTCTATAACGGCGACAGGGACCTTATCCACCTTGACGCGACCTGCCGCCATCTGCTGGGGCTGTCACCCGAACGAACCAGCATCCTGCGCGACGATATCCGCGACATGTTCGGCTCCATCGGCGAAAATACCAGTCTTGAGGATATTCTCCACAATGCGGACATGGGCGACCGCCTGCGATACACCTTTCTTGTGCGCAGCGGCCCGCGTCAGGGCAGCGTGCTTGTGGCGCACGGCGCCGTACTGCTGCGCAACGAGCAGCACCGGGCCATCATGGTCGGCGGCAGCCTGCATGGCCTTGCCGCGGCGGACAGGCCGTCCGTTGCCCCTCCGCCCGAAGAGGAAAATCCCCTCTTTCCCCTGCCGGATCAGGGTTCCCTGCCCTTTCCTCTTGCCTCCGAGGACGGACTCTGGGACTGGAATCCGCAAACGGACGCCTTTTTCTTCAATCAGCATTACCGGGCCATGCTGGGCTATGCCGACGAGCAGGAACTGCCCAATGACGTCAATGCCTGGATCGATGCCCTGCACCCCGACGATCGGGCGCACATCCTGACTCTCCAGCGAACCATTGCCCTGACCACGGAACGTGGCGACTACTTTGAGTGCTGCTGCCGTCTCCGCCATAAGGAAGGACGCTTCCTCTGGGTCATGCAGCGCGGCCAGGTGGTGCAGCGGGACGCGCAGAACAGGGCCACGCGCATCATCGCCCTGCATACGGACCTTTCCCTGCATCGCAGGATACAGGTCAGTCTGCGCAACAAGGCGTTCACCGACTCGCTCACAGCCCTTTACAACCGCGAATTCCTCACCCAGAACGCCCCCTCGTGGAACAGCAGGCTTTCCCTGCCGTTGAGCGTCATCTACTGCGATGTCAGCGGCCTCAAGCTCATCAACGATACCCTGGGGCATGATCAGGGGGATCGCCTGCTCATCGAGGCCAGCCGTCTCCTGCAGCGGAGCATTCGCGCCCCGCACAGCCTCATCCGGCTGGGAGGGGATGAATTCATCATCATCCTGCCCACCTGCACCACCGAACAGGCCGAAGAGCATACCCGCGCCATTCAGCAGTCCCTTCGGGAGTACAACCGCGACAACAGCAGCCTGCCGCTCTTTCTCGGCATCGGACATGCCACCTGGAACGGCGAGGACGCGGCGGACCTTTACAGCACCATTCACACCGCGGATATTCGCATGCAGGAAAAAAAACGCCTGCATCATGCCGATGCCTTTACCTTTTTGCGCTGCTGGCTGGAATATCATACCGGCAAGCCCATCAAGCAACGGGACGCCCGCTGTTCCAGCCGCTCCTGAAGCGCGCGGGACAACTCCGCAACGGGAATGATTTTTTTCCCTGCCGACGCCGCACCGGCATTGCGCTTGTCTCCAGAACAGGCTATATCCAGTGCAATTCTTCCATGCGTTCTCTGGGCAAAGGAGTTGCTTCATGGCGCTTGTACTGGGCACGGCGGGTCACATCGATCACGGCAAGACCTCGCTGGTGCGTGCACTGACCGGCATTGACTGCGACCGCCTCGAAGAGGAAAAACGGCGCGGCATCACCATCGAGCTGGGCTTTGCCTGGGCCGATCTCCCCGATGGGGAGCGTCTGGGCATCGTCGATGTGCCGGGGCATGAACGCTTTGTCAAAAACATGGTGGCCGGCGCCGCGGGGGTGGACTTCGTCATGCTGGTCATCGCCGCGGATGAAGGCGTCATGCCGCAGACCCGTGAACACCTCGACATCTGCACCCTGCTCGGCATCGACCGCGGCTTTGTGGCCCTGACCAAGTGCGACATGGTGGATGCCCAGTGGCTCGAACTGGTACAGGAAGACATCCGCAGCTTCCTCAAGGGAAGCTTTCTGGAAAACGCCCCCGTCTTTCCCGTCTCTTCCGTCACCGGCGAGGGGCTTGAGGCCCTGCGCGCCCATATCTACCGTTGCGCGGCCGAAATTCCTCCCCGCCGCCCCACGGACCTCTTCCGCCTGCCCATTGACCGCGTATTCGGCATGAAGGGGCACGGAACAGTGGTTACCGGCACCGTCATTTCCGGCGGTCTGGAAAGCGGGGAAGAACTCGTCGCCATGCCTGAAGGCATTGCCGTCCGCGCCCGCTCCCTGCAACGTCACGGCGCGCCCGCCGAAGTGGTGCGCGCGGGGCAGCGCTGCGCCGTCAATGTTCAGGGAACGGAAACGGACAGCCTGCGCCGGGGACAGGTGCTGGCCCGTCCCGGCACGCTCTTTTCCTCCCGCCGCTGGCTGCTGCAGCTGACCTGCCTGCCCTCCGCGCCCCGCGCCCTGCGCCAGCGCACGGAAGTTCACTTCCATCACGGCACGCAGGAATGCGCCGCACGGGTCATCTTTTTCGATCGGGATCGCCTTGCCCCCGGCGAAAGCTGTCTGGCGGAGCTGCGTTTTCCGCAGCCGCTGGCCGGCGTCTTCGGGGATCATTGCGTCATCCGGGCCTACTCGCCCCTGCGTACCGTGGCGGGCGGCAGCATCGTCTCCCCCCTGCCGCCGGAACTGCGCGCCCGCGACCCGCGCCGGGCCCGCAATCTGGAACTGTTCCGCCAGCTTGCCGCCCTGGCGACGCCCGCCCGTCTGGCCGAGGACGGCGGCATGGCCCTTGTACTGGCCATCATGGACATCCGCCACGTCATGGGCTGCGACGTGCCGACGCTGCAGGCGCTTTCCGGCCTGCCCGCCCCGCAATTGCATAAACTGCTCGTAGACCTGGCCTCGCGAGGCAAGCTGATCTGCTGGAACAAGGAACAGCGTCAGTGGATAGACGGCGCGGCCTTTGATCAGCTCATGCAATGGGCCTGCGCGCGCGCCGCGGAACTGCACCGCAAGCACCCCCTCAAGCCGAGCCACGGACAGGGCGCCATCTGCGCGGGCTGGAGCAAGAACCTCCCTCCCCGGCTGGTACAGCGCGTTCTGGAAAGCGCGGTCAAAAAAGGCCTGCTTGTCGCGGAAGGGGACGGCCTGCGTCTGCCCTCGCATACCGTCTCGCTGGCCGACGATCAGCAGGGGCTGCGGCAGAAGCTGATGGCGGCCCATGAAGCGGGCGGCATGGCTCCGCCCAACCTCAAGGACGTGCTGGCGGAGCTGAACGTCAGCCAGAAGGACGCCACGCCCGTACTGCGCCTGCTCTGCGAGGAAAAGGCCCTCGTCCGCGTGGCGGACGGCCTCTATTATGCCGCCGGGCCGCTGGAGGAAATCCTCAGCCGGACACGGCAGTGGTTTTCCAGCCACGACAATCTCGACCTTGCCGGCCTCAAGGAAATCACCGGCCTGTCGCGCAAATTTCTCATTGCCCTGCTCGAATACATGGACAGGGAAAAAATCACCGTCAGGGTCGGCGACGCGCGGCACCTGCGCTCGCGTCAGCCGTCCTGATTCCCCCTCAACTCCTAAGAGGAGAAACAACATGCCTCAGAAGATTCTTGTCATCGGCGGCGTTGCCCTCGGCCCCAAGGCGGCCTGCCGCTGCAAACGCCTCCTGCCCGACGCCGAAGTGACCCTCATTGACGAAAACGTCAACATCTCCTACGGCGGCTGCGGCATTCCCTACTATGTCTCCGGCGAAGTGAACACGGTCAACGATCTGCGCGCCACGCCGTACAACGTCATCCGCGATCCCAAGTTCTTTGCCGAACTCAAGGACGTCACGGTGCGCATCCAGACGCGCGCCACCGCCATCGACCGCGCTGCCAGGACCGTGCGCGTCAGAAACGTGCTCACCGGCGAGGAGGATACCCTCTCCTACGACAAGCTGGTGCTGGCCACCGGCGCAAGCCCGCGTGTGCCTCCGGTGGAAGGCCATGACCTCGGCAACGTCCTCTCCCTGACCCGTCTGGAAGCCGCGGAAACCATCCGCCATGCCTGCGAAAACGGGTCCGTCAAGCAGGCCGTGGTCGTGGGCGGCGGATTCATCGGTCTGGAAGCGGCCGTGGCCCTGGCGGACATGTGGGGCGTCAAGGTCTCCGTGGTGGAAATGATGGATCAAATCCTGCCCGGCGTGCTCTCCGCCCAGCTCGCCCGCATGGCCGCCGTGGACTGCACCAAACACAATACCGACGTGTACACCGGCGAAAAGGTGCTGCGTCTGGAAGGCAAGGACGGCAAGGTCTGCAAGGTCGTGACCGACAAGCGGGAAATCGAGGCCCAGCTCGTCATCTTTGCCGCAGGCTTCACTCCCAACGGCCAGCTTGCCAGGGAAGCCGGGCTCGACGTCACCCCCTTCGGCGCCATTGCCGTCAATGAATACATGCAGACTTCCGACCCGGATATCTACGCCGGCGGCGACTGCGTCTCCATCCCCAACCTCATCACCGGCAAAGCGGGCTACCTGCCCCTGGGCAGCATGGCCAACCGGCAGGGCCGCGTCATCGGTACCAACCTTGCCGGCGGCAAGGCCACCTTCCCCGGCTATGTGGGCACCTGGATCGTCAAACTCTTCGACATGTCCTTCTGCGGCGTGGGCCTCACCATCGACAAGGCCCGCAAGGAAGGCTTCGACGCCGTGTCCGTCAGCGTGGAACAGGTGGACCGCGCCCACTTCTACCCCGAAAAGGAACTCATGAGCCTTGAGATCGTGGTGGATAAGACCAGCCGCCGCGTCCTCGGCATGCAGGGCGCCTGCACCGCCGGCGACGCCCTCAAGGCCCGCATCGACGCCGTGGCCGGCGCTCTCCAGTTCGCCAAACCCACGGTGGACGACATCTCCAACCTCGAGATCAGCTACGCCCCGCCCTTTGCCGGCGCTATGGACGTGGTCAACGTGGTGGCCAACGTGGCCGACAACGTGCTGGCCGGCCGCTTCACCCCCATCACCGCCGACACATTCATGGAACTCTGGCAGAACCGCGCGGACAACAACGTCTTCTTCATCGACGCCCGTCCGGCCAAGGCCGGCAAGGCCGTGCAGGAACAATACCCCGACTGGCACTCCATCCCGCTGGAAGAGATCCGCGCCCGCATCAATGAAGTGCCCAAGGACCGCCCGGTGGCCCTCATCTGCAATACCG
>CALVGJ010000106.1 GCA_944327045.1 uncultured Desulfovibrio sp.
CAGCGGTTCTTCCGGACAGTTCCAGATGAGCCACGACATTGTTCCTTATATCGGTAACGGCAACTGTTCGCCGCTCAAGGGAGGTCAGATATCCGTGAAGCTCCACCTGTTCGCCGGGTGAAACACAATGATTCTTGAAGAACAGCCACTCTTCCTTGCCGAGCTGTCGCATGGAGTCAGCCATTTTTCCCCCGGCTGAGGGGGAAAAGCCGGCTGTGGCAGCCAGCGCCGTCACTTGCCGGCGCAGATCGATTTTTTTCCAGATGTTCCACGTGGCAGGAAGGGACGTTGCCCTGTCTTCGAGATGATACGCCGAACGCTCAAAGTAGAGTTCAAATATACTGTCCAGATCAAGATCGCCAAATTCCCTGAAGCGCCCAAGCTTGTATTTTTCGTATGCCTCCTTGCCGTAATGCCTGGTAATTTTTTCAATGTCCGTGTACTGCACCGTGACTTTACCGGCAGAGATCGGCTCATAGCTGATAAAGATGCCCCCATCCGCAAGTATTCTGGAAAGCTCACCAAGCGCCGCCTGCAAATCATACACATGGACAAGAACATGGGAGGCAAAAATTACGTCAAAGGATTTGCCCGCTACCTGCGGCATACGGCACATGTCCGCAACGATATCAACCTGTTCTTCTTGCCTCAGGGCAAGAGTAGTGATTTGGGCATTACTGATGCTTTCAAAAATGCGCCGCTCACTGCGGCACGGCGCAATAAGCAAAATCTTTTTCCCTGAAAGATCGTGGGAGAATTTGTCACTTTGCAGCAATTGGGCAAAGGTTCTTTGCCGCTCCACACTACCACAGGCTCCACACTGTCTTTTTTCTCCATTGTAGTCGCGAAAATTATTTATACTCTCGCCACATATGTCACAAACGATACTGTCTTTTTCCTTGTATTCCAGTATGAAGCTATTGCGCTCCCATTCTTGTACTCTGTCAATTGACAGATTGTGCTGCTGCTGTGCCAGTTCGTCGGCAGCAACTATCTCATACTTTGTGCTGAACATCTCAAGGAGCGCGGAAAATCTTTCCACAGCATCCTGTCGTATGCCATCATAAAAACCGGATTCCTTATTGAATTTCAGGAATGACCACGAGTGCATTACGAGAACTGCTACAGCATCATCTCCAAATTTTTGGAAAAACGTCTCCAGATACAGATCATGATTTTGGAGGCAGGCTTCAACAGTTTTCCCGAACAGAACATCACCATTAAAGTTATATTCGTAAAGTCTTCTTGTGCTTTTAAAGTCGGGAATACAAGATATAGGCAATTCGACAATGTTTTCCGTCCATTGAAACTGCTTGACAGGCCCGATGTTGAACGGTTGGTTTATGCGCGACGGATTATAGCAGGAGTTGAAAGCAAAACCATGTTTTGCCAGTTCCGACAATACAGAGCCACTGTACCTGTACCCCCCTCCACGAAACGCCACAGGCCGGTTGGCTGTTATGCTGGAATGGGTCTGCACGGCATAGTCAATGAAGAGAGCAGCCTGTTCCCGGGATGCGGAGAACATGTCAACTCCCCGTTTGATGTTATTTTTTTCAAAGAGAGAAGGGGAAAGGAATTCGGGGTGCAGGTGAACCTGAAGGTCCTGCCCCCGCGAGCAAATATACCGGCCGACATCAAGAAGCTCTTCGCCGTAAAGATGCTGTTCCGCATAATCAAGGAAGCACGTAATCCGGGCATTGTTTTTCTCGGCAATATCAAACATCTTGCCGATGCCGTATTCTTCTTCATGGTCGAAGCGTCCATAGATCAGCCTGTCGATATGATCCTTGTCCGACCGGGCTGGTTGTGCTTCAACATCAACGGTAATCATTATGCGATGTGTCATTATCTGAAATTCCTTACAAAGCGGGGATGTTCATGGGGAGTATAAACTGCTCTTCTACGGAACAGGGGATATGCTTCGGTCTTCACCCGTACCGGATGGGAGCAAGGCGCATCAGCATTTACTGATGTTGCCGTGCATCATAACGCACACCATACCAGCCCGTCTGATTTATGACTCAACACGTTCCACTGGGCTGGGCGAGACTGTACCGAAGCTGTACTGTTCAGCAATGCACGGGCATCACTCTTCATGCCCCTGTCTGGTACGTCATATAAGCATGACCATCCGGTGAATGAATAGCTTTTCAAGCTATGTTGCCGCGGAGCGTTTATCCATCGAATACGCATCAAGACGATCCTTTATATCCTGCCTGATCGTAAGCCGTCCGAATTTATCGCTCCCTTCAATAAAAAACCTGCTTGCTTCCTTGATATTCTTCATTTCATAAAGGCAAGTAACCATTCTTGCATAATTGGGATCGCTTTCCTGCAATTTCAACAAACTTTCGGCATCGGCAACAGCCTTGTCGAACAATTTTAATTTAAAATAACAATTGTATCGGACGGAAAAGCCTTGAATCCATGTGGGCCAAACTTCCAATTGTGAAGTGATGAAATGAATTGCTTCCTCATAGAGTCCGTTTTGCTGGAGAAGTCTGGCGATATGTCCCGCGCAAGTGATGTTGTTATTCCGGGTGAAACTTTCGCGAGCGTACTCAAGCGCCTTGTCAAAAACTTTCAGCTCCGTGGCAATCTTGCTCTTGATCAGCAGTGCCCAGTGGTCATCGGTAGGAAGGGAAAGGGCTTCACGCAGGAGGGATTCTGCCTCCGCCGTCCTGCCTTCCGCTTTCAGGAGAAGGGCAAGGGGCAAACGCGGCGCCAGCAGATTCGGCATGAGCGCCAACGTCTCCCGGAGTGCCGTAATGGCCTTTTCTCTGGGGAAGTACTCTGCCGCTCCGGGCAGAGCCTTGAGCCTGGCTTGCCATTGCGCCTCGTCAAAACGGAAATCGGCGTCCAGAAAGCCGCCCTGGGCCGGGAGGTTCTTTGCATGCGTGCGATAATACGCAAAGGCAAGGGCGATGGCTGTCAATTTGTTAATATTCGCGCGATTGCCCGCCATGTTCGATGTAAACACGTCATTCCCCAGAAGATGCCTGGACAAGAGTTCTGTCTTTCGGGGAAAATAAGCGTCAATGAATCGCTCTGCCTTGAGTGGCACCTTGCCTCTTGCTGCAGGCATGGCACGAAAATGGTATGACGTTACGTACCCAAATTGATGAAGATTTTCTTGCTCAATATGGAGCTCATCAATATTTTTGCAGTAATCGAGAGCTTCCCTGCTGAAATGCCGCTGCCCCTCATAGGGAATGTCAAGCAGCTTCTTGCACGTTCTGCACAAAATCATGGCATAGAGGGTATCCGGCTTGATCCTCTCATTATCCGCTGTAGAGATGGAAAGGAGCATGGGATCATAAAGAGGTGAGGTCACAAGAACTTTATGGCTGTTTTGAGACGCAATACTTTTGCCGTGATGATTGCGGCTACGGCCTTTCAGATACAAAAGCTCCATGCTCTCTCTCTCTCTCTCTCTCATGCTGCTTATCCCCGTCAATGCCGAATCTTTTTTGGATATTGCCGGCGGCTTCAATAATGGCCTTTCCACTGAAAAAGGGAAGAAGCCGCCATGTCGAGGCACTGTAGACATAGCGATCCAGAAATTCATCAAAGCTTATATGCCACGCGCCTCTGATGGCTTCTCCTCCTTGACCGGAAAACTTGAATACCGGCATATTGGCCATATTTGTTTGAAATATACTAGTCGATTTATGAATGCCGAAATAACAGTTTCTGTAGCTTTCCAACGTCAAATTTGGGCTGCACGTTGTGGATTCAAACAACGAATTTTCATTAAGAGGAAAATCAAACGTTTCACTGATCTGCTTGGCAATAGCATAATCGTTTTCTGCACTTTTCACAGAAACAATATTTATATCCTTAAGAGGAACGCCTGATTTTAGAAAAAGGGCGAAAACGGTTCGTGAATCAAATCCGCCTGTCAAATCAACGCTAAGATGAAATTTTTTCTTATGCAGAAATCTGATGATGCCCGTCCACTTTGTGATCCATTTGTCGATCACCTCAAGACACTGCGGGTCATCAAGAGAAATGGAGTGATAGCCCTGCCAGGAGGCATCTTCAAAATGCAGGCGTCCTGTCTGTTTCTCAATAACAATCCGGACATCCGGAGAAATGAGGGATATTTCCCTGTACGGGGTTCTGTTTTCAAGCCAGGGGGCACATCCGCATACGGCAAAATCGGAAATATAGTCCGGATCAAGCGTGAGCTCCCTTGCGGCAAGCTTGTCCTGCAGCAGCCACAACGAATTGCTGATAGCCCAGTAGCCCTCGCGCTGATAACAGTAAATGCCGATGCACCCCCTGAAATCCTGAAGGATGGTGACGGCATCCTTCTCATTACGTACGACGATATAGGCCCCTGAATCCGTTTCAGGACGTATGTCGCACGGATGGTCATCAGGAAGCAGATAGTTGTGGTACAAATATTTTTCCGTCAACGCGAAGCCGTAGACCTTGCTTTTAACGGAGAAAAAATTGTTGCTGTCGATAAAAAAATAGTTCTCATCGAGAAATTGTCGGCAGTTATCCACTGCATCATCTTTCCAAGATTTTGAAGGCAAGTCCTCCTCTATCCAGCGAATACAGTCTTCTCGCGGGGGCATGGTATTATGTCCACCTTCCGCACTGTACATGTCGACTCGTACAAAAGCGTCATCCATGCCCAATTCCTTCAAGCGAGCCATAAATGGCTTTAGCTGAACTTCAACGTCTGCATGGCTTTGGTCATTGATGATAAGGTGAAGCCAGGGATCGCCCTTGCGAGGCTGCGCCAGCGGACTGTTCTGCAGAAAAGAGATCAGATTGAGGCGTTCTTCGAGAATTTCAGCATCAGACTTGGCAACTATTTTTTTAAATTTCTCAATACAGATCGGCACATAATGCAGTGCATTGAGCTGAGGGTTGATGGCTGTTGCCCTGCAGCCGAGCATGGCGGCAGTCAGTATGGCTGTCGTTCCTCCTCCGGATGAACCGAAGCAGAGACATTGACGCTCATCAATACCAAGCCGGTACAGTATCGCCTTGAGAATAATCGCTATATCATACTGGAACCAGCGATCACGCCGACCATATCCCCATGCAATAGTCAGTTCAGTTTCATAGATTGTCGGATCATTGAAGCAGATAATAGTGCAGGGGAGGAATGATCCCCACGAAAAGCGGTTAAAGTTGGGATTTGGCGTCCCTATAGGGGTATTTCCTGTCCCGAACAGGACCGCCTCCCGACAGTTTGCTGTATGGTGGATAAAGAATTCAAAGACCTCTCCTTCCTTTTCTATGGCCCAGATGCTGGGGAGAGATTTGAAATCAGCCTTATTAAGCTTGGAAAATTCAATTTTTTTATAGGGATATATTTCTTTTCCTGCACGGCGGAAGGCTTCTTCTGAATAGCGCTGCTGTATTTCGGTTACCTTGTGCATGTCCTTTTCCTCAATATATTCCGCCGTTACGGAAAGTGTCGCTCTTTTTTCCTGCCGGGAAATTCTGCCCCGGAAGAGCACGCACAGGCCGTCATGCTTTCCCCGACTGTGTTCCGGATTGCATTGCGCCGAAGGGCATTTTTTAGAGTTGCCGGTATGTCTCGACGCATACCTGCCCGGCGTGATTCCATGTCCGTTCCCGCGTGACCCAGTCTCTGGCATTGCGGCCCAGCCGCGCGCGCATGTCCGCATCCGCGAGAAGTTCACGCAGCACATCCCGCAGGCTGTCCGCGCTGCCTTTCTCGAAGATCATGCCGTTTTCCCCGTGCCGGACGATTTCCCGCAGGGCCCGCGTGGACGACACCACAACGGCCTTTTGCTGGGACATGGCCTCAAAGGGCTTGAGCGGCGAGACAAGCTCACACACCTCCCACGGCTTGCGCGGGAAGGGGGCTATATCCACCAGCGAGTACCAGGATTCCACCTCTTCATGCGGCACACGGCCCGGCATGATGACGACGTCGGCAAGGTCCAGCTCGTCCACCTGATGCCGGAGGTCCTCGAATACGGCGCCGTCCCCCACCAGCAGAAGGCGGAAGGGCAGTCCCTCCCGTTTCAGGGCCGCCACCGCCGTGATCAGGTCGTCGAGGCCCTCGTAATCGACCAGTGAACCGATATAGCCTATGACGGGGCAGCCTTCGGGAATGCCGAGCCGCCGTGCCAGCTCCTCATCCCGCGGAATCGGCACAAAGCGTTCCACATCCACGCTGTTGAAGGCAATGGCGATCTTGTCTTCCGGCAGTCCCCGGCGAACCAGCTCTTCCTTCATGGGCGTGGTGATGGTGATGACCCTGTCCGCCTGTTCGCAGACGAGCTTTTCAAAAAGCGCCATGTGGCGGTATTTGGCCGTATGCATGAAGGACTCGTCCCGTGACGAACGGGTGACCTCCCAGAATCCGCGCACTTCATAGACAAAGGGAACGCCTGTCTTTTTGGCTGCAATGAGCGCGGGAAGCGCCGTGACGTAGTTGGACGCGGCGTGCACGACGGAAGGCCGCTCCCGAAGGATGATCGTCTCCCAGGCATCGGCGCAGGCCCGCAGGTAGGCCTCTTCGCTCATGTCGTTGCGGGATATTTCCAGAAGACGGTGATAGGTCACCCCGTCCACCGTATCCGTGGAGGGCAGGCTCTTGCCCGCCAGTTCCTTCTTGAAGTCGCCGGGAAAGCCGGGGCGGGTATACGGGAGAATCCGCCAGCCGGCATGCTGTATGCCCCCGGCCAGCCCGTGCGAGCGGGTGGCGTAGCCCACGGAGGTGTAGGGCAGACTGAAGGCCAGAATATTCAGCACCACCTCGGGGCGCGGTACAAAGTCGCAGCGGAACCGGGCCGCCGAGGCATCGCGCAGCAGGGAGGCGCTCTCCTGAATTCTGGCCAGAAAGGCGGCGTCCTTGGGGGAAATCGTCGCGCCGAGCTGTTGCCGCAGCCGCGCGGCGGCGTCGGCGGCCCGGTCGAACAGGGCCGCATCATGCAGAAGTCTGGCAAGGCTCCGCAGTGAAGCCGCTCCTCCGTCCAGCGTGACGGCGTGGTCCGCGCGGACAAGGGCCTCCTCCACAAAACCGGCGGCAAGCAGGGCCTCAGCGGCCCGAAGATGGCAGAAAGCCTGAATCTTGCGATTGCAGACGGCATCCTGCCGCCTCAGGAAATCCATCAGCCGGGAGACGCCGCCCTGAGAAAGACAGGTACGCAGCCTTTCCCGCAGCATGTCCTTTTCTTCGGCGGTAAGGCTGCTGCCGCTGCAGGGCAGCACCTCCACTTCCGTGACGTCCGTCACTTCCGCTGCGTTCGTCGTCACTTCCGTCTGTTCCAGGACGGTTTCGGGCGGCGTCCCGGCGTGCGGCCGGTCGGTCACCCGTTTTCTTTCGGGAAACGTCCCGGCGAAAAAGGAAGCATAGCAGGCCGCCAGCTCTTCCGTGCTCCGAGACCAGGTGTGCAGCTGGGCTGTGTTCAGGGCCGCCGCGCGCAGGGAGGCGCGCAGATCAGGGCTGTCGTGAAGGCGGCGCAGGCACGCGGCAAGTTCCTGCGCGTCCCCGGCACGAAAGACCAGCGCGTCGCGTTCCGGCTCCACCATCTCGCGCATGGCCTTGACGTCCGATACCACGAGCGGCAGTCCGCGGGCCATGTATTCATAGAGTTTGAGCGGCGAAACAAGGCGGCATACGGCGTAATCGGCGCGGGGCAGCACCGCCGCATCGAAAATGCTGCAACACTGGGCAATCTCCGCATGGGGAACGGCCCCGGCAAAGATCACCCTGTCCGCTATGCCCAGCTCGGCGGCAAGGGCCTTCAGCGCCTCAAGGGCATTGCCCGTGCCGATGATGACAGCCTTGAGGCGAGGCAGGGAGGCCGCCAGCTCCGCCACGGCTTTCAGCAGCACGTCAAGCCCTTCATAACCGACCACCGAACCCGCATAGCCGACAAGGAAATCCTGGTCGGAGAGCTTCCAGCGCTCCAGAAAGGCAGTGGATTTTTCCGTTGCCGGGACGATATCGTCGTCCACGGCATTGGACAGGAGGAAGGGGGGCGCGGCGCACTCCGCCCGGCGCAGGATTTCTTCCCGCAGGGCGCCATTGAGTGTGCAGACGGCATCGGCATGGGCCAGCACATGGCTTTCCAGACGCTTGTCCAGCAGGAAGCGTTCGCTCCGCTCCCAGCCGGCAACGCGGGAGGCGGCGGTATATTCCCAGAGGCCGCGAACCTCGTAGATGAAGGGAATCCCCAGGCTTCCGGCGGCCATGCAGGCGGGGAGTCCTGTTTCGTAATTGGAAGCCGCGTGCACAATGGCGGGGCCCACCTCGGCAAACAGCGCCTTGAGAATCTCCGCGGAACGGGCAATATACTCGTCAAGCGGCTCCTTGCGGCGGTGCGGGCCCTTCAGGCTCAGATAGGTCACCTTGTCGATGGTGCGGCGTTCCTGCCCGCCTGCCTTGTCGGCAAGGTCGTTTCTGTCCTCGGGATAACCGGGGCGCGTCACGCACAGCACATCCATGCCCCTGCGGGCAAGTTCCCGCAACAGGTTATGTGTGCGGACAGTATACCCTGTCGTCTGATACACGATGGACGAGGAGGCCACATACACGATCTTTCTGTTGCTTCCGGCAGGCTTCAGGGGAGCGGCGGGGATGGCGGGAAGTTCATCCAGCAGGCGCCGGCAGCCTTCCATGAAACGTTTCCTGTTCTTTTCCGACGCGCTGAAACGCACCGACGCATCAAGCCCCGCCAGCATGGCGCAGCTTTCCCTGATGTTGCCCGCATCGAACAGCCGAAAGGCATACCACTTGCGGCAGCCGCCGTTTTCCTTGAAGGACAGGCTGCCCTCCATGAGCGTCAGCGCGGCGGGCAGGCTTTGCCGGTAGCACTCCTTTGCCATGCGCGCGGCAATATCCGCCTTTTTTCCGGCCGATAGACCGGCTTCGGCGATGCGTTCCAGCACGGCCCCGCCGCCCTGCGTGGCCAGCAGCTGTTTCAGGCCGGCATCCGACAGGAGTTTCCGCTGGACAGCCCTCTCCGTCCTGGCATCCTTCCAGACCTGAAAGAGTGCACCCGGCAGACAGAGGAATCCCCGCACGCTGCTCCCCGCATTGAGAAACGCACGACCGATTTTCAGGGGAGCATCGTTCTCCATCTGCTCTATTTTGCCCTGCAGGGCGGCGACTGTCTGGCTGTTTTTCCTGTCCAGCAGACGTTGCTCCTCCTGCAGGTGCTCCAGTTCGTTTCTGAGCAGGCGATACTGTTCGGCGGGGATACGGGCCTCGAGGCTTTCCCGCATGGCTTGCAGCTCGTCCTGAAGACGGGTCTGCTCCACACGATGCGCCTGCTCCGTTGCGGCAAGCCGGGCGGAGGTTTCGGCAAGGGCAGCCTTCTGGGCAAGAAGCTGCTTCACGGTTGCGTCCAGCCGTTCCCCGGCATCCGTGGCCGTGCGGCGGGAGGTCTCCAGCTCGCTCTGAAGACGGGCCTGCTCCGCACGATGCGCCTGCTCCGTTGCGGCAAGCTTGGCGGAGGCTTCCTCCAGCTGGGCGGAAGTTTTCTCAAGCTGTGCGGAAGCGTCCTCAAGGGCGGCCTTGCGGACAAGAAGCTGCTTCTCGGCCGCCGCGCATTTTTCCTGCGCGGCGGTCCGTTCCGCCAGCGCCGCATGGACGTCCTTTTTCAGGCTCGCCAGCTTTTCTTCCTGGAGCCGCAGCAGGTCTTTGGCCCTGTCTCCGGCTGCCTTGTTTTCCGCGGATTCATGAACCAGCAGAATATAGCGCTCATAGAGTTCCGCATGCCTTTCCTCGAGGGAGTTCCTTGCCTCCTCCATCCGCAATCTTTCGCTATTCAGAATGCGGAACTGTTCCTTGTACAGGAGTTCAAGCTTTTGCTGATACGCGGCTATGCCGGATTCCGGCATGTCGGCGGACTGGTTCGGTGCGGAATTCTCGTTCATGTATCCGTCGCTTTCCGTTTACTTGTTATGGATATTGACGCAGTCGATGACGATGCGGCCTTCACGCGGGGCAAGCGTCATTTCCCGGAACTGCCGGTGGGCGACCAGAAAGACGATCACATCCGCCGACAGCGCTTCCTCCGGTTCCACGAGGGTCGCGTGGTCTTCAAGGGCGGCGGGCAACTGCCGGATGTTCGGTTCCACGGCCACGACCTGCCCCGGAAATTCTTCCGCCACATCCCGGACGATATGCAGGGCCGGGCTTTCGCGCAGATCGTCGATGTCCGGCTTGAAGGCAAGGCCGAGGCAGGCGATGCGGACGTCTTTTGCCTCCCGCCCGTTGCCGGTCAGGGAATGGACGGCCTCGCGAATCTTGCCCTTGACCCACTCCGGCTTGCCGTCGTTGATATGACGGGCCGCGCTTGTCAGGCGGGCAAGATCGGGGGTTTTGCTCACGATGAACCACGGGTCCACGGCAATGCAGTGGCCCCCGACGCCGGGGCCGGGTTGCAGGATGTTGACGCGCGGATGATGGTTCGCCAGCCTGATCAGTTCCCAGACGTTGATGTTCAGCCGGTCGCAGATGAGGGAAAGCTCATTGGCGAAGGCGATGTTCACATCGCGGAAGGCATTTTCCGTGAGCTTGGACATTTCCGCGGTACGGGCATTGGTTTCCAGCAGCTCGCCCTTGACGAAAATGCCGTAGACCTTGCGGGCCATGGCCGAGGACGCCTTGTTGATGCCGCCGATGATTCGGTCGTTTTCGATGAGTTCCTGCATGACCTTGCCGGGCAGCACCCGTTCCGGACAATAGGCGACGTAGATGTCGCATTCCTCCGCATCTTCGGCGGCAAACGTCAGGTCGGGCCGCAGCTCCCTGAGCCAGTCCGTCATGATTGCCGTGGTTCCCACGGGGGAGGTGGATTCAAGAATGATGGTGTTTCCCTTTTCCAGCACGGGCGCCAGGGCCGTGGCGGCGGCATGGATATAGCTCAGGTCCGCTTCGTGGTCGCCCTTGAACGGCGTAGGAACGGCAATGAGGAAGGCGTCGGCCTTTTCCGGCGCAAGTGTCGCCTTGAGCAGGCCGGAAGCCGTCACCTTGCCCACCACCTCTTCAAGTCCCGGCTCCACAATATGGATGCGGCCCTGATTGATGGTGTCCACAGCATCCTTCCTGACATCCACGCCGATGACCTCGGCGCCGTGGGCCGCCAGCATGGCGGCAGTGGGAAGACCGATATAGCCCAGACCGAAAACGGCAATTTTCATGACAAAAACCTGTGAACGTTACGAGTTAAAGATTGAGGAGGGCATCGACGATTCTGACCGAGGCATGCCCGTCCCCATAGGGATTTTCGGCATGGGCCATGGCGTTGTAGGCGGCCGTATCGTCAAGCAGACGCGCCGTATGGTGCACAATGGCGTCACAGTGCGGGCCGACAAGGCGGGAAACGCCGGCCTTGACGCCTTCCGGGCGTTCGGTGACATCGCGCATGACCAGCACCGGCTTGCCGAGAGCCGGGGCTTCCTCCTGGATACCGCCGGAATCCGTCAGCACGATATAGGCGGCGTTCAGCAGGGCCATAAACGGCTTGTACGAAAGAGGAGACAGCAGGATGATGCGCGGATGATCCCCCAGAATCCGCATGACGGGCTCCTGTACCCGGGGATTCAAATGTACGGGATAGACGAAGACGGCATCCTCGTAGCGCTGGGCAAGCTCTTTTATGGCCTGACAGATTTCCGTGAAACCGTCGCCGAGATTCTCCCGCCGATGCCCCGTGATGAGAATGACGCGCTTTCCATCCCGGATGGCCTGCACAATGCGCGCGTCAAGCAGTTCCTCTTCCTGCCCCCTGATGTTTTCCCGCATCCAGTACAGGGCATCAATGACGGTATTGCCCGTGACATACACGACATCCGGATCGATGCCTTCCCGCACAAGATTGGCATAGGCCTTTTTGGTCGGGGCAAAGTGGAGGTCGGCAAGCTTGCTGACGATTTCCCGATTGACCTCCTCGGGAAACGGCGCCCACTTGTTGAAGCTCCGCAATCCGGCCTCGATATGCCCCACGCGGATATCCCGGTAAAAGGCGCACATGGCGCTGACCATGACGGTCGTGGTATCTCCCTGCACAAGAATCCAGTCGGGCTGCTCTTCACGCAGCGTTTGATTGACCTTGTCGAACAGGCGCGAAGAGAGGGCGGCAAGCTCCTGATTCGGCTGCATCACATCAAGATGCAGATCAGGTGTAATGCCGAAGTCCTGAAATGCCTGCCGGATCATCTCCTTATGCTGCCCCGTGTTGCAGACGAGCGTGGAAATATCGTCACGTTTGCGCAGCTCCCGGATGACGGGAGCAACCTTGATTGCTTCGGGCCTTGTTCCGGCCATAACAAGAATTTTCATCGTCATCGTGTCCCTATCGTGTCCCTGATTGCACCTGCCCCGCAGGCGTTGGCGAGCGGCTTGCCCACAAGAGCATTTCCCGTGTGAAACGCTTTGCGCTTCACACCGTACGGCCTGTCGTTTTGCGGAAAAAATGCGGTTTTTCCGCTCGCTTCGGGCCGGGCGGTGCTTGCCGCCGCCTCGCGTTCTGCCTTTTCAACGGCAAAAGGCTCAAGACAGGACAGCCGTCCAAACAGCACATGGACGGCTGCGGCCTGTGATCCGAGCCTGAGGGTGTCCTTCTGAAGAGGCCGCAGTCGCCGTCTTTTTTGATAAACGTACTGTCGGCAATTTCCTTGCACTCCCCTTATCTTAAACGATTCCTTCTGACAAGACAGCGTATATTCCGCCATATCGGAATAATGAAATAAATATATTTCAATGCGTTATGTCGTCTTATCCGCCAGCTTCCCCGTCGTGGCCGACAGGGCGTCTGTTGGGAAAGTTTTTGTATTCCAATAGATTATATCTATAAATTACAGAATGTAGCGCCGGAGGGATTCCTCAGCGCGCACGATGGGATAGAGCGTTTTATCTTTGAAAAAAAACAAAACGCGAGGCGGCGACACAACGGCAAAGGTCGCCGCCCGGCCCGAAGCGAGCGGAAAAACGGCGCTTTCTCCGCGAGACGACAGGCCGTATGGCGTGAAGCGCAACGCGGCAGGCTTTCCGAGGCCTCCCTTCCTCGCCGTGCGCGGGGAAGGGAGAACCCGCCGGAGCGTGCCCGCGTGAACGCCATGCCTTCCTCGCCGTGCGCGGGAAAAGGAGCGGGGCGGGGCAAGGAAAAAGAGAGGTTGCCGCCTTCACAGGCCGGGAAGCGGTCGGAACGTCGAGGCGTCCGGCGGAAGGGGAATGGTAAGCAGGTGGGGGACGGCAGTGCAAGGCGCGGGGGCTTTCTTTTGCCTTGTCGCCTGCCTCGCGCGCAGGGCAGGACACGCAGGGGACGGGCGGGCCTGCTCCGCGGCACGAAAACAGCAATAAAAAAGGGTCACGGACATCTCCGTGACCCTTGCTTTTGCGGACTGGTGCCGAGGGCGGGACTCGAACCCGCACAGCTATTGCCACTACCCCCTCAAGATAGCGTGTCTACCAGTTCCACCACCTCGGCGGCAGAAGGTTTTATAGGCCAAAGCGCGGAGTCTGGCAAGTCTTTTTTTTCATGCGGCGGGGCGGGGCTTCTGTCCGTCCGCCGACGCAGGCGGGCCGGGGGCGTCATCGGGGCGTGGGCGGGGCCCAGTGCGGCGGCTCGATGCCCTCGCCCGTGCAGGCGAGAAACTCCCGGTACGGGAACCGCCTGTCCTCCTCCTCGGCGTCGAGCCGGCCGAAGAAGCAGCGTCCGTCCGGGCTCATGAGGGCGTCCGTGATCCTGCGTCCCGGAGGGAGGGCAAGACCGAACGACGCCAGATACTCCCGGAGCGTCCACGAGCCGCGAAGCCGGTGGGGGGGCTGAATGTCCTCGTCCCAGACGCGCATTTCGCGATCCTGCTGATAAAGGATGATCCTGCCGTTGTCGCTGATGTCCCCGAGGAACAGCGAGCCCTGTTTTTCGTCGTCAATGGGGACGGCCCCGCCCCTGTCGTCCAGCCGGGCCAGCAGTCTGAGGCGGCGCTGGGACAGCGCCGTCCCGCTTTGCGGGAGGTATTGATCCAGCGTGACGTAGCACAGGACGTGGCGCGCGTCGAAACTCGGCACGCCGTAGCTTATTTCCCTGACGTGCCAGTGATGGAACATCGGGCTTTGCGGGGACAGGATGTTCTTTTGCGCCGCCATGTCCTCGTCCGTAACAAGACGGCCGATCTGGAGAATCCTGTCTCTCCCCCAGCGGGACAGGGGATTTCGGGGATCGCCCGGCCGGAGGATGGTGCGTTCCTCGTCGGGGAGGCCGTCCGCGACCGCGCCGCCGAAGGTCAGCAGCCGCTCCTCGCCGGTCTCGAGATCGCGGACAAGGCTGTTGGGCTCCCGAAAGGTCATGATCGTTTTTCCGTCACGGCTCAGGATGCGTCCGAGCAGCGGAATCTTCTGCCGGAAATCCTCCAGCTCCCGGAAGGAGGCGCCGTTCAGGCGGAACCAGAGCGGCCGGTTCTGGATATAGCCCCGGCTCATGGCCTGTCTGCCCTGCGGCGTTTGGGCGAAGCGTTCCAGCTCCTCGCCGGAGGCGTCGGGGGCGGGCGCGCCGGGGACGGGCTCCATGCCCTTGCCCACGGCGACGCGGCCGTCGGCCGACAGGCCGTACCAGTCCACGTCGATGAGCCCGTGCCGGGACATGAGGTGTGTCTCTTCGCCGTGCCGCCAGAGGAAACCGGGGCTGGCCCAGGTCTGCCCGTAGCCGGGCGGGGGGCTTTCTTCCTCGCGCTTGCGGAGAAAACCGGCCACGGTGCGGCCGTCGTCGCTCAGGTAGAGCCCCATGCCGTAGAAGGTGGGCGGGGGCGGGATGCGCACCATGCCGAGCTCCCGGCTCCAGACGAAGGGCTGACTCTCGATGATGCCGGTAACGGCGCGGCAGCCCGGCGCAATGGCCTGAATGCGGCCGGTTTGTTCGTCGAAAAGCGGCGTCATGTCCATGATGAAGCCTCGCGGGGGCGACGCGGCGGCCCCGGCAGTCCCGGCCCCGGCCCCGGCGGCCTCGGTGGCCTCGGCGGCGGGGGCGGACGGCACGCGCCGGAACGCGCGGAGGACGGAATACAGGGCACGCACGGTATCTCTCTCCTTGTTTTCTCTTGCGGTGCGGGACAGGCCCGACGACGATATGCCGCATGGGCCGCCACGGTCAACCGGAGCGCCCGCACTTGTCGAATTCGCTGGAATGCGGCACTATTTATCGTCCCCCAAACAAGTTATGGGTATGGAAAGCATACCGTAGAGAAACTGGAGAAGTCATCGACTTGGAATGTGGAGGGATAAAGTAACGCTATCAAAATTGATGAAGCAACTCCTGCTAAAAGACATTGCTTTGCACGTTGCAGAGGAAAATTTCTAGAGCATCTTGCCTTTGAAAAAGGCACAAAATGCGAGGCGGAGGCACAGCGGCAAAGGTCGGGCCGCCCGGCCCAAAATGAGCGGAAAAACCGCGCTTTTTCCGCGAAACGCCAGGCCGTATGGTTTGAAACGCACAGCGTTTCAAACTGAAAATGCTCTAATTGTCTCTAAAACTTTTGAAATGGGTAATCACACAATTGCCCTTGTGAGGAAAAAATGAAAATACTTAATAATTTAAATGACGAACAAGGCCACGTAAATGAACTCTGTGACTGCTTGGGAACTTCCAAGAAAGCATACATTTCGGTTGCTTTTTTAAAAAATTCAGGTTTACGCCTTATTATGGATCAATTAAAAAATTTTCTCTCCAATGATGGCGAACTCCTCATTATTGCAGGGCAAAACTTCGGCCTGACTGAGCCCGAGGCTTTACTCAGCCTCCTTGATTTATTAAAAAATTATCCAGCATCAAAGTTATATCTTTATAAAGCTGAATCAGCAGACAATATTTTTCATCCCAAAATGTATTTATTTGAAGCAGACGAAGGCTGTAAAATTATTTTGGGGTCTGCAAATATGACTAAGGGAGGGATAAGCTCCAATATGGAAATTTCAATAAGTATTAAATGTAAACGTGATTCTGATATTTGGAAGCAAGCCATATCGACATTTGACACCTATATTTTAAACTCTATACCCGCAACTCGTCGGGCAATTGAACAATATAAAATCTATTATGATAAACAACTAGTTTACAGTAAAAAAATAAATTCTATTCCTCAAAAATATGATGTTGTAGATTGTGCTGTATTAGAAAAGTACCTTACAGAAAAGCTGCAAAAAAAATTAAAACGTAATCTTGTAAAGCGAAAAAAAACCTATCGTTATGCTGTAGAAATATTGGATGAAATTGCAGACAAATCTTCTTTGACTGAAGAAGATTTCATTTTTTTGCTCGATGAAGTGCTGCAGCGTTGGTATTCAAGAGGATTGCAGAGAGAAAAAACATTCATTCATGGATATTATAAGGAGTTTGCTACGCTGGTTCGTTATATCCGTGCCAATAAATCCAAACGTGCGGATGAAGTTTTCTCGACAGCAAAGAAACTCGCAAAAAAAATTCCAGGCGTTGGGGTTAATTACATCACAGAAATTATGATTTCATACAATTCAAAAGATTTTGCTATATTAAACAGCGTACCTTTTACTACACTCACACAAAAGGTGGGCGCAACTTTCAAACATAAAAACCATAGTTCTTTTAACGGAAAAGACTATTCAGACTATTGTAACTTGATAAAAGAAATCTCAGAGAAATTAGGTTTATCAGATATGTATGAAGCAGACATGTTTTTTTATGAAGTAAATAATGCAATACCAAAATAGCCGGTATGCAATTTACTTCCACCAGTTTTCTTCAAAGGTAACAGAGACGGGCCAAAAAACAAAAGCCCAGTTGTTTTATGCTCAAAAAGCTCAACAGCCAAAAAAGAAAGGGTTGCGGCTACTTGCCACAACCCTTGTTCTTTAACTGGTGCCGAGGGCGGGACTCGAACCCGCACAGCTATTGCCACTACCCCCTCAAGATAGCGTGTCTACCAGTTCCACCACCTCGGCGGCGAAGAAGAGCTTTACCTTTTTTTCGTGCGGCAGGCAA
>CALVGJ010000107.1 GCA_944327045.1 uncultured Desulfovibrio sp.
TCTATCCCATGCCCGCCTACATCGCCGGCGACGACGAGACCTATGTGGGCCGCATCCGTGAGGACGAGAGCATTGAGAACGGCCTCAACATGTGGATCGTGGCCGACAACGTGCGCAAGGGCGCGGCCCTCAATGCCGTGCAGATCGCCGAGGAGCTGCTGCGGCGCGATCTCGTGCGCGTGCCGGATCGCAACGTCTTCATGTCCTAGCGCCTTTTCCGTGTGAAACGCTTTGCGTCTCAAACCAAACGGCCTGCCGTTTCGCGGGAAAAACGCGGTTTTTCCGCCTGGTTTGGGTCGGGCGGCGCCGTGCCGCCGCCTCGTGTTTTGCCCCGTTCACCGGCAAAACGCGCTGGGCGGGTCGCCGGGACTGCCATCGAACAGCAACGGGCCGCCGCGTTCCGCGAGGGACCGGCGGCCCTTTCCAAGGGGGCAATCATGGAAGCTGTAGGTTACGACGTTTATTTGCGCGCCCTGCTGGACGCGCCACATCCCGGCGTGGACAGGGTGCTGGCCTTCTATGATCACCGCGTGGGCCATATCTGCAAGGATGCCCGACTCATGCTCCTGCCGCTGGATGACCACCTCTGCCACCGGGGCGACGGACTTTTTGAGAGCATCAACTTCCGCGACGGCAGGATATTCGCCCTTGACGACCATCTGGCCCGCCTGCGTAACGGGACGGAAGCCATTCGTCTTGCGCCTCCCTGCCCGTGGGAGGAGTTGCGGCAGCGCATTCTCGATGTGGCGCGGGCTTCCGGCGAATCGCACGGCGACATACGCCTTCTGCTGGGGCGCGGGCCGGGCGGCTTCGGCATTTCCCCGGAAGAATGCCCGCAGTCCACGCTCTACATTGTGGCCATCCGTTCCCACCTGCCCGAGGCGAGCATCTATGAAAGGGGCCTGACGGCCTTCACCAGCGGCGTGCCCCCCAAGCAGCAGTATCTGGCCAAGATCAAGAGTACCAACTATCTGCCCAATGTCTTCATGGCCCGCGAAGCCCGGGAAAAGGGCATGGATGTGGCCGTGACCTTTGACGAACACGGCTGCATGTGCGAAGCGGCCATTGCCAATATCGGCATCGTGGACAAGAACGGCGTGCTCGTCGCGCCGGACATGCGGCACATTCTGGCCGGGACGTCCATGCAGGCCGCCTTCCGTGTGGCGCCGCAGCGTCTGCCCGTGGCCCAGCGCGACATCCGGCATGAGGATATTGCCGAGGCCCGCGAAATGCTGCTCTTTACCAGCGCCACGCTCTGTGTGGCCGTGACGCATTTTGACGGCAGGCCCATCGGGCGGGGCGAGCAGGCAGGCAGGCCCGGGCCCGTGGCCCTCTGGCTCAAGGATGCCCTGCTCGAACACATGCTTGCCACAGGTACGCCGTTCTGATGCGCGTGCTTATTGTGGCCCTGCAGTCTCCGGAGGCCAGTCGCGCCGGAGACGGCGTACCGGAGTCCGCCCCCTCGTCCCCGGCCGTGCCGCAGGGGCTGCTGCCCGGCGAGGCGAGGGCGGAACAGGAACAGGCGCTCGCCCTGGCGCGCGGCATGCGCGATGCCGGGCGCTGGGCGCCGCTCATCGTCTGCCGCCGGGAAAGCTGGCTGGCCGAACGCGCCGAAGAGCTGGGCCTGCCCTGCTTCACGCTGGGGCAGGGCGGCGCGGCATGGACATTTGCCCGTTTGCGCCTCTGGTGGCGTTTCCGGCGGCAAAAGCATCTGCTCATCCAGACGCTGGGCGTGGATGCCGTGAACTGGGGTGCGCGGCTTGCCGCCTGGCGGCGTCCTTTCGGGGAACGGGCCACCCTGCTGGCGCATGCCTTTCCCGTGCGGCCGCCGTCGGCCGAATTTCTCCGTTCCCGCCGCAGCCGCGATCTGCTGGCCGCCCGCAAAATCCTCTGCGGCAGCGAGCATGTGCGCGAACGTCTGAACGATGCCGGTTGCAACGAGGATTCCTCCCGCGTCGGCCTGCCCGGCGAACGGCTGGAACGCTTCCTCCCCTGTGTGGATGCCGACCGTCTGCGGACGACGAAGACGCCGCAGCGCGAGGGGACGAACTTTGTTTTTGCCATGACCGAAAGTTTTCTGCCCCAGTCCGGCGCGCTCCCCGTCCTGCAGGCCATGCTTCTGCTCAAGCAGCAGACCGATCTGCCCCCGTGGGAAGTGCGCCTCTTCGGCAACGGCACCCGTTGCGGCGAAATCTGGGAAGAGGCGCGGGCGCTCGGCGTGGAGAGCCGCCTGTGCCTGCTGGGGCCGCAGCCCCTCGCCGAAGCCCTGCGGCGTTGCGACGTGTGGCTGGCTCCGGGGCAGGCCGATGCCGAAGTGCCTTCCACCTTCTGGGCGGGCTTTGTGGCCGGCATTCCCGTGGTCTACAGCCTGAGTCATCTGCATCGTGAGTTTCTGGGGCATGCGCGTCCCTGCCTGCCCCTGTCCGCCGTGTCGCCGGAAAAAGTGGCGGAAGCCATGCGGCTCCCCCTGCGTGACGCGGAGGCCCGCGCCCGTCTTGCGGAGCAGGCCGGACAGGCGGCTGCCGCCGTGGACGGCGCGGTGCTGGCCGAGCATCTCCGCGAGACCTATACCCAATGGGCCGATGCCTGGGGCTGGCTTGATGCCGCCGATCAGGAAGCCCTTGCCGCCACTCGGGAAGATGCGCCTGCCGTGCCGTCGAAAAATACGGCCGCACCGAAAAAGGATGCCGGGCCTGACCTGGCTTCGACCGAGACGGAGCCTGTCCCGGCCGCGCACGCCGCCGCTCCTCCTGACGTTTCCGCTGATGCCCCTGCCGATACACCTGTTGACGCGCCTGTCGAGGGCGTCTCCGCCGACGAGAGCGCATCCGCGGACGATGACGCCTCCGAAACGGCATCCGCCGTGACCGCTCCGGCTTCCGCCCGGGCCCGCACCCCCAAACCCCGGACGAAAAAGCGTCCGCGCGAGAACGCATGAAGTGTAAAATCTGCAAGGCGCAGGCCGTGGTGGCCCTGCGCAGCCATAATGCCGCCTTCTGTCCCGACTGCTATCTGGACTTCTTTTCCCGGCAGGTTGCCAAGGGGATTGAAGGCCAGAAACTCTTTACCCGTGAGGAGCGCATCCTTGTGGCCCTTTCCGGCGGCAAGGACTCGCTGGCCCTCATGCTGGAGCTTTCCCGGCAGGGCTATGACGTGACCGGCCTGCACATCGACCTCGGCATTCCCGGCTCCTCGCAGGCCGCGCGTGCCGTGGTGGAACGCTTTTGCGATCGGCACGGTCTGCGGCTCATAGTCAAGGACATGACCGCCGAGGGGCTTGCCATTCCGCTGGTCAAGGAACGCCTCAACCGTCCGGTCTGCTCGGCCTGCGGCAAGATAAAGCGGCATTTCTTCAACAAGGCCGCGCTGGACGGCGGTTTTGACGCTCTCGCCACCGGCCACAACCTTGATGACGAGGTAGCGCGCCTGTTCAGCAATACCCTGCGCTGGGATACGGCCTACCTCTCGGATCAGGGGCCGCGCCTCGACGGTGAGGACGGCTTTGCCCGCAAGGTCAAACCTCTCTGGCGGCTCACCGAGTTCGAGACCGCCAATTACGCCTTCCTCATGGGCATCGAACACCATGTCGCCGCCTGCCCCTACAGCCCCGGCGCCAGCTTTTCCGTGCTCAAGGGACTTATGCAGCGCCTCGAAGCCGCCATGCCCGGCCGCAAGCTGGACTTCTATCAGGGCTTTCTCCAGCGCGGACGTCCCGTCTTCGCCCGCCGCGAAGCCGAACACGGCGACCCCCTCGCCCCCTGCACCCGCTGCGGCTACCCCACCTCCTCCGGCGATACCTGCGGCGTCTGCCGCATCCGCGCCGCCCTGGCCGGAGAGCAGGCGTAGAGTCTTTCTATAGA
>CALVGJ010000108.1 GCA_944327045.1 uncultured Desulfovibrio sp.
AGGCCCCCGTCACGGTCCTTGCAGCCGCGACATATGTGAAGGTGTCGCTCGCAAGGACCGTGCCGGGAAATCCTGCTTGACTTGTTGGACTGCCTCAAAAAATCTGCGAAAAATTCTGGACACTACCGGTATGAGCACTCCCCCATCCGCGAGAGGCGTCCAACTTCATTACTTCTCTTCCCGACTGGCCAACCGAGGAGATATGTCCTCCAGCTTTTGTCTCCATGAAAAAGGCCCCTGTAGGATAATCTCCATACAAGCCAGTAAAAAGAGCATCGGAAGAAAAAGTGCCGGTTATATTTCGGCCAGCGTCTTCCTGTTTCACGCCAAGGGGCTCTGACTTCCCACCCTGGCCTCTCAGGAACAAGCCCCGCAGATCGGGCACCTGCCCACCCATGAGCGCAAACAGTTCCGGGTAGGCTGTCTGCGATATGGTTTGTCCATTACATTCCAGCCAGTTGAAGCTGCCGTCGGGATTCTGCCAATCCGCCGGATTTTGGGCGACGGGCCAGGAGATGATCGTGCCCACAGGGATGGAGCTGATGGGCTTGGCCGTGACCTTGACCAAAGTTGGGTCGAAGGAGGTCGCGTCAGCGGCGTGAGCGGTGAGCGGTAAGGAGATCGCCATTGCCGCTGCCATGCCAAGAGTGAATTTTTTGATGGTATCACGCATGGTTTTGATCCTTTTTCACTGCTTCGTGTTCAAGACAAGTACGCCGATGGGACAGCCGGAGGCCAGCCGTACCGTCGGTGGACGGTTGAAACCCTGCTCAAAGACACGCCCGGCGCGCTGCCCCACTTTTCCCGCGGCTATCCATGCCTGATCTTCGAGAGAGTAGTCATTCCAGACCATTTGGTCGGATGTGCCATTGTAGTTCCCGTATACCGTGCTTTCCGCTCCGCTGTACCGCTTGGCTTCACCGAAGCCCTCCAGAAAAGAGGCGGCAATCAGGCCACCCCAGCGCTCCAGAAAATGCGTGTCCACGGAACTGGCCACGGACACTTTCGTGGTTTCCGGATCCACGGCATACGCCTCGATGCCGACAGACGATCCGTCGGGCAGAACTGCCCTGGTGAACGTCAGCACAAGACGCTCATTCAGTCGCTGGAATTTACCGATCAGGCGAGTTCTCCTGAGCTTTCCGGTCGAGACCGTGGCCATGACAGCGGACGGAACGTCGGAGTTCACCGCCGTGTCCACGACCGCATAGAGCATGTCGCCAGGCTGCAAGGGAATGGCCGCCGGCTGTGTCTCCGGTTGTGGCGCGGGGGCTTCCTCACGCCTTTGAGGTTCCTTTTCCGCAGCCGCGAAGTCATACTGATAGACGATGGCTCCCTGGGTGGACGTGAGCGCGGCCAGTCGCGCCTCCATCGTACTCATTTCCTCCAGCATCCGCTTGCGAAGATCATCATTGGTTTTTGCGGGTCGTGCTGGTTTTGGCAAACCAGGGGAGACAGAAGCGGCCTGCTGCGGAGCTGGCGCGGGAGTTTCTTGTTTGACCGGCGTTAGCAATTGGCGAGGCTGGCCAATTGGAGGTGCGATATGACTTTCGCCTGTCTTTGCGGCCAGTTCCGCCTGTTCCGCGCTGAGCTGTTCGAGACGTGCATTGTATTCCGGCGAGCCTTCCCCCCCAGATCCGCCTTGGATGCGATCTTCAGGAGCCGCCTTTAACTGTGATGGCGGCGCTTCGTTTGCCCCCGTCAATCCCAAAGCAACCACAGCAACCATCGTTGCAGCAACGCCTGCCCCGGCAAGGAGCTTTTTCATCCGTGGCTTCGAGCTTTCAGCATCAGTTTTCGACATCTTGGATCCTCACTGTTTGCACCTTGCCGTTTTTGGACAGCGAGATGCGGGGCGTTAGCGGCAGCTCGTAGCACTTGATGCCACCCGCGCCATTTACGACGGATGTCCACGCGGGCCAGATGATCGTGTGCGTTGTCCTCACATAGTGAGCCCCATTGTATTTCCAGACCGTCAGCTCCCGATCCTGTGGCGATACCCTCACCCGCGTCGCTTCAGCTGGCGGCACATGGTCAAGGAAACTGAGCATGTCGGAGTTGACTGTCTCCTTGATGTCCTTTGTCAGGGGGGCCTGAGCATTCGGCCCCTGGTGGGCAAGCTGGAAAAGCACCATACTGTCAGCCGTGCGCTCGGTCGAACGGACGGAATCGCTTTTCAAACTGATAACGAGCGGAATGTCGAACTTGGCCAGCGTCACTACCAAATTCGCAGAAGCGTATGCCTGCAGGGGCATGACGTTCAGCAGATTTCCCTCAGGTAGCTCAGGGCGCAGCACCTGAAATTGCTGGGGTCCGCCGTTGGTCACGGATGTGACGGGCCACGGCTGCCCCGTGCTGTCGTGAAAGACCAGGGACGTGGCGATATTGGCTGTTGTCCGCACGGATACCGGCGATTGGCCGGGCTCCAGCGAGACACGTACCGTTCTGCTTCGCAAGGTTGGCGGAGTGGGTTGCAGCGCCTTTTCCTTCTCGTCCGACCGTGACCGGTATTCTTCGATCTGCTCGCCGCCCAGCGGCAGCATCTGCCGCAGTGATTCCTGAAAACGCTTCTGGGCATCATCCTGCCCAGCTTCCGCCGCGAGGCACAAACCGGGCAGGAACAGACCGCCTATGGCAAAAATGGCAATTTTTCGTTTCATGGGAACTTGCTAGAGCGTATTCAGCGCCTCTCGCTCGATATTTGGGCTAAGTTTGGCATACCGTTGCGTCATCCGCGGGCTCTTGTGCCCGGCAAGCTGGCTGATCGTGTAGAGGGGGACACCCTTCATGGCCAGCCAGGAACAGAAGGTGTGCCGCAAGGTATGGAACACCACCTTCCGCCAGGAGTCCGTCACGCCATCATTCAGTCCTATCTGGTCAACGACCTTGGCAAAATTTTTCTCAACTGCCTGCCGTGACACCCTGATGCACAGTTCTCCCCCTTCCCTGTTTTTCAGAAACGTGAAAAGACTGACAAGACTGTCGTGGATGATGACGGTTCGCTGTCCCGACTTCCCGTCCACGCTGGCGATCTTTGCCACCAAATCGATGTCGTGGCGCCGCAGGGACATGATTTCTCCCAGCCGCATGCCGGAGTAAAGGGAGATCCTCGCGCAGTAGTAGGCGTCATGGTTCGTCATGCATAGCCCATCAAGCAGCCTGCTGGCGTCTTCAGGCGTCAGCCACTTGTCCCGCTCCCTGTCCGCATTCTTGAAGCGCACGGTGGACGCCAGATTCTCGACCCTGCGCACCATGCCCCATTCATTGCCCTTCTTCAGCAGCATCTCAAGGAAGTTGAGGATCATGTTGATATAAGCCTTCGACAGGTTGCCGCTCCCGTGGCGCTTTTCCGCCGTCGCCAGCTCGGCGCGGAAGCTTTCAATATCCAGTCTGCCGATGGAGTCGGCCTGCCTTGAACCGAATCGTGGGCCGATGTGCTGGCGGTAGGCCCCGGTGATGACGCTGCCGTTCTTCAAAAGCGGCAGGCACAGTATCTCGTACTTTGCCCATACGTCATCCACGGTGACGACCCGCCTGACCTGCGGCTGATTTCCCACATATGTACCCTCAGCGCGATCTCCCTTGGCAAAAATTTCGGGATGTCGCATCTGCCGAATGCGCAGGCCGCGAATTTCTGCCGCCGTGAGCGCGTTGTATCCCTCCGAGACCCAGCCAAGCTTCTCCAGGACTTTTTTGCCGTCACGCTTCAGGGTGATGTAGAAGCAGCGATCCGGCGTCCCGTCAGGTAACTTCTCCTTTTTCGATTCACGCATGTAGACGCCGGGGTAGCGTGTCTTCACACGACAGCTTTCCGTTCTTCGCCTCGATTTCCGGGGAGGTATCCGCCGTTGCTCCTCTTCCAGGCGAAGATGGCGGATCTCCACGGCATCTTCGAGGGTATACCCCTCGGATGCCCAGCCGATATGTTCCCAGCTGAATTTCCTGCTCTTCATGTACGAGATGAAGATACTGTAGTCCGGCGTGCCGTCCGCCAGCTTCCGATGGGTGGATTCCCGCGTGTAGACGCCGGTGTACCGAGTCTTCTTTTTGGACGTCGGTGACTGTTCCATGCTCCCCCCTTTGACAATTTTCCCGATTCAAGATAGGTAGCTTGCACTGCTGCACTGGTTTTGCTCAAAAAAAGAGTAGAGAAAACCGGGGAAAACAAAAAAGCTAGGAAAATCTCAACAGTTTGATTTTGCCCGCTTTTTTGGCAAGAAACAAGCCCCCGAAACCTAGCACAAAAATTTCGAGGGCTTGACATTTGAAAAGTTTTTAAAAATCGAGTTGTTACAAACTCGCTGTCACGGCTTTTTGCTAGGTATTACTTCTTGCAAAAAGTCCCCCCTTTCCCCCGCACCCCCTGCCCCTTCAAAAACTCTTGTCAGGAAGGATAACGGGGAGAACGTACCCGCTTGGGCGTCCCCCGACCGATGGTCTCCCGATGGGGCCCGCGTAAGCGTTTTATCCTTTTTAGAGCATTTTCAGTTTGAAACGCTTCGCATTTTGCCTTTTCCCGTGCCATACCGCCGGGGGACCATCGGTCGAGGAGCTGCTTGTGGAGACAGATGCCCGTCATCCTCCCCGGCAAGGTTTTTTGCGGGATGGATGGGGGGCGCGGGGGGAAGGAAGGGGGCTTTTTTGCAAAAAAGCCCCCTTCCTTCCCCCCGCATAAAAAACTCCCCTTCTGCCGTCTACCTATGAATCTTGCGGCGAATGGCCTCGGCATCCAGCCGGTGCAGGTAGCGCAGGCGTAGGCTGTAGCACAGCGCGCTGAAGCCGAGGGCGAGCAGGTAGGCGGTCCAGAAGCCCTGCGCGCCCAGGGGGGCGGCGGTCAGCCAGTCCGTGCGGGCCAGCGTGTAGCCCACGGGCAGGCCTATGCCCCAGTAGGAGACCAGACAGACGATGGAGATGATGCGCGTATCGTTATAGCCGCGCAGGATGCCGATGCTGATGTTCTGCACGGCGTCCACGAACTGGTAGGCCGCCGTGAAGAGCAGCAGGTGCATGGTCAGGGCCGCCACCTGCGCGTCATCAATATAGATGGCGATAATCTGCTCACGGAACAGCAGCGTACAGGCGGCGGCAAGCAGTGAGCAGCTCATGCCGAGGCAAAGCGCCGTGCGGGCGGCCACCCGGGCCCGCCAGAAGCGCCCTGCGCCGAGGAAGTGCCCCACGCGGATGGTGGCCGTGATGTTGAGCGAGAGGGGAAGCATGAAGATCATGGCGGAGTAGTTCATGGCGATCTGATGACCGCTGACCACGATCTCCCCCAGCGGGGCCAGCAAAATGGCCGTGAGGGCAAAAAGCGAGACCTCGAAGCAGACGGCCAGAGCGCCGGGCAGCCCGATACGCAGGATGCGCAGCACAAGGGAGCCGTCGAAACGGGGAAAGGGAGCTCCGTCCCCGTCATGGGCAAGTCCCTGACGGAGCATGGGCAGAAAGAGCGGGCGCAGGTGCTTGTATTGACTGTCCCGCCGCACGTAAAACAGCATGCAAAGGGCCATGAACCAGAAGCAGATGGCCGTGGCCACGCCGCAGCCCACGCCGCCCAGTTGCGGCAGGCCGAACTTGCCGTAGATGAAGACATAGTTGACCGGCACGTTGAGCGCCAGGCCCAGAATGCCCACGATCATGGCCGGACGGGTTCGCGAAAAGCCTTCCAGAAAGCTGCGCACGTTGATGAAGAGCATGAGCCCGGGCAAGCCCCAGAGCATGGCCCGCAGATAGCCGCCGGCGATATCCGCCAGACGGCCTTCCAGACCGAAGATGTCCAGATGATGAGAGAGGACGGAAAATACGCTCATGAGCAGGAGACAGAGAAAGAGCGTCAGCCAGATGCCCTGCCGCAGCAGGTGCGCGGCTTCGGCCCGCTTTCCGGCTCCCACATGGTGCGCGGTCATGGGCGAGAGCGCCAGCAGACAGCCCACTCCCAGCAGGGAAACCGGCGCCCAGATGGAACCGGCCACGGCCACAGCGGCCATGTCCGTGGTGCCGTACTGGCCGGTCATGGCCGTATCCACAAAATTCATGCCCATCTGCGTGGTCTGCGCAATGAGGACGGGCAGGCCCAGCGTGACGAAACGCCGAGCCTCGGCGGGCGAAAAGATATCCTGAAACATAGACGTATCCTGTCGGGAAGTTGCTTGCCTGCATGCGTTCCTGTCAGCGGACGCACGGATGAAATGGGAACAGACGCACAAGGCCGCGGGCCCTGGGCCTGCGGCTGCACAAGAAACGGACCGGGCGCGATCCGCTCAGGCTTCCGGCACGAACAGCCCCGCCGCAGGCAGCAACAGACCGCTTTCAGCAGCGGCGCTCTCCACGATGCGGCGCACGGCCTCCCGGCCCCGTTCGCCCAGCTCCCGGCTGAAATCGGTCACAAAGGTACGGATATGGGCTTGCGTCACTGCGTCGGAAAGCTCCTGCGCATGGGCGCGAATATAGTCCGCGCACTCCTGCGGATGTGCCAGCGCATGGTCGAGACTGGCGGCAATGGCGGTCTGCGTCTGCCGCAGCAGCGGCAACGGCAAATCCCGCCGGGCCACGATGACGCCCAGCGGCAGCGGCGCGTGAAAGCTTTCCTCCCACCACTGGCCGAGGTCAAGCAGCCTGACAAGACCGCGCTCCGCATAGGTGAAGCGCCCCTCATGAATGATGACGCCCGCCTCGACCCGTCCCCGGGCCACAGCGTCCATGATGTCGCTGAACAGCATCTCCTCACGGGGGCCGGAAAAACGGCCGGTCATGTCCAGCAGGCGGGCGGCCGTGGTCATGCGGCCGGGGATGGCCACGCGCGCCGTGCGGCACTGTTCGGGGGAGAGCGGTTCCCGGGCCACTACCAGCGGCCCGCAGCCCCAGCCCAGCGCCGCCCCTGCGGACAGGATGGCATATCGTTCCATGATCAGGGGCAGCACGCCCGCCGATACCTTGGTGACCGGCAGTTCTCCGCGCAGGGCGAGGCCGTTCAGTTCCTCCACATCTGCCATGTGCGGCACGAAGCGGCAAGGGGCGGAAACACGATCATGCAGCAGCGCATGGAAAATAAAGGTATCATTGGGGCAGGGAGAAAGACCCAGCGTCAGGGTCGTCTGCGTCTCGCGCATGGCAGCTACCTCCTTGAATGCACATCAAAAACGACACGGCAGCCGTTTGACAGCCGCCGACCGGGGGCGTAGCCTATCGGGATTCAACCGTCAAGTCGGGTTCCCTCCCGACGCCTGCAAAGGAATATCCATGCTGGACGCCGCATATTATGCCGCGCTGGGCCTTTCGTCCATTCGGGACAAGGTGCTGGCCGGAGAACGCTTGAGCTACGAGGACGGGCTGGCGCTGTTTGCCTGCCCCGACATTACCGCCGTGGGGGCGCTGGCCCATCACGTCCGCTGCCGACTGCACGGCGACGCCGCCTTCTATGTGGTCAACAGGCAGATAAATTATACCAATGTCTGCGTCAACGGCTGCACCTTCTGCGCCTTTCGCCGGGACAGCGAAGATCAGGAAGGAGCCTTCCGCCTGAGCCGGGAAGACATCCTCGACCGCCTGCGCGCCGCCGACGCCACGCCCCTGCATCTGGACGAACTGCATATCGTGGGTGGCTGTCATCCGAATCTGCCGCTTGCCTGGTTCGAGGATGTCCTGCGCGCGGCGCGGGCGCTCAATCCCGCCCTGCCCATCAAGGCCTTTACCCCGGTGGAGATCGAACATTTCTCCCGGCTGGAGGGCATCAGCACCCGCGAGGTGCTGACCCGCCTCAAGGCGGCCGGGCTGGTAATGATGCCCGGCGGCGGCGCGGAAATTTTCGACGAGGAATTGCGTGCCCGGCTCTGCCCGCACAAGGCGACCTCCGAAGCCTGGCTGCGCATTTCCGGCGAGGCCCACGAGCTGGGCATCCTGACCAACTGCACCATGCTGTTCGGTCATCTGGAAACGCCCGCCATGCGCGTGGACCATCTCTGCCGCCTGCGCGAACAGCAGGATAAAAGCGGCGGCTTCACCTGCTTCATCCCCCTGCCCTTCCTGACCCGCAACAGCCGCCTCAGCCTGCCGGAAGAGAAGCTCGGCCCGCAGCGCGGCCTTGACGAGCTGCGCACCGTGGCGGTGGCCCGCCTGCTGCTGGACAACATCCCGCACATCAAGGCCTATTGGATCATGCTGGGCGTCAAGCAGGCGCAGACGGCCCTCTGGTACGGCGCGGACGATCTGGACGGCACCATCATCGAGGAGCGCATCGGCCATATGGCCGGGGCCACCTCCGCACAGGGCATGACCATCCGCGAACTGGAAGACATGATCCGGCAGTCCGGCTTCCGGCCCGTACGCCGCAATGCCACCTTTTCGGCCGTTCCGACCGCCGCAGCCCCTTCCCCGGAGGCCCGCTCATGAGCAGCACCGCTCCCTTTGTCCCGGCCCACAGCCCCTTTGACGAAAGCCCCGCCGTGCGGGAGGCCGCCGCTCTGGCCCGCGCCGGACAGCGGCTGGATCGTGCCGCCGCCGAGGCCCTTTACTACGGGGCTTCCCTGCATACGCTGGCCGCGCTGGCCCATGCCATGCGCCTGCGCCTGCATCCCGACCCCATCGTCACCTACGTGGGTGACAGAAACATCAATTATTCCAACGTCTGCGTCTGTGCCTGCCGCTTCTGCGCCTTTTTCCGCGCACCGGGCGATGCGGAGGGCTACGTCATCAGCCGCGAGGAGATGGCGCAGAAGATCGACGAGACGCTGCGGCTGGGCGGCACGCAGATACTCCTTCAGGGCGGCCATCATCCCGACCTGCCGCTGGAATGGTACGAGGATTTGCTGCGCTGGATGCGCGAACGCTGGCCGGGCCTGCACATCCACGCTTTTTCGCCGCCGGAGATATTCTTCTGGTCCCGGCAGTTCGGCCTTCCCGTGGCCGAGGTGCTGCGTCGTCTGAAGGCGGCCGGTCTGCACTCCGTGCCCGGCGGCGGCGCGGAAATCCTCAGCACCGAGGTACGCGCCCGCGTTTCCCCCAACAAGTGCACAGCCGAGGAATGGCTTGCGGTCATGGAAGAAGCCCACAAACTGGGCATGAAGACCACCGCCACCATGATGTTCGGCCATGAGGAGGAACCCCGCCACCGGCTGGATCACCTCTTTGCTGTGCGGGACGTGCAGGACCGCACCCACGGCTTCACGGCCTTCATCCCCTGGACCTTCCAGCCCGCGCATACCCGCATAGACTGTCCCACCCTGCCCGCGCCCGCCTATCTGCGGCTGCTCGCCGTCTCCCGGCTGGTGCTGGACAATGTGCCCAATATTCAGTCCTCCTGGGTGACCATGGGGCCGCAGGTGGCGCAGCTTGCCCTGTTCTACGGGGCCAACGACTTCGGTTCGCTCATGATCGAGGAAAACGTGGTGGCCGCGGCGGGCGTGTCCTACCATCTGACCCGCAGGGAAATCCACAAGATCATCCGCGCGGCGGGCTTCACGCCCGTGCAGCGCCTCATGGACTACACTCCCGTCGATCCGCAGCCGGAGGAAAACGCATGACCGCTCCGCTGCGTATGGGCCGCATCAGCTATCTCAACGTGCTGCCCATTTACCATCCGCTGGAGGCGGGCATCATCCCGCACGATTACGAGCTGGTATCCGGCCCGCCCGCCCTGCTCAACGAGATGATGGGCCGGGGGGAACTGCAGGTCTCTTCCTGCTCCTGCTTTGAATATGCCCGCCGCCCGGAACGCTACTACCTGGTCAACGACCTTTCCATCGGTTCGCACGGTTCGGTCATGAGCGTCCTGCTGCTCTCCCGCGTGCCCGTGGAGCAGCTCGGCGGGCAGACCATCCTCATCAGCGGCGAGACCCACACCTCCGTGGCCCTGCTGCGTCTGCTCATGCGCGACCGCTACGGGCTGGACGTCGATTACGCCACCGGCTCCGTGACCTCGGCCCTGCGCCACGGCACGCCGCCCGTGGCCTTTCTGGCCATAGGCGACGAGGCTCTGCGGCTGCGCAATCATCCGGACTATCCCTACCGTGTGGATATGGCCGACGCCTGGATGGAATGGACGGGCCTGCCCTTCATCTTCGGGCTCTGGGTCATCAGTCGGGAAGCCGTGGAATCCGGCCTGCTGTCCGACGATCCCGGCGCGCTCCTGCGCAGGGGCCGGGACTGGGGTCTGGCCCACATGGACGTCATCCTCGATCTGACGGCCCACGGCTGCCCGCTCACCCGCGAGGAGCTTGCCTTCTACTACCGGCAGGGGCTCACCTATTCGCTGGGCGAACGCGAGCAGCAGGGACTCAGACTCTTTTATGCCAAGCTGGCCGAGTCGGGCATGATCCCGGCCTGCCCGGAACTGCGCTTTTTTGCATAAAGCGGCATGCGGGGGGAAGGAAGGGGACTTTTTTGCAAAAAAGTCCCCTTCCTTCCCCCCGCGCCCCCCATCCATCCTTCAAAAAACCTTGCCAAGAAGGATGATGGGGAGCATACCCCCGCAAGCCATCCCCCGACCGCTGGTCCCCCGGCGGCGCGCTGTACCGCACGCGAACGCCGCGTCAGCATATGCGGCTACTCGTCGGCGTCGCGGCGAGCGCGTTCTTCCAGTCGGGCAATGCGTTCGCGCAATTCGCTGTTTTCCCGCCAGAGCTGGCGGTTTTCCTGCGCCACTTCCCGCCGTTCCCTGTCCGTTTGTTCCAGACGCGATTCCAGCCAGCGGCATTGGCGGCAGCGGGGCGGTTCCAGTGCATCCGCCCCGGACGCATGCGCCACAGGGAGCGACGCCATGTCGGACTGCGGCAACTCCAGAGGTATGAGCTGCCCTGCCTGGACAGGCGATGTCGTGGCTTCCCGTTCTTGCGATGAAGCAACGGCGCTTGCTTCTTGCGGAAAAGCGGACGGCGTTTCTTCCTCACAGGCAGCCGAGGATGCGGGGCGCATGTCGCCTTCTCCGCACAAAAGCCATAACGGACTTACCGCACAGATGGAGCATAAGCGCGCCAAATCCGATCCTGTGGGTTCACCGATTCCCCGTTCATAGCGTCCCCAGGAACTCTTGTGGATGCCGACTTTCACGGCAAATTCCGCCTGCGGCATTTCGCCGCGCAAGAGGCGCAAGCGTTGCGCCAGCGTGGTGTCCATGCTCTCCTCCCGGTAAAATGACTCTGCCCGCTCCCTCGTCCGGCACGACCTCCCGTGCAGTCTTAGAGCATTTTTAGAACGGATTCGCATTGAAATTGTGTCCAATTTCAATGCTGACGCTGCCCTCACACCACGGAAAAAGCGTGGTTTTTCCG
>CALVGJ010000109.1 GCA_944327045.1 uncultured Desulfovibrio sp.
GGCGCCCATCCACTTTTCCTTGAGCTTGGCTTCGGTGCCGTTCTCACGCACGATCTTGATGCCCTTGTTGAGCTTTTCCACCAGGTCCTTGCGACCCTTCTTGACGGTGAAGCCGTAGTATTCGGCATCGTCGGTGATCAGCGGGATGTTGAGCTTCTTGGCGTATTCGGCCTTCTTGTTCATATAGTACATGGCCACCGGGTCATCGCAGATGACGGCGTCGATGCGGCCGGCCACCATATCCTGAATGGCCAGACCCACGTCGTCGTATTCGCGGATGGTGGCGCCCACATTGGCCTTCTGCATGACGAAGATGCCGGTGGTGCCGATCTGGCCGCCCACGCTCTTGCCCTTGAGGTCTTCGAGCTTGGCGATGGACTTGCCGGCAGGCATGATCACGGCCTGGCGCACTTCATAGTAGGGATCGGAGAAGTCGAAAGCCTTCTGGCGTTCGGGGGTGATGGTGGTGGAGGAGGCCACGATGTCGTAGTTGCCCGCCGCCACACCGGCAAAGATGCCGTCCCAGGCGATATTGCGGATTTCCACCTCGAAACCGGCGGCTTCGGCCACAGCGCGGATGTAGTCGAAGGAATAGCCGATGGGGGTCTTGTCCTTATCGAGGGTCTCCATGGGCGGCCAGGTGCAGTCGCCGGCGACGATGTAGGTTTCGGCAGCCGCGGGGCTGCACCAGAGAGACAGGGCCAGCAGGGCCAGGGCAAGTTTGCGCAGCATTGTGCATCCTCCAGAAATGATGAATACGTATCGGTCCGGCCTGTCGACAGGTCGGACACATAGACACGACGGCACTCCCGCGAGGTCCGGCCCGGGGGACGGGCTGTCGCGGTCGGCAGTCGTGCCGCAAAAAGTTCTTCGTATGTAGCTGCGGGGGGCGGAGGCGTCAAGCCCTTACCAGGAGTTTCCGGGATTGGGTTCCTTGTCCTCCGGAGACGGAGCCGCCGCTGTCGGCGTCGGGGCGGTCAGGCGTCCACCGCTTTCTCCCTCCGTGTCGTCCCGTTCGTCCTTGAGGGCCTGCTGTACGAACCAGTCTTCTCGGATGCGCCAGGAAGCCGCCGCCGTATAGGCGGGAGAGGAATAGCCCACGGAGAGCACGAGCGTGCGGCGGGCATGCTCCTGCAGACGGATGAGCAGGGGCGTGAAGTCGGCATCGCCGGAAAGAATGATGAATTCGTCAAACTTGGTGGGGTGGGAAAGGTCATCCATGCAGTCCATGACCAGATGGATGTCGGTGCTGGTCTTGCCGCGTGAGGTCAGCGGAGGGCAGTCCACCACCTGAAAGGCACTGCGGGTGAACTGGTGGCGAAATTCCTGATAGCGTTGCGGATTGAGGTAGCACATGCGTTTGAGAATGCGCCGCCGCACGCCGTCACCGTAAAGAATCCGCAGGGCATGGTTCTCCAGCCAGCGTACCCAGCGGTAGGGCGTGCTGCCGAAGGCGCGGGCCGCTTCCGGATCCGCTTCCAGAAAACGTGTGTAGATATTGTCGAAATCCACATACAAGGCACTGAACACTTCATCAAATCCACCGAAACGAGCCATATCTGTTCCCCAAAAAAGCAAAAATGACGGAAAAAGACGAATCGCCACGGATTGTCTTCCAAGAAGTTGTTGTACACAGGCGGGGCGGAACTGTCCAGATGCCGGAGAGGAAAGGACGATGGACTTGAATTTGTCGGGCGTGTCGGCTAGCCTGACCGGCATAGAGTGCCTATGTGGAATGTTCTTGCCGATATTTTTCCGCGGTCTTCGCCGCGTGCGCTGCGTGCCCGCTGGCGCGACAACCGCGCCGAGTTCTGGTATACTGCCCTTTTCTGGACCTTCTGGCTGTCGCTGGCGAGCTTTCCCATCGGCTACGGGGCGAGAGAGGTGCTGCCGCCGCTGTGCGCCGCCTTTCTCTGCTGCTATTACCGTCACGCCTGGTCGCGTTCCGTCTGGCGGCGTCTGACCTTGCGGCCGCTGTTTTATTGCCTGTGGGCCATGATCGTGCTGGGCGTGCTGTTTTCGGGGAACGTGCTTGCGTCGCTGCTGCACGCGGGAACAGGGCTCAACAAGGGCTTTATCCTGCCCATCATCGGCATGGAGTGTGTCCGGGACGGCAGGGACCTGCGGCGTCTGGTGGCGGCCTGTCTGGTGGCCTGCTTCTGGGAGGGGCTGGACGGCATCTGGCAGGCTTGGACGGGATATGATTTCATTATGGGCTATACGCTCAACAGCGGACGCCTTACCGGCAGTCTGGGGGACTATTCCGTGGGCAATTACATTGCCCTGGCCATCATCCCCGCACTGGGCGGCTGGCATATGCTGCGTCGGCATGTCGGCCCGGCGGGAAGTTTTGTCGCCTGCGCCGTCCTGCTGGCCCCGGCCTTTTTTCTGCTGCAGGGGGCCAGCAGCCGCAGCGGCATTCTGGCCGTGGCCTCGGCCTTCGTCTTCTGGTGGTTGCTGAACCGGCAGCGACTGAACATCCTCCCACTGGCCGGGGGGGCCTGCGTCATGCTGGGGTATGTTCTCCTGCAAAAGTCGCGTCTTGCCCCCGACACGGTGGCCAATGACGGACGCTGGAGTCTTTGGGAGCTGGGCTGGAAGGTCTTTTGCGAGCATCCCTTTTTCGGTGCGGGAGCAGGGCAGTACAATGCGGCCTTCCGCGAGCTGGGACTTGCTCCGGCCAGAGACGCCATTACCATCAGCCATCCTCACAATCTCTATCTGGATATTCTCTACGCGCACGGCATTGTCGGCTTTCTGCTGGGCATGGTCTTTCTGGCGGGCTTCGCCTGGTGGGGCTATGCCCGCATTCGGCGACAGCTTGCGCTCCGGCCGCGGAGTGACGGCAGTCGTCTGTACTGGACGCTGGCGGGCTGGTTCTGGGTGGGCTACATGGGCTGGCTGGTCAACGGCATCTTCGGACACGATTTTTACCGGATATGGTGGCTGGCTCTGGCCATGTCCTATCTGGGAATTTTCATCGGGGCCGTTGTCAACGGCGAAAATCCCCCTGACGATGCGTGCCGTTCCCCGGAAGGGGAGGTTCAGGACACGAGCGGCAGTCCGATGTAAAGGGAGCCTGAGACAGACTTTCTGTTCAGCCCGAATAATGGAGATGCCGCCAGCAGAAAGGCAATGGCGCTCCTGTTATGCTTTCGTCATGCGCTGGGAGCGGAGTCTTGCTGAAAAGACTGTTCCGGGAGAGGTTTTCTTCTTCCTGACGAAGCGCCGTACTGGGGGCGGACGTCCATGGGCACGCCGTTCAAAAACTGCCGCATTTTTTCGTACCCCCCAGAAGAGTATGCATTTAACGGAATCTCCCAATGAACGCACAGCGTCTCGCCTTGTATCTTGACTCGCGCAGTCTGTTGTATTTTCGGCATGTCATCTGCCATCTTCCTGTGGAAGATGTCGATATCTTCGTTTCGCCTTCTCTGCTGCAGGCCGGAAGAGACAGTTGTCCGGTCTTCAGGGAGATCGAGGAAAAGGGCTACCGCTTTTGTTCCGTAGAACAGGCAAAAGGGCGCTATGGAGCCGTCGGCTTTGCCGGTTTTCTGGATATGGAGCAAAAGCCTGTGCTTGCCGGGCTTGCCGAACGGCGCATATTGATGCTGCACGCCTCGGCTTTTCAGTTCGTGATGAATCATATGCCTTTTACTCATGTTCTGTGCCAGTTTGAGAATCAGATCAATCTGGGAAACGACCGGCTTTTTCTCCATGACGGAAAAATGCGTTCTGAAGTCTACCCGGCTGGGCCGTATCAACTCGGCGAATGGGAAACAAGGCGGCTTCTTCCCCGGGACGTGTTGCGCACGCTTCTGCAAAAAACGCTCGGCGCTCCGATTCCGGAGGACAGGGAATTGATTCTCTATTGCGGCGGTCTGCACGACCAGCCGCTGGAGCATGTTGATGCCATCCGTATGCTGGCCGATAGCCGCACCGTATTGTTCAAACCCTATTACGACAATCCGGCCTATAGTGCCCTGACCGGTCATCCCTTCGTCCACCTGATCAGGGATACGCTCCATGTCTCACCCAACGCCATGCGTTTTGCGGCGGATATCATCCTGACGTCCCCGATTTCAGGCGTATTTACCACATCTCTTTTGCTGCGGCAGCGCGTTTTGCCCTTTTTTACCTGGCACCAGAGCTCGGCCCGCAGGCGAGACGTTTTTACGCCGTGGAAGGCGACACTGCCCCCTGATAACGCCTTGCCCGAGCTGCACATTGCCCGCATACTGGGCGGTCCGTTTGACAACAAGACCTTGCTCCATATGGAAAAACTCATGAGCAGTCCGCAGTTCTGGCGTATGTATGCCGACAAGCTGAACGGTATCCTGCCCACCTTCTTCGGAAGGTACAGCATTGAAGGAGCAAGCCTGCGGGCCGCCCGCGGACTGCTCAATGTGGCGCGTTTCGGCACCTTTACCCCTGAAGAAACAGCGTAATGCGGGCGGCGCGGTGCCGCCGCCTCGCATTTTGCCTTTTTCAAGGGCAAAATGCTCTATTCCGGCAGGGGAACCTCCTCCAGCCCCACAAGGGCCGCCTCGTGCGCATGCAGGGAATCGCTTTCCCACAGCGGCACCGGAGCATCTTCATGCGTCAGATGCGGAGCCAGCGCCGTGCAGGCCACCAGAATGACCTGCGCTCCCCGTGCGGCCATATCGGCCAGCATCCGCCGCATGATCTCCCGATCCGGTGCCCGCAGGGGACCGCACCAGAGCTCCCGAAAAATCAGCTCATGACACCAGCGCCGTTCTTCTTCAGGAGGCGTGATGATGTCCAGCCCCAGTCGCTCCAGCGGTTCTCGATGAAAATCCTGTTCCATGACCTGCCGCGTTCCCACAAGGCCCACGCGCGAAAATCCGGCGGCGCGCAGGCGGCAGGCCGCCACATCCGCCACATGCAGCAGGGGAATGCCCACCGCCGCCCGTACCGGAGCCGCCACCCTGTGCATGATATTGGTGCAAATCACCAGAAAATCGGCGCCGCCGCGCTCCAGCGCGCGTGCCGCCCCCGCCAGCGCCTGTCCCACATCCCCCCAGCGGCCCGCCACGAGGCTCTGACGGATAGGGTGATAATCCACACTGTAGATGAGACACGGGGCCGAATGTACGCCGCCGAGCTGCTCCCGTGCAACAGCATTGATGGTATGATAATAGGCTGACGTGCTTTCCCAGTGCATGCCGCCCAGCAGACCGATGGTTTTCATGGGCCCTCCCTTACGCTCTCCGTGTGCCCGATACGCGACGTGATCCATTCGCCGCTCTCCCGTAGGCGGCCGCTTCCTCGCTGAGCCTGACCGCACCGCCGGACTGCCTGGAGCATATTCAGTTTGAAACACTTCGCGTTTCAAACCATACGGCCTTTCGTTTCGCGGAAAAAACGTGTTTTTTTCCGCGCACTTTGGGCCGGACGGCGCTGTGCTGCCGCCTCGCGTTTTGCCTTTTTCAAAGGCAAGGCGTTCTATGCCGGCATATCCAGCGCAAGCCCCACCGGGCAATGATCCGAGCCGTAGACATCGTCCTCGATCCAGGCATCGGCAATGGCCGTCTTCAGTTCCTCGGAAACAAAGAAGTAGTCGATGCGCCAGCCGATATTCTTTTCTCGCGCCCTCGTCTTGTAGGACCACCACGAATAGCGCCCCGCCTCGTCCCCATGCACATGGCGAAACGTATCCACATAGCCCAGGGCGGCAAAGCTGTCCAGAAAGGCGCGCTCTTCCGGCAGAAAGCCGGTATTTTTTTCGTTCTGCCGGGGGCGGGCCAGATCAATGGGGCGATGGGCTATGTTGAAATCGCCGCAGACCACGATGGGCTTGTGCTTGCGGCAGGCCTCGGCATAGCGCACAAAGGCGTCAAAAAAGCCCATCTTGTACGGCACCCGCTTGAATCGTCCTGTGGGCTTGCCGTTCTCGTCCAGCTCCTCCGCGCCGCCGTTGGGAAAATAGCCGTTGAAAAAGTGAAAGTGCTCGAATTCCAAATGCAGGAGCCTCCCCTCGCCCTGCCACTGGGCTTCCGGCAGCTCGCACCGTACGGCAAGCGGCATCAACCGACTGAATACCGCCACGCCGGAATAGCCCTTCCTGACCGTACTGGATGCCCAATGGCTCTGCCAGCCCTGGGGAAAGGCCACCTCCGGAGCAAGCTGCTCCGGCTGGGCCTTGGTTTCCTGCAGGGCCACCACCTGAGCGTCGTTTTCTCTGAACCAGCGCCATTCCTCCTTGGCGGAAACAGCGCGTAAGCCGTTGACATTCCATGAAACCAGCTTGATACGCATAGGCGTCCCCCTTGATCGCCGGCCGGCTGCCCTGCCTGTCCGCCGGGACGTGCCGCCTTTTTCTTGTGCTTCCGCACTATAGAAAGCTGTGCGATTCCGCGCAAGGCGGCCCGACGCGAGGAGGCCGGTTGCGGCGCATCAGGAGGGTCTGGCCAAGGCCCGTGTGCCGTCAGCGTCCGCCATGACCTGACGGAGACCGGCGGGCTCGCTCCGGCATGTAACAGCGCAAATACATTGCGCTTATGTCTTTGCGGCTGCCCGCTCACGCGGCCTGTCGAGCACCTTCAAAGCGAAAATACTCTAACCCCCCTGAATCACATTGCATCATACCTCACTTTTGGGCATACTGCCCACACGAGCCCGAAACGCCGCCGTACTTTTTGCAGCGGCCGGACGATGTCCCGTTGCCATGCGCATCCGGGAATTTTTGCCAGAAGAGGAGTCTGTCCATGGATATGCTTCCCATTCGCCGCGCCATTCTGAGTGTCACCGACAAAACCGGACTGGTGGATTTTGCCCGCTTCCTTTCCTCGCACGGGGTGGAACTGGTTTCCACGGGCGGTACGCAAAAAGCGCTGGAAGCCGCCGGACTGCCGGTGACCGCCGTCAGTTCCGTCACCGGTTTCCCCGAAATTCTCGACGGACGGGTCAAGACCCTGCATCCCAAAATCCATGCCGGCATTCTGGCCAGCAAGGACAATCCCGACCATCTGGCCACGCTGGCGGAAAAGGGCATTCGTCCCTTTGATCTCGTCTGCGTGAATCTCTACGATTTTGCTGGTGCTGTGGAGCGCAAGCTCTCGCTGGAGCAGGCCGTGGAGGAAATCGACATCGGCGGCCCCTGCATGATTCGCGCCGCGGCCAAGAACTTCCACAGCATTCTCGTGCTGCCCGGCACCCAGTGGTACGCCCGCGCTCAGGAAGAGATGGAAGCCAACAACATGCAGGTGGGGCTGGAATTCCGGCAAATGATGGCTTCGCGGGCATTTGAGGCGACCTCGCGCTATGATTCCCTCATCAGCTCCTATCTGCGTCCGGGGGCCTAGCCATCGCCAGAATTGAAGGAAACCTGCAAGGCCTGAAGGCCAGTCAGACCCGCGCGCTCGACCGTCTGCTGCACCGGCGTTTTCCGCAGGAGGCTGTCTACGGTCTTGAGCAGGCGCGGGAGCTGGCCTTGCTCTCGCGGGCCATCGGGCGGCAGATCGGCCTGCTCATCGACAGGCGCGGTCGCGTGGACATGGTTATCGTCGGCGAGCCGGGGAGCATTCTCATTCCCGAACTGCCGCGTGCCCGATCCGGTGCGGAACGCTTGCGCGGTCTGCGCCTTCTGCATACCCATCTCAGCCCCGACGGTCTCAGTCAGGAAGACCTTATGGACATGCTCTTCCTGCGGCTGGATGCCGTGTCCGTGCTGACCGTCAGCCCTGCCGGGGACCCTGTGCAATGGCAGGCGGCACATCTGCTGCCGACGCCCGCGCCCTCGCCCGACGGCGGCAAGCCCCTTCCGTATCGTCTGTCCCCTCTGCGCCCCTGGGATCAGCCCGACGCCCAGCTTGCCGCCACGGCCGAAGCGCTGGAAGACGAGCTGGCCCGGCGCAGCGATGCCACTAGGACGGCCGCGGATGCCCCCCGGGCCATCCTTGTTTCCGTCTCGTCGGAACCGCGCCTCCTGCAGGAGCAGCACCTTGACGAACTGGCCGAACTGGCTCGCACGGCGGGGCTGGAGGTTGCCGGGCGCATGGTGCAGCGAGTGGCTCAGGTGAACCCCAAGTTCATTCTCGGCAAGGGCAAGATGGCCGAGCTGGAGGTGCTCGCCCTGCAGGGACAGGCGGATTCGCTGGTCTTTGACGGCGAACTGGCTCCGGCCCAGCTCCACAATCTGGCCGATATTACCGAGCGCAAGGTCATGGACCGCACGCAGCTTATTCTGGACATCTTTGCCCAGCACGCGGTGACCCGCGCAGGCAAGCTTCAGGTGGAACTGGCCCAGTTGCGCTATACTCTGCCCCGGCTCACCGGGAAAAACCGGGCCATGGACCGGCTCATGGGCGGCATAGGCGGGCGAGGCCCCGGAGAAACCAAGCTGGAGACCGACCGCCGCCGCAGCCGTGAACGCATGGCGCGCCTGCGCAGGGAGCTGGATCAGCTCCGCCGCCAGCGCAGTTTTACCCGTGGTCGTCGCTCGCGCCGGGGCATTCCGCTGGCCGCGCTGGTGGGCTATACCAACGCGGGCAAGTCCACTCTGCTCAACAGCCTGACCCGTTCCGACGTGCTGGCCGAAAACAAGCTGTTTGCCACGCTTGATCCCACAACCCGTCGTCTGCGCTTTCCGGCTGAGCGGGAAATCATTCTGGCGGATACGGTGGGCTTTATCCGCAATCTGCCGCAAGAGCTCATGGATGCTTTTCGCGCCACGCTGGAAGAGCTGGAATCGGCCGACCTGCTGCTGCATGTGGCCGATGCCTCGCATCCCGATATGCTGCAACAGCTCTCGGCGGTGGAAACCATTCTGGAAGAGCTTGAGCTGCACCATATTCCGCGCCTGCTGCTGCTCAATAAGTGGGATGCCCTTCCCGTGCCGGTTCGGGCGGAAATGCTGGACAGCTTTCCCGGCGCGCTGCCGGTTTCCGCCCTGCGCGGAGAGGGACTGCGGCCCCTGCTCCAGGCGCTGGAGAACCATCTACTGCACGCCGAGCCCGGCAGCCTCCCTCTGCCTGAAGATATGGCCTCCTCCGTGCTGCAGTGACAGCCCTCGGACATCCCGGCATCTGTGGCTGCCTTCAGGTTACGGTCGTCGAGGCGCCTTGTCGTTCTTGACATTTCCGGCAGCATGGCGACAAAAAGTCAGCGGCAGCCCCGGGGAAAGGCTGCCGCTCTGACAAGGAAGGAAATATGTTCGCTTTACAGACTGCGCTCTTCGAGCGCCGGAGATTCGGCTGAAGTCCCGGCAGTAGTGCCGCCCTGCGCCCCCTTGCTTGCCGAACCGGCAGGCCGTGCCGCGTCAACGCTTACCGGCGTCAAGGCCGCTTCATTGCCGCCGAGAGGCGTCATGAGATAGCTTTTTACCGAGGTCACGCCCTCCACATGCCGGGCGGCATCCAGCGCCAGATCACGTTCTTCGGCATTTTCCACCACACCCAGCAGCACGACGCGTCCGGCATTGACTTCGGTATCAATACGCGTGGAGCTCAGCTTGCCCTTGCTGATAAGGGCCGTGCGCAGTTTGGCCGACAGGACAAGATTGCTTGTCCCGCTTGTGGCCGGGGAAAACCAGTGCGTGGTGACCGAGCGCACCCCCTGATGGCGGCGGGCAATGGTGACGGCCTTGTCGCGCATGTTCTGCGGCACTTCTCCCACCAGGAACACATGTCCGTAGTAGCAGTACACCGCCGTTCCCCAGCCCTGACTGAAGCTGTTGTTCAGCAGGTCGGTCTTGATGGCTGTGGCAATGCCCTTGTCATCGGTAATGGTATCCATGAGCCGCTTGTCGTCATACAGGCCATAGGCACTGTATCCGCAGCCGGAAAGCGGCAATACCGTCAGCAGCAACAGCACACAGCATATCAGACGCACGCTTTTTCTCCTTCTGGCTCCGTGCTTGCCCCACGGGGAAGCAAAACACTCCGTTGCAGCCATCATCGTTCATCGGGGCTCGGCTTTATTTTCCGGCGTCGCCTTCCGTGAACGGATATTCTCCGGTTCAGGCATTCTCCGGCGCGCGGCGAATGCGTGCGCCCACAGCGCCGAGCTTGTCCTCGATACGCTCGTAACCCCGGTCGAGATGGTAAATGCGCTGCACCTGCGTCGTGCCCCGCGCCGCCAGTCCGGCAAGCACCAGCGAGGCGCTTGCCCGCAGGTCGGAGGCCATGACCGGCGCGCCGATAAGGTGATCCACACCGCGCACCATGGCCGTATGCCCGGATATCCTGATATCCGCGCCCATGCGGGCCAGCTCCTGCACATGCATGAAGCGATTCTCAAAAATGCTTTCTTCCACCATGCCGGCACCTTCAGCCAGACACATGAGGGCCATGATCTGCGCCTGCATGTCCGTCGGAAAGCCCGGGTAGGGCTGCGTTCTGACATCCGTGCCGCGCAGAGGGTGGCGGCAGCGTGCCCGCACGCCTTCGGGCGTTCTGCTGATTTCCATGCCCATGCCGGTGAGCTTGAGGATGACGGCCTCCAATTCCTCATAGGGACAGTTGGCAAGCAGCAAATCCCCGTCCGTAATGCCCGCCGCAGCAAGAAAGGTGCCGGCTTCAATGCGGTCGGGCATGATGCTGTACGTTGTGCCGTGCAATGAGCTGACGCCGCGAATACGAATGCTGCTGGTGCCCTCGCCTTCAATCTGCGCGCCGCACGTGCGCAGAAAACGCGCCAGGTCCACCACTTCCGGCTCACGCGCCGCATTTTCCAGCAGGGTTTCCCCTTCGGCCAGCACCGCGGCCATGAGCAAATTTTCCGTCCCGCCCACGGTAGGCATGTCAAACGTGATGTGCGCTCCGTGCAGACGGCGGCAACTCCCCATGATGTAGCCTTCCGCCAGCTCAAAATGCGCGCCCATGAGCTCAAGCCCCTTGAGGTGCTGATCCACGGGACGCGCCCCGATGGCGCAACCGCCCGGGAGCGCCACGCGCGCCCTGCCTATGCGGGCCAGCAGGGGCCCCAGACACAGCACGGACGCCCGCATGGTCTTGACCAGATCATAAGGAGCCTCGGCATGCAGTTGATCGGGCCTGATTTCCGCCTGATGGTCGGCGTACTCGCAGGCGCAGCCCAGTACGTTCAGCAGGTGCAGCGTGGTGTGGATGTCGCGCAAATCCGGCACATTCTCAAGCCGGGCCGGGCCGTCAAGCAGAATGGCCGCGAACAATATGGGCAAAGCGGCATTTTTGGAGCCGTTGACGGCAATGGTTCCCTGCAGCCTGACGCCGCCTTCAATGATGAGCTTATCCATATTGTCCCGCTGAAAAAGGCCTAGTCTTACTGTATGTCGATCGCTTTCCGTCCCGCTGATCCCGAAGGCGGAGGACAGTCTTCCGGCGCAACCGCCGGTAACTTCACCCTAGTGCTTTTTCTAGAAAAAATCCAGATGCCGCATAGCGTAAAAATTTTTCTTGCCAAGTTTGGCCAACTGGGCTATACCTCTTTCTCGCACGGCGGAAGTAGCTCAGTTGGTAGAGCACCTGGTTGTGGCCCAGGTGGCCGAGGGTTCAAGCCCCTTCTTTCGCCCCAGAAATTTACCCTGCGTTTTCGCGGGGTTTTTTTATGTCCGTGCCGGATGCCCGGACGCATGTCGAGCTCCTTCAAGAGCATGTTCAGAGTGAAACGCTTTGCATTTCACTCCGTACGGCCTGTCGTTTCGCGGAAAAAACGCGGTTTTTCCGTTCTCCTTGGGCTGGGCGACGCTGTGCCGCCGCCTCGCATCCCGCCTTTTTCAAAGGCAAAATGCTCAAGCGACCCGGCCTCTTCTGCTGTGGCGTGCGGTCAGTATATTCGCCGTTCTTTTTGAAGAGAACGTGGAATGCCGCAGGGTGCACAACGGGAATGGACGAGGTTCCCTTATGTACCGTCCCCCTTGACGCGGGCCGGGCCTTCGTGCGACATGCCGCCCTGCGGGAACCTCCCGCAGCCAAGGGGAAATATGCGCGAGAAACGATCGTATGCTCAGGAGGTCTGCGTCAAGAGCGCGGGCAAGGCCATGCAGCAGGCGGGCATGCTCTGGCCGGGCTGCCGGGTGGGCGTGGCCGTCTCCGGCGGTGTGGACAGTTTTGTCCTGCTCAAGAGCCTGCATATCCGGCAGGGGATTGTGCCCTTTCGCTTCGAGCTCATGGCCATTCACCTCAATCCGGGCTTTGACCCGCATAGTCATGCGGCTCTCCTGCCGTGGCTGGCGCGGCACGGCATCGCCTCCCATCTGGAAGTGACGGACTACGGTCCTCATGCCCATTCCGAGGAGAACCAGCGGCGTTCCCCCTGCTTTCGCTGCGCCTGGCTGCGCCGCAAGCGACTTTTCGAGCTTTGCTCCCGCTACCGCCTGACTCACCTGGCGTTGGGACACAACGCCGACGATCTTGTGGAGACGTTTTTCCTCAATCTCTGTCGCAACGGCCGTGTGGACGGCATGAGCATGAACGAGCCCTTTTTCGGCGGCAAGCTGCGGCTCATTCGTCCGCTGCTGCTCGTGGAAAAGAAATATATTCGCAAGGCCGCCCAGCAATGGGAGTTGCCCATCTGGGCCAATGTCTGCCCTTCGGCGGGACATTCGGCCCGCAGCGACATGAGCGCCACGCTGGAACATCTCTACGCCGTGGCGAAGGATTCCCGCCGCTGCATCGCCAATGCGCTTACGCGCTGGCAACTGGATAAGCACCGCGACAGGACCTGACGCATTCGCGGGGAATTTTCCCCCTTTCACCTTGTGCCGGGCGGCGCTGTGCTGCCGCCTCACGTTTTGCCTTTTTCACGGCAAAACGCTCTATGCTGTGCGTCCAAATCCGCTCCGGCAAAGGAGCCGCCGGGACATCCTTGCCTCCGCTGTCGGCGGGGCGTATAGCCATGACATGGAAGCGATAACATTGCCGGAAGCCGGAGATATCCTGCCTCATGTAAAATGGTTTGCCGCCTATGCGGGGCGCCAATATGACCGTTGTGAGGGGGATGACGGCCCCATGCGTCTCAAGGAAAAGCATACGCTTGCCGTGCTCGGGCATGCCGGAAGCATTGTGCGGAAAGAAAAATTTTCCCCGCGGATCAGCCGCGCCTGTCTGCTGGCTGCCCTGTATCACGATGTGGCCCGTTTTGAGCAGTACCTGCGCTATGGCACGTTTCGTGACGGAGAATCCCGCAATCATGGGCTGTGGGGGGCGTGCATCCTCAAGCGGGAGGGCTGCCTTGCGCATGAGGCCGTGCCTGTCCGGCGGCTGGTGCTGGCAGCCGTGGCCATGCATAACCGTTATGCCCTGCCCGCGGCTCTGCCTGCCGATGCGGCCTGCGTCACCGAGGTCGTGCGCGATGCGGACAAGCTGGATATTCTGCGGGTCATGGATGAGCATTTGTCCGGGCCGCGTCCCTACTGTCCCACGGTGGTGCTGAATCTGCCGGATGCGGCGGACAAGGTGAGCGAAAAGGTGCTGGAAGATGCCCTGCGGGGCCGCGTCGCCGCGTACGCGGACTTGCGAAGCGTGAACGATTTTCGCGTACTGCTGGGAACCTGGCTTGACGACATGCATTTTGCGTGCAGTCGGCGTCTTTTTGCCGAAAGTCCCCATGCCCTGCGGCTCATAGCGGATTTGCCGCAAAAGGGCCCCTATGCCGCCGCACGCGCCTGCCTGCTGCGGCGTCTGGAGACTGTCCGCCGGGAAAGCATGTCCTCGGACGGCGCCGCGTGAGGCTGGTTGCCGAAATCCTGCCGCCAGCCTTTTACAACGAACTGGCGGCCCGTGCCGCATCCTCCGCCGGAGGAGGGTGGGGAGAGGCGCAGTATCCGGGAGGGTGCATGCGCCGTTTTTTGTGCTCCCGGGTACCCTGGCCGGAAGGCGGCGAAGCGGATGCTCTGCCCGCACCGGATATCCTGTTGCGCATGCCGGCAGGAGGCCTGCCCCTGCTGCGGCTGGGCTATACGCTGCACATGCTGCCGTTTGCGGTAGCCTGTGCCGTGGCAAGGGCCTGCGCCTGTGCTTGTCGGGAGTTGTGGCTGGCGGAGTTCGTGCCTGCCGAGCGCAATCTGGGGCTTGCCGCAGCCTGCGCCGCTCGTGCGCTGCCGGGCTTGCGGCCCTGGGGAAGGACGTCGGCTGCCGGGCGCGACTGGTTGGCGCACGGCGGGCTGGAGGGCTGTCTGTACACGGCGGGATTGCGCTGCCTGTCGCGTCGGACACTGTTGGGCGGGGCGGCGCTGCTTGTGCGCTGTACCGTGACGCCTGCTGCGCCTTAGGGCCTGTAACCCTATTCGTTTCCTGTTTGGGGGAAGAGTCAGGGAGACGAGACACTCCCGCCCCCAGAGGCAGGCGGAGTGTGTACAGCGTAGTTCTCTTATTTTTTTTGAAATCATTTATAAAAATTTGTGCTGGTACGCCTTGGGGCATTTCCCGGGTGATACGCAAGGCGTTTCCCCATACGCCCTGTCGTTTCGCGGAAAAAAAAGCGCTTTTTTGCTCACGTTATGCCCGACGGTGATCTGCCGTCGCCTCGTGAGCAGCCTTTTTCACCGGCAACGCGTCCAGGCTCAGGAGCTTCGCTGTCGATGCCTGTAAGGCAACTCGCGAGCCTTACAGGCATCGACAGCGAGCAGGGACTTTCCCTTCCCTCACAAATAAGCCGTGGACAGTGTCAACAGACCCTAGAGCGGATTCGCAGGAAAATTGTGTCCAATTTCCCTGCTGACGCTGCCCTCACACCACGGAAAAAAGCATGGTTTTTCCGTGTGTTCGGTTGCTGGTAGTCGTTCTCGCGACTACCAGAGCAATCCACATTTTCAATGTGGAATTGCTCTAATCCAGCAGGCCAAGCAGGCGCGCCACGCGCTGCTCATTGAGGCCGCTATGGGCCTGCATCATCTGTTCATTCTGCTGTGCGGCCTGCGCTTCAACCTGCTGCAGGGTCTGCTGCAACTCATCGTTGTTGAGCAGGTGCGGGGTTTCCACGGGGCGCTGCGTCAGTTCCGGCGCGGCGGAAGAGGCCGTCTGTCCGGCAGACAGCATGCTGTTCATGCGCTCCTGATGCGTGGGCATGTACGGGCCAAGGTCGTTATTGCGGAAACGAATCTGCATATCCATACGGAATCTCCTTCAGATGGGGCTCCAGAAGACGGGGCGGCAAATCACGCCGCATGCAGAAATATGCAAGGAACATGCCTAAGGGGGAGGAATTTTCTTCCCGCCGGGGAAGTCGGAAAAATGCCCCTTCGCGCATACATGCGGGAGAACCGTCGCGCTCAGGCTGTGTAACAGGCGGAGCGTGTGAAGTATGCGCCGCCAGCACGCGACGTCACTCCGGAAGCGCTTCCTGCCGGAATTTTTTCATGCCGCCGTGGACAGTCGTTCCACGGAAAAGGGAGGGCTCTTCTTTTTTGTTACCGAGGCTTCTGTATTTCCTGGTAAAATCATATGCGGAAGCTGTGAACGGCAATTCTCGCATGACCACATTTATGTGATTTTCCTTTTTTATTTTCAAGGAAAAGCGTTGCATGAAGCCTGTTTTATATTGACTTTTTGTGTAAAAATTCTTCCTAATACTTGTATACACTGTTGTTACGGCGCTGGAAATCGTGTTTGAAGGACATGTTTTCTACTGGATTTTTCCGCAGATTCCAGCGCCTTGCAAACATGAACAGGGAGAGCATGATGCGCAAGACAGTTTTTATTACAGGCGGATCAACCGGAATCGGTAATGCTTGTGTACGCAAGTTTCATGATTCCGGCTGGAATGTCGCGTTTATGGACGTGAATGCCGATGCAGGAAGGAAAACAGCGGAAGAGCTGGAAAATGTCCTTTTTCTTGCCGGTGACACGCGAAACAAGGCGGATTTGGAAAAGGCCGTGACCAAGACCGGCGAGGCGTTTGGCGGCATCGACGGCATCGTCGCCAATGCGGGTATCCACCGCTGCAATACGTTGCTGGACATCAGCGATGAAGAACTGGACATGATGATTGACGTCAATATCCGGGGCACGGTCAATACGTTGCGGATTGCCGTTCCCTGCCTCAAGCGGGGAGGGAGCGTCGTCATCAATGCCTCGGATCAGTGCTATGTCGGCAAGGCCAACAGTTTCGGGTACGGCCTCACCAAGGGCGCCATCGGGCAGATTGCCAGAAGTCTGGCCATTGACCTGGGCCCTCGCGGGATACGGGTCAATGCCGTCTGTGCGGGAACCATCAGAACGCCGTTGACGGAATCCCTTTTCCAGAAGTTTGCGGATATTACACACGGGGGACGTGTGGACGCCTACTGGCAAGCCGAAGCGGAGCAGTATCCTCTGGGACGAGTGGGGGAGGCTTCGGAAGTGGCGGAACTGATATTCTTTCTGGCCAGTGATGCGGCAAGCTTCATGACAGGCGGTTTGTATCTTGCGGACGGCGGGCTTGTGGCGAAATAGCGGATTGCCTGCACGGCGCGTCGTCAATAGAGCATTTTCAGTTTGAAACGCTTTGCGTTTCAAACCATACGGCAGCATTTTGCCTTTTTCAAAGGCAAAATGCTCTAGAGCGGATTCGCATGGAAATTGTGTCCAATTTCCCTGCTGACGCTGCCCTCACACCACGGAAAAAACGTGGTTTTTCCATGTGTTCGGTTGCGGGTAATCGCTCTCGCGACTACCAGAGCAATCTACATTTTCAATGTGGAATTGCTCTAAAAGCGCGCTGGGGAAGGGATGGAGGGGCTTGGGGGGAAGGGGAGCGACCGAAAGGCGGCCGCATGCCGTGCCTGTTAGGCGACAAAGGAGTCTTACAGGCATCGACAGCGGAGCGAGGGGTTCCCTTCCCCCCAACAGCAGCGAATAGTGTTAACAGGCCCTAAACGCCCTGCAAGGTCAGTTCTTCCAGAAAGCCTTCCGGCACCTCGAAGCCGAGGCGCTGGGCTTCCTTCACCGATTCCCGCGCGGCGGCGTAATTGCCCTGCTCAAACTGGGCAAGGGCAAGATTGTTCCAGGCCGGGGCAAAGGCGGGTTCCTTGGCGATGATTTCCTTGCACAGTTTTTCGCAGGTATCCCATTCGGCCTTCATGTAATGGGCGGTGGCCAGGGCGTTTCTGGCCTGCAGGAAATCGGGATCCCACTTGAGGGCCTTGTTCAGGGCCGCGATAGCCTTGTCCGGCTCGCCGCGCTGCAGATGCACGAAGGCAATGTTGCTCCACGGCACGGGGAACTTGGCACGGCAGTTGGCGGCCTCCTCGTTGTAGCGCAGGCAGCCTTCAAGGTCGCCGCGTTCCAGGCAGATGCCGCCGAGCTGCACATAGGCTTCCGCCAGATGGGGAGAATTGCGCACGGCATCCAGGAAGGCGCCCTCGGCCCCCACAAAGTCCCGCTTGCTCAACAGGGCCAGCCCCAGATTGTAATAGTGGGTGGCGCACTGGTCGTTGGCGTCAATTTCGGCCTTGAGGTCGGCGATGTATTCGTCGATGTCGTCATAGCTTTTTTTCATGAAAGGTGGCCCTCTTTTTTCAGAAGATCGTGGTACCAGAGACAGAAATCCAGAATGCCCAGATATTTTTCGTCCCGGTTGACCACACCCAGCGCGCACTCCAGCGCGCCGCGTCCGTAGTCGTTGCTGTAATGCCCCTTCTTGCCCGCTTCCTGAAGGAATTCGCGGACCAGCTGCTGCGTGGTGCGCTTGCTGACGTCCATGCGCAGGTCCAGCGGGTCATTGGGCTTCTGGAAGGGGTCCCAGTTGTCGTAGCCGATTCTGTCCACAAACTTGCGGCGGCGCGGATTCATCTTTTCATAAATTTCGCGCTTTTGCTGTTCCTCGGCTTCGGTGAGCTTTTGCGGCGTGCCGTCACGGAAGACCGTGGCGGGGATGGAACCAAGTACGGATGGCATGGACTAGTCCTCGCGCCTGGCCGGGCCGATGCCCAGATAGGCTTCATCATAACGGGTCAGCAGCGCCATGGACAGCGGCACATACACGTCGTGCAGCTCCTTGAAGCGGCTTTCCACGGCGTCGGCGATGGCACGGCTCAGATTGGCAAGCTGGCCCTGAATCCTGTCCAGATGGACGGTAGGGTATTTCTGCCCCTTCTCGAAGGCGGCGAAGCCGCAGACATGGCCCTCACCGGCAATGGAGGTGGGCACGCCGTAGATGCGGCAGGTGATGGGGCGGGCGTCGTACATGAGGCAGCGGTCGTCATCGCCCAGCAGGGGGCAGCGCGACTTGACGCGCGCGGCTTCGGCCATGATGTCCCCGGCGCTCTTGCCCGCCTTTTCCTCGCGGAAAAGGTCCCGCTTCAGGCGGGTGAGCTGCCTGTCCGTCTCGGAGGCGCGTTCCAGGATGGCCGAGCGTTCCGGCCCGTAGCCGAAATGCTCCTGAAAGGCCCTGTTGAGGTACATGGCTTCCACCAGCGAGAGATCGAAAAGCGCATGGCAGCAGTCGCTGCAGCCTTCCTTACAGGCGACACACTGGGGGAACTGGTTGCGGACGGTGGCAAATACCGCGTCCGCCTGTGCGCGCAGGGCCTCGTATTGCTGAAAAATGGGGGTGAGATCTGGTATCATGGCGTTTCCCGGAAGGTATGCAAAAATGCCGCCAGACGCGGAAGCGCCCGGCGGCACAAAGGAGAGGAGCGCAATGCGCCCCTTACTGCCTAGTTTTCTTCCACGGTGATGGCGCTATGTTCGCACACTTCCACGCAGGATTCGCAGCCGAGGCATTCTTCGGCATTGGAAGGTTCGGACTTGCCGTCTTTGATTTCGTACACTTCCACGGGGCACACGTCCACGCATTCGCCACAGCCCACGCACTTGTCAGCATCAACAGTCACATTGTAGCCCATTTGAGTCCTCCAGATTTGAAACGGATGTTTCAGCGGTTTTTGCGACCCGCGGCCGCTCTGGCATGGATAGCTTTCCCCCCTGTTCCCTGTCAAGGGGCGGGGGGCATTTTTCGCCCCGCTTCCCGGCGGGGCGGGCCCTTGGGTGCGTAATCGCCTACGGCAGCAGGCGTGCGTAATACAGGCGGCCGCCGCGCTCCACCTGCAGGAGGACCTGTCCGGCAAGACGCAGCTGCCGGAAGAGTTGCAGAAACTCTTCCTGCGAGCGCAGCGCCTTGCCGCCGATACCGGCCAGCACATCCCCCCGCCGCAGGAAATTGGCCGGGCCGTTCGGCTGCACGGAGGCCACCACCAGCCTGCCGCCCGCCGACTGCAACGTGAATCCCCAGCGGGATTCCATGATGCGCCGTGCTGTGGCATCGTCAAATTCCACCGGCGCAAGCTGCAGCTCCTGCCGTCCGCCCGCCCGCTGCACCACAAGGCGAAGCGGTTCGCCGGGAAGCTGATTGCGCAGCAGGTTCAGATAGTCGCCCCGGTCGTCGAGCACCACACCGTTGATGCTCTCGATGACGTCACCGGGTTCCAGACCGGCGAGGGCCGCGGGCGTGCGGGCATAAACCTGGGCCACGAGCAGACCGCGCACCTCGCGCAGGCCCAGCGCCTGCGCCATGCGCTGATCCAGATTTTCCACATGCAGGCCCAGCCAGAGGGGCGCGCGCTTGCCGTGATCCATCAGATTGTCCATGACGCGCAGGGCCTTGTGGATGGGTATGGCAAAGCCGATGCCCGCCCCCTTGGCGTGCACGGCGGTATTGATACCCACGAGGCGGCCTTCCAGGTCCAGCAGCGGGCCGCCGCTGTTGCCGGGATTGATGGCCGCGTCCGTCTGGATAAGGTCGGTGAAGAATCCGCTTTCGCTGCGGATGGAACGGCCCAGCGCGGAGACGACGCCCGTGGTGACCGTATGATTGAAGCCGAAGGGATTGCCGATGGCAATGACGGTTTCGCCGGGCATGAGATCGGCGGCCGTGGCGGGGAAGAGGGAGGGCAGGTTGTGCGGCCCCTGTATTTCCAGCACGGCAATGTCGAAATCCGGGTCCGCTCCCCGGACGATTGCCGGAAATTCGCGACCGTCCAGCAAATTGATCGTGACTTCGCCGCCCCCGGAAATGACATGGGCATTGGTGAGCACATAACCGCGGCTGCCGTCCACGATGACGCCGGAGCCGAGGCTGACCCGCTTTTGCCGTCGGGCGGGGGGCATATTGCCGAAAGGCTGAAAGCCCGGCCCGAAAAACTGTTCCAGCGGGCTCATGGCGCGCGGCCCGGCATCAATGACGCTGGTGCTCGTGATGTTGACCACGGCGGGCGCGGCAAGCTGTACGGCCCGCACCACGGGCGTCAGGCGGGGGCTGCCCTCCGGGATGGCGGCAACCGGCGCGGCGGACGCCGGCACGGGACAGCTGAAAAGCAGCAGGCAGACCGGCAGCAGCACACGCGCGCCACCACGAAAAAAACGTGTCATGTTCATGTGTTCTCCTTGCGGAATGCCGTGCGGCATTCCGGTTTGCCGTTTCTGCATAGCCTCTTGCGACATGGTCGTAAAGAGCCGCCCGGGCGGCGCTTGCGCCCCTGCCGCCAAAAGGCTAACACAGGCAAATGCACAACGAAACTTCTTCCTGTTCCCGGCTTGAGGAAATTCTTCCCGGCCTGCGGATTGTTCCTGTGGAAACGGCGGCGCTGGAAGCCGCACAAGCACATCTTGATCAGCTTACCAAACCGCGCGGCAGTCTGGGCCGTCTCGAGGAGCTGGCCCGGCGTCTGGCGGCCATGCGCCCCGAAGTCCGCCCCCTGAGCGTCAGTCCGGCCATGATGCTGACCGTGGCCGGGGATCACGGGGTGACGGCGCAGGGCATTTCCCCCTGTCCGCAGATCGTGACCAGGCAGATGGTGGCCAACTTCTGCGCGGGCGGCGCGGGCGTCAACGTCCTGAGTCGTACCTCCGGCATGGACCTGCGCGTGGTGGACGCCGGTTGCGCGGGCGGCCCGTATGCGCCGCATCCCCAGCTCATCGATCTGCGCCTCGGCGACGGCACGGCGGATATGAGCCGCGGCCCGGCCATGTCGCGGGAAACCTGCCTCGAGGGCCTGCGGCGTGGCGTGACGCTGGTGCGCGAGCTGGCCGCGCAGGGCTATGCCTGCTTTGCCACGGGCGAAATGGGCATCGGCAACAGCACGGCCGCGGCGGCCGTCAATTGCGCCCTGCTGGGCTTTGCGCCGGAGCAGGCCGTGGGCCCCGGAGCCGGAGCCGACAGCGCCATGATCGCCCGCAAGGCGGAGGTGGTGCGGACGGCCCTTGCCGTCAACGGTCTTGATCCCGCCGCCCATGCCCATGCCGATCCGCTGGCCGTTCTGGCGGCCGTAGGCGGTTTCGAGCTGACGATCATGGCCGGCATCATGCTGGGAGCCGCCGCCTGCCGCCTGCCCGTACTGGTGGACGGCTTCATCTGCAGTGCGGCCTATGCCGCGGCGGAACGCATCTGCCCCACGCTGGCCGACTACGCGTTTCTGGCGCACGCTTCCGCCGAGCCGGGCCATGTGCCCGCGGTTTCCCGCCTTGGCGCGGGGGGGCCGCTGCTGCATCTGGACATGCGCCTCGGCGAGGGGACGGGCGCTGCCGTGGGCTACCACCTGCTGCGCTGCGCTGCGGCCATCTTTAATGATATGGCGACCTTTGCCAGCGCGCAGGTATCGTCGGAAGGATCGCTGTCATGAGCGGGGAACCGCTGCTGCGTCTGCGCAATGTCTGGCGGCGCTTTGCCGTGCGGCGCGGTCTCTGGGCCGAGCGCGCCCTGCTGACGGCCGTGGCCGGCGTGGACCTGACGCTGCGGGCCGGGGAGAGCCTCGGTCTGGTAGGGGAATCCGGTTGCGGGAAGTCCACGCTCGGGCGCATGGCCTGCGGCCTGCTGCCGCCGAGCGAGGGGGAAGTGCTCCTTGACGGGCAGCCGCTGCCCCCGGCCGGGCCGCGCAGTACGGCGGCCGGTCGTGTGCAGATGGTCTTTCAGGACCCCTTTTCCTCCCTCAATCCCCGCTGGCGGGTGGGCACGTCGGTGGAGGAACCGCTGCGGCGGGACCAGAGCCTGAGCCGGGCCGATCGCGAGGCCCGGGTGGCGGACATGTTTTCCCGCGTGGGATTGGCGGGGCTGGAACGTCGCTATCCGCACGAGTTTTCCGGGGGACAGCGGCAGCGTATCGCCGTGGCGCGCGCCCTGATCACGCGGCCGGACGTCGTTGTCTGTGACGAGCCCGTCTCGGCGCTGGATGCCTCGGTACAGGCGCAGGTGCTCAACCTGCTGCGGGACGTGCAGGAGGATTTCGGCCCGGCCTATCTCTTCATTTCGCATGATCTGGCGGTGGTCAGCTTCATGTGCCCGCGTGTGGCGGTCATGTATCTGGGACGGCTGGTGGAGGAGGGGCCTCGTGAACGTCTGCTGCGCACGCCCGCCCATCCGTATACGCAGGCGCTGGTGGCCGCCATGCCCACGGCGGACGGTCTGACCCTGACACCTTCATCCTCCTGCGACGAGCTGCCCAGCCCGCTGGCCCCGCCGCCGGGCTGCGCCTTTCATCCACGCTGCGCGCGCGCCACGGATGCCTGCCGCAGTGAGGCCCCGGACTGGCGGACGCTCGAGGAGGGCTGGCGGGTGCGCTGCCACCATCCCGGCGTCTGAGCGCTTTTCCTTTTTCAACGGCAGAACACGCTATCGAAAAAAAAAACCGGGTTCCGGCATACGCCGGAGCCCGGTTTTTTCATGGAGGATTTTCAGTTTGAAACGCTTTGCGTTTCAAACCATACGGCCTGTCGTTTCGCGGAAAAAACGCGGCTTTTCCGCTCACTTTGGGCCGGGCGGCGCTGTGCCGCCGCCTCGCATTTTGCCTTTTTCAAAGGGAAAATGCTCTAGTCCCGCTTTCGGGATAGGAAAAGGAGCGTTGCTCTGCTTGTGCTGTGTGCGGCTCCGTATCGGCAAAAGCGCACTGGAGGAGGAGAACGGTGGGGCCTCTTCCCCCGGAGCAGAGCGCCTCTGAAACCTATCTTTTTACACGATGCCGTGCTCGCCCGGCTTTTCGTATTCCGGCTTCTGCTGCTGCCGGACATAGAGCTCCGTATCCCCCAGGGCCAGCAGAACGGCCGAGGAGACGTAGATGGAGGAGGCCGTTCCCACGAACACGCCGATAAGCATGGTCAGGGCAAAGTCGTGGATAACGCCGCCGCCCAGCAGATAGAGGGCCAGGGTGGCGATGAAGGTCGTACCGCTGGTGAGGATGGTGCGTGAGAGCGTCTGGTTCACGCTGCGGTTGATGAGTTCCTCCAGTTTTTCGTCGGGTGCGGCCCGCAGGTTTTCCCGCAGGCGGTCGTAGACGATAATGGTATCGTTGAGCGAGTAGCCGATGAGGGTCAGCAGGGCGGCCATGACGTTGAGGTCGATTTCCACATCAAGCAGGGAAAGCAGCCCCGCGGTGATGAATACGTCATGCAGCAGGCCCACCACGGAGCCGAGCGCGAAGTTGAGCTTGAGCACAAAGCAGATGACCACCGTGACCGCCAGTGCGGCCAGCACCAGCCAGCCCATGCCGAGACCCGTCATGCCCACGACGTACATGCTGCCCCAGAGTACGGCGGCCATGATGATGCCCGCCATCCAGCGCTGCTCGAAACGGCCGGAGATGTAGACCGCCATGAGCAGCACCGCATAATAGAGCGCGGCCAGGGCCTTGTTGGTCAGATCGTCGCCCACTTTGGGGCCGACAACCTCAAAACGCTGAATTTCCACCTGATTGTCGGGGAATGCCGCATGCAGGGCATCCAGAATGCCGGTGCGCAGGGTGGAGGAGCTGCCGTCCTCGGCCGTGGCGACGCGCAACAGGTACTGGCGGCCGTCGTCGCCGTACCGCTGGGTGGACACGCCGGGCAGGTCGGTGGCGGTCAGGCTTTTCTTGAGTGCCTCATCCTGGACGGGCCGGGCAAACTGCACCTGTGCCACCACACCGCCGGCAAAGTCGATGCCGAGGCGCAGTCCGTTGCCCCAGAGGGCGGAGACCAGACCCACCAGCAGAAGCAGCGCGGAAACGGCATAGGCGATGTGCCGCTTGCCGATGAAATCGATATGCGTATCATGCTTGATGAATGCAAAAGCCATGTGCGTTCCTCCCGGCCCTAGATGCTGATGCCCTTGGGGCCGCACTTGCGCGCCCAGTACTCGAAGACGGCGCGCGACACAAAGATCGCCGTGAACATGGAAGCCAGAATACCCAGCGAAAGCGTCACCGCGAAGCCGCGGATGGGCCCTGTGCCGAACTGGTAGAGGATGATCGTGGCGATGATGGTCGTCAGGTTGGAGTCGGTGATGGAAATGGTGGCGCGTTCAAAGCCGGCCCTGACCGCCGCCAGCGGCGTGAGCCCGTGCCGCAGTTCCTCGCGTATGCGCTCGTAAATGAGCACGTTGGCGTCCACGGCCATGCCGATGGTCAGCACGATGCCTGCAATGCCCGGCAGGGTGAGCGTCGCGCCGAAGGCGGCCATGCCCGCCATGATGATGAGCATGGTGAAGAGCAGCATCACGTCGGCGATGACGCCGCTCAATCCGTAGTAGAAGGCCATGAAAATCACAACCGCAGCCGCGCCCACCACGGCGGCCCGGACGCCGCTGTCGATGGATTCCTGGCCCAGCGACGGGCCGACGGTGCGTTCCTCTTCCACGGTGACGGG
>CALVGJ010000110.1 GCA_944327045.1 uncultured Desulfovibrio sp.
CTGCCGCGCATCATTCTCTGGCTGGCGTTGCTCTGCACGCTGATTTTCATGGACGAACGCCTTTTGGGCGTATAAGATACGGTTGCCCCTCCTGCGAGGAGGACGCCACAGGACGGTGACACCATGAACATGAGCATCGAGGAAACTCCGGAAGGTCTTGCCCTTCCCCTTACCCTGCGCATGAGGGGGGGGCTGCATGCCCGGCCTGCGGCCCGACTGGCGCAGGAGGCCCAGCGCTTCACGGCCGACATCAGCCTGCGCAGCGATGATGCCAGCGCCGATGCCAAAAGCATGCTGGACCTCCTTTCTCTGGCCCTGCCTGAGGAATCCCACATCACCCTGCTGGCCAGCGGCGACGACGCCCGGCAGGCGCTGGAAGCCCTGGCAAACTGCCTTGACGGCCTGCGAGACTGACCATGCCGCGCGCGCTCCTTTTCGGAACTCCGGTTTCCCCCGGCATTGCCATCGGCGAATTGCGCTTCAAGCACAATACCCGCCTCATCGAGCATCGCCGCATCAGCCCGCGCGAAATCGCCAAGGAACAGTCCATGCTGCGCGATGCGGCCTCCAGCGTGCGCGAGGCCCTGCGCGAAGCCATGGACAAGGTTCCCGACGACATGGCCGAATACCGGGAGGTCATCGCCGCCCAGATCGAGCTTGCCCGCGATCCCAAGCTGCTGGACAAGGCGGGCAAGGCCATTGAAAAGGACCTGATCTGCGCCTCGTGGGCACTGGAAAACACGGTGGAAGAGCTGTGCGACATCTTCCGCAGGATGGACAATCCCTACCTGCGGGATCGCGCTCAGGACATCCGGGCCGTGGGCCTGCGCCTGCGGGCCTGCCTCGCCGGGACGGAAAACGAGGAAATGGAAGCCGCCATCCTGGCTGCCGAAGACCTTTCCCCGGCCGATGTCATGGAAATGGACTTCAAGGGCATACAGGCCGTGGTCACGGCCGAGGGCGGGCCCACCTCGCACACGGCCATCCTGTCGCGGGGACTGCATATCCCGGCTCTGGTGGGCGTGACCGGCCTGCTCAATACGGCCCTGCACGGGGACCGGGTCATTGTGGACGGTCTCAAGGGCTGCATCCTGCTTGATCCCGACGAAAAGGACATCAAGCAGTACGAAAGCCGCCGCGCGGAGTACCGTGCCTGGGAAAACCGCACCCGCAGGGAAGCCCGCTGGCCCGCCGAGATGACCGACGGCGTGCGGACTGCCGTACAGGCCAATCTGGAGCGTCCCGAAGAAGTGGACGAGCTGGAGGCCACCGGGGCGGACGGCGTCGGCCTTTACCGTACCGAATTTTCCTTCCTGCGGGAAAACCTGCCCGACGAGGAAGCCCTTTTTGCGGAATACGCGGGCGTGGCGCGCAAGATTGCCCCGGAACGGGTGGTCTTCCGCACCCTTGACTGCGGCGCGGACAAGATGCTGCCCGCCCAGGAGGCCCTGCGCGAACCCAATCCCGCCCTGGGACTGCGCGGCATCCGCTTCTGCCTGCGGCATCAGCGCATTTTCCGCACCCAGTTGCGAGCGCTCATGCGGGCGGGGGTGACGGGAAATGTCGCCATCATGCTGCCCATGATTTCCGGCCGGGAAGAAATTCTGGCCGTGCGCCGCATCATGCAGGAACTGCATCAGCAGTTGCAGGCCGAGGGCCTGCCCCACGCGGACAAGCTGCCGCTGGGCATCATGGTGGAAACCCCTTCCGCCGTGCTCATTGCGGACACGCTGGCCCGGGAATGCGACTTTTTCAGCATCGGCACCAATGACCTGATCCATTATCTCATTGCCATTGACCGCAACAACGCCCATGTGGCCCATCTGGCCGAGGCCCTGCATCCGGCCGTGGTTCGTTCCCTCAAGCGCGTCATTGACGCCGCCCACCGCGAGGGCATCGGCGTGTCCGTCTGCGGCGAACTGGCGGCCGACCCCTACGGTCTGGCCATCCTGCTGGGCATGGGGGTGGATTCGGTATCCGCATCGCCGCGCTTCATCTCCGGCATGAAACACATGATCCGCCGTCTGGACGCCCGCTTCTGCGACGAACTGGCGCACAGCGTCCTCATGAGCACGGATGTCTCCGTTTCGCAGCGCATCCTGCGCGAACGCCTGCAGGCTGTTCTCGGCCCGGAACTCTCCTTTCATACCACAAGCATCCTTACCGAGAGCCGCCCATGAGCAAGAAAACCTCTCCCGCCTCCATCGCCGTCAACAAGAAGGCGCGGCATCTTTACGAACTCTCCGACTTTCTGGAGGTGGGCCTCAGCCTCACCGGGCCGGAGGTCAAGAGCCTGCGCGCCGGGCGCGTGAACTTTCTGGACAGTTATGTGGATTTCCGCAACGGCGAGGCCTTTGTGCTCTCCCTGCATATCGCTCCCTATGCCAATGCGGGCTATGTGCAGCAGGACCCGGACAGGCCGCGCCGCCTGCTCATGCATGCCGCCGAAATCCGGCAGTATGCCGCCCGCGTGGAGCAGAAAGGCCTCACCGTGGTACCGGTGAGCCTCTATTTCAAGCGCGGCAAGGTCAAGATGGAAATCGCGCTGGGTCGCGGCAAGAAACTCTTTGACCACCGCGAAAGTCTCAAGCGCCGCGCCGAGGAGCGGGATGCCGCCCGCGAACTTGCCTGACCGCCATGCGCCGTCCGCCGCTGCCAGCGCCCACCGTTCGCCAGCTTTGCGCGATCTGCTGGCTGCTGGGCCTGCTGGCAGGGGCATGGCCTCTGCCCTGTCTGCTTCTGCTTGCGCTTCTCCTTATTCTTGATCCGCGACTTTTCCCGTGGCGGCATCCGGCCCGCAGCCTGCTTGTCCTCCTGCTCTTTGCCGCGGGCTTCCTGCCTGTCCGGCAGCTTCTGACGCCCTCGCCCGCGCCGACATGGCATCTTGCCGCCCTGGCCGATGCTCCGGCACGGGAGCGGCCCCGCCTGTGCGGGCATATCCGCAGCGTGAACGGCCTGCCGGATGACCGCCTGCGCATGCTTCTCGACGGCGTGCGGCCAGAAGGTTCCCCCGACGCCACGCCCCTGCCGGGCCTCGTGGCCTGGACCTGGGATGAGCCCGCACAGCGGCCTCTTGCCGGGCAGAAGGTCTGCCTGCGCGCGCCTCTGCGCCCCGTGCACGGGCTCCGCAATGAAGGCATGCAGGACTGGGGCCTCTGGTGGCGCGCTCAGGGCGTGCACTGGCGTCTGTGGAGCCGGGGAGAGCGGGCCGCAGTTGTGCTTGAAGGCGAAGGTTCCCCGTCCGGACGCTGGCGACAGGCGGCGCTGGACAGTTTTCTGCTGGCCCTGCTGCCCCCCTCTCTCCGTTCGGCCGACGATGCCGAACGGGGACGCTGGCTGACCGCACATCAGGGCGCATCCGCCCTGCCGGCCCTGCTCTTCGGCGATCGTCGGTTTCTCACGCGCGACACGATCGACAATCTTGCCGCGGCCAGCCTGCTGCACAGTCTGGCCCTTTCCGGGCAGCATCTGGCGCTGGCCGGACTGCTGGGCCTTGCGCTGGTGCTGGCGGCGGCCCGGCTCAAGCCGTCCCTCTATCTGCTGCGGCCCCGGCTCAGCCTGTCCCTGCTGGCCTCCTGCCCGCCCGCCCTCCTCTATCTCTGGCTGGGCAACGCGCCGCCCTCCCTTGTGCGGGCCGCCTGTATGCTCTTCTGTCTGACCCTGAGTCTGCTGCTCATCACCGGACGCTCGCCCGGCCCTCTTGCCCGACTGGCCCCCTATCTGCCGCGCACCACCACGGACTGCCTGCTGGCGGCCCTTGTGGGCATCTGTCTCGTCTCCCCCACCGCCGTACTGGATACCGGCCTGCAACTTTCCGCGCTCTGTCTGCTGGCCATCGGTCTGGCCCTGCCGGTCATGCGGCGCCTGCTCCCCCCGTCGCACGAAACGGACGATACGCCGTCCCCCCGCACCCGGCCGGCCCGCTGCCGCGCCCTCGTCCGGCGGTCGCTTCACCGGGCGGCGCAGCTCTTCTTCATCTCCCTTGCCATTCAGCTTGTCTTGCTGCCGCTTAATATCCTGTTGTTCGGCAATGCCGGACACTGGTTTGTCCTCAATCTGCTCTGGCTGCCGGTGCTGGGCTGTTTTGTCCTGCCCGCCGCGGCCTGCGGCCTGCTGCTCGCCCTGTGCGGGTTGCCCGGTGTGGCGCACGCCCTGCTCTCTCTGGCCGCCCTGCCGACCCAATGGCTGCTGGACGGCCTGTGCCGCCTGGCGGCAGAAGGTCTGCTGACCACGCCCCTTCTGCCTCGTCCGCACTGGATGGCCATACCGGGCCTCCTGCTCTGCATGGCGGCAGCTTCCCGCATACTTTCCTACCCGGGAAGCCTTCGGCTACACGGAACGGGACGACTGCTGACGGCCGGTCTGCTCCTGCTGACGGGCAGTCTGCTGCCGCCGCTGACGGCGCGGCTCTTCCCGGAAATCCGGTTGGACGTACTGGATGTGGGACAGGCGCAGGCCGTCGTGCTGCGCGTTCCCGGGCCGCACACCGGTGACGCGCCCCAGCGGCTGCTCATTGACGGCGCAGGGTCCTATTCCCGTCATTTCGATGCCGGAAAACAGCTTGTAGCGCCCATCCTGCTGTATGCGGCCCTGCCCCGCCTGCACGCCGTCATCAGCAGCCACCCCGATCTCGATCACATGGGTGGTCTGCCCTTCATTCTGCGCCATTTCCGCGTGGAACATGTTTACGACAACGGCCGCTCCGCCAGAGGCAAGCAGGCCGACCTCTGGAATGAACTGCGGCAACAGCTTTCCGCACGGTCGCTGGCACGGGGCGACCGCCTGCCGCTGGGCAATCCGGCGCACGGGCTGGTGCTGGAGGTCCTGCATCCGCCACGCGGGGAAAGCGAACGCTGGACGGGCAACGACGCCTCTCTGGTGCTGCGCCTTGCCCGGCACGGGCACGGCCTTCTGCTTCTTCCCGGCGATGCGGAAAAACCCGCCCTGCGCGAACTGCTGGCCAGCGGACAGGACCTGCGGGCCGAAGTGCTCGTCGTACCGCACCACGGTTCCGCCGGGAGCTTCCTGCCCGCCTTTTACGAGGCGGTGCAACCGCGCGAAGTGCTGGTCAGTTGCGGATTTATGAACCGTTTTCGGTACCCCGCCCCAAAACTTCAGGAATGGCTGGCCCGACACAACATTCCCTTGCGGCGAACCGATGAGGAAGGACAATTGACCGTTCGCTGGCCTGTCCGTTAGGGCCTGTTAACACTCCCCCCAAGCCCCCCATCCCTTCCCCAGCGCGCTTTCAGGGCGTTTCAGCTTTGAAAAAGATGAAACGCGAGGCGGCGGCAGCGCGGATTTTCCCTTTCCGCAAAATGAACTGCCCCAACAGATACAGCGCGCCCGTCTGCCCACATGGCGACCCCGCTTGTCCTTTGCCCGGCTTGGGTATAGGCTGACGGCCTGTCATTTCTCCAACCAGAGAGATTACCATGCACGCAGCTCTGCTCATCATCGACATGCAGAATGACTTTGTCCTGCCCGGCGCGCCCCTTTGCGTACGCGGCGCGGCTCCCAGCGTTCCCGTCATCCGTCGCCTGCTCCTGCAGGCCCGGGCGCAGGGGCTGCCTGTCATTCACATCATCCGACAGCACAATCGCGACGGCAGCGATGTGGAAAAAATGCGGCAGGCACTTTTTCAGGAAGGCCCCGGCATCTGCGTGCCGGGTACGGAAGGGGCGCAAATCGTGGCTGCCCTGACGCCCAAAGAGGGCGAGTACATTGTCTGCAAACGCCGCTTCAGCGCCTTCTTTCAGACGGAACTCGACATGCTGCTGCGGCGGCTTGGCGTGGACACCCTGCTTGTCACCGGCACCCAGTATCCCAACTGTGTGCGCGGCACCGCCGTGGACGGCATGAGTCTGGATTATGACGTCATTGTGGTGACCGACGCCTGTTCAGCCCAGTCGCCCGACGTGGAACAGGCCAATATCCGCGATATGCGCAACATGGGCATTCGCTGTCTGGCCCTGAGCGAGCTCCCGGCACTGACGGAACTGCCGCTCTTCGGGGGAGTCTAGCGGTGGACGATCCCGCGGCGCGACCGTCTCCGCTCCCGCTCTGTCCCCCTGACGCCTCTGCTCCCTGCCTTGCCGCCATCCTGCAAACCTGCGGGCGGGCCGGTTTTGACGTCCATCCCGAAAGCGGAGACGGTTTCCTGTGCGCCAGCGCCACCTTTCACCAGCGCGGCGAGGGCTATTTTCTCTCGAAGCGGGCAACGCTCTGGGCGGCCGAAAGCCACGAGCATCTTTTTGTCTACAGGACGGCACGGCTGGACGCTCCGCACTGGCCGACCATCCGTCAGGATGCGCTGGAGCGCGGCATGGCGCGCATTCGTCCGCATGACGAGCATATGGTTTCCTATGTAAGCGCCCTTGTCCTGTGCGACGAGCTGGACGCGGAGGCCGCCGAAGCCGTACGGCGCACCCGCTACAGCAAAAGTTTCTGGTGGGGCCTGCGTGGCTGGATGCGGCTGCGTGCGCTTGCCCTGTGCGTTCCGCCCGGTGCGGCGGCTGGGGAAGCGGTACGGTATGTCGGCAATGCGGCGGCGCGCGGCGCGCTGCTTTCCCTTGTGCAAACGGCCCTGCATCCCCTTTTTTCCTTGTCGGAGTATCCACGATGAACGCACTTTATCTGCTTGTCGGCGGATTTGCCCTGCTTGCGGCCGGGTACTGCCTGTACGGAAAATGGCTGGAAAAGGTCTGGGGCATCGATCCCTCCCGGCGTACTCCGGCCCACGAGCTGCGCGACGGCATCGATTATGTGCCGTCCAGGGCGCCGGTGGTGCTGGGCCATCATTTTTCCTCCATCGCCGGAGCCGGGCCCATCAACGGCCCCATACAGGCGGCCGTCTTCGGCTGGCTGCCCTGCTTCCTCTGGGTGGTCATCGGAGGCATCTTCTTCGGCGCGGTACATGACTTCGGCGCGCTCTTCGCCTCGCTGCGCAACAAGGGACGCTCCATCGGCGAGGTCATAGCCGGCAGCATCGGCCTGCGCGCCAAGCGCCTGTTCGTCATCTTTTCCTTTCTGACGCTCATCCTCGTGGTGGGAGCCTTTGCTTCCATCGTGGCCGGCACCTTCAACGGCTTTACCCCGGACGGCAGCGGCGCACTTGTCCATAACGAGGTCAACGGCTCCACGGCCGCCATTTCCCTGCTGTTCATGGTGCTGGCCGTGCTTTTCGGCCTGCTGGTCTACCGCTGGGAAATGCCGCTGGGCCGGGCCACCATGCTGGGCATTATCGGCATTGTGGCCGTTATCGCCATCGGCCTGCGGTATCCCCTGTATCTGGGCTATGGCGACTGGATGATCTTTATCGGCGTCTATATTTTGCTGGCCTCGGTAGCGCCGGTCTGGATACTGCTCCAGCCGCGCGACTACCTCAGTTCCTTTCTGCTCTATGCCATGATGCTGGCGGCGGTGGTCGGCATCGTGGCCGCGCGGCCCATTATCGAACTGCCCGCGTTCACGGGCTTTGAAGTCAACGGCCAGTACCTCTTTCCCGTCCTCTTCGTGACCGTGGCCTGCGGGGCCATTTCCGGCTTCCACTCGCTGGTGGCCTCCGGCACAACTTCCAAACAGCTCAACAACGAACGCGACGCCCGGCCCGTGGGCTTCGGTTCCATGCTCATCGAAAGCGCGCTGGGCATCGCCTCGCTCATCGCCGTGGGCTACATCTTCACCCGGAACGGCAACAGCTTCACCAGTCAGACGCCCACGCAGGTACTTGCCGACGGATTATCGCAAATGCTGGCCTGCATCGGTCTGGACAGCGCAGAAGCCCGGCGCACCACCTACGGGCTGATCATCCTTGCGGTTTCCACCTTCTGCATGACCTCGCTGGATACGGCCACCCGGCTGGGGCGCTACATGTTTCAGGAACTCTGGCTGGCTCCGGGCCAGAGCGTCAAGGACGTGCGCGGCTGGCGCGCTTTCCTGACCAACAAGTACGTGGCCACGCTCATTACCGTAGTGCTGGGCATGAGCCTCGGCTTCGGCGGTTACGCGAAGATATGGCCCCTCTTCGGCGCGGCCAATCAGCTGCTGGCCGCGCTGGCCCTGCTGGCCGTGGCCTGCTGGCTGCACGACCTCGCCCGCCGCAACGGCATGTTTCTCCTGCCCATGACATTCATGCTGCTGGTGACGCTCACTTCGCTGGTTCTGACCATCCGCGAACAGGGCGGAAAACTGCTGGCAGGCTCAGGCGACTTTGTGGCGGGCATGCAAACCGCCATTGCCGCCCTGCTGCTCCTGCTCTCCCTTGTGCTGGTCTGGGAAGGCTGGCAGGCCCTGCGCGGACGGCGTGCCGCCGCCCGTGCCCGGGATTAGGGCCTGTTAACACTATCGCGATTTGCCTTGGGGGAGGGCCCCCCTCCCCAGCATGCTTTTTTCGGGAGGATGGAAGGATTCGTGGGGGAAGACACTGTGCCGCCGCCTCGCATTTTGCCTTTTCAAAGGCAAAATGCTCTATTGCTGGCAGTGCGGACAGAATACCGTGGCCCTCCCGGCGATGCGCGCCTTTTCCAGCGACCTGCCGCAGGTCCGGCAGGGCTGCTCCCCGCGCCCGTAGACGGCGAAGCTGTTCTGGAACGCGCCCACATTGCCGTTGGCATCCCGGTAATCACGGATGGAGCTGCCGCACTGGGCGATGGACAGGCGCAAGACCTCCTGCAAGGCCCGGCAAAGTCGCACCAGCGCCGCGTCATCCAGCGTCTGCGCCGCCCGGCGCGGATCGATACCGGCCCGGAACAAGGCTTCATCCGCGTAGATATTGCCGATGCCCGCAAGCACGCTCTGGTCCAGCAGCAACGACTTGACCGCGCCGCGCCTTCCGGCAAAACGCGGACTCAGTTGCCGCGCCAGCGCATCCGGCGGCACGGCCAGCGGTTCCGGCCCCAGTTCCCGCCAGAAGGGCCACGCCTCCAGCAGAGTGTTCGTAGCGGCAAACAGCACGCCGAAAGCCCGAACATCGTCAAAGAAAAGAACTGACGCCCCCTGCGCGCCCTCCAGATGAAACAGGCAGCGCGTGTGTGCATGCGGCGGCGTACCTGCCGGGTGCGGCATGAGTCGCCCCGTCATGCGCAGATGCACCACAAGGCAATCCGGTTTTTGTCCCGCCTCTTGTCGCTCACCTGCCAGCATGCGCAGAAGGATCAGCTTGCCGCGCCTGTCCACGGCGCTGATGCGGCATCCGCAGAGGCTTTCCAGAGGCAGGCTCTCCGACAGAACAATGGACGGACGCAGAAGCTCCACGCCCATAATACGGGAATTGAGCACCTGCGGGCGCAGGGTACGGACAACGGTTTCCACTTCGGGCAGTTCGGGCATGGCTGTATCCTTTTTTACTGACAGTAGAGCGATTCGCATGGAAATTGTGTCCGATTTCCCTGCTGACGCTGCCCTCACACCACGAAAAAAGCGTGGTTTTTCCGTGTGTTCGGTTGCGGGTAGTCGCTCTCGCGACTACCGGAGCAATCCACATTTTCAATGTGGAATTGCTCTAGATAGCGTCGTCAAATTAAAAGTATGTTATAATCTCCTCAGTTACAATGAGGAGAGGTCATATGGCGGCACATCGAAGGCATGATATTTCCGACAAGGTATGGGCAAATATTGAAAAACTT
>CALVGJ010000111.1 GCA_944327045.1 uncultured Desulfovibrio sp.
GGAAGACCTGAAGCACACCTTCCGCGTGGCCTACTGGGGCGGCACCAACAGCCCGTCCATGGTCAAGTACATGAACAGTGCTTATGCTTGGAATAATGGCTATGACGGCTATAGCGTGGAAGGTCCCTATCTGACCACCAACGACGGTCTGCTGGAATTCAACCTGGTGAACACCTACCAGATCTACGAAAACCTGCAGCTCAACCTCGAACTGGGTTACGTGGTCAACATGATCGATCAGGATACCTGGAAGCGTGACGGTTATGCCAGCTACAACAACCAGTTCTCCAAGCAGGATATGTGGAAGGCCCAGCTGGTCTTCGCCTACTCCTTCTAAGAGCGCAGTTGCCTAGCGTCTAGGCTGTCCGGGGAGGGTCCTTGCGGCCCTCCCCTTTGCGTATTCTGTCGGGAGCACACTGAGCACGCCGCCTTGCATTCCCGACAGGGTACGGCCTTTGCGTCTTGACCAATGACGGCAAACAGTCTATGAACGAAAGTTCTGTGACTGCCGCATTCTTCGCTATACCGGGGCGCGGCGCATACTTTTCCTCTCTGTCAGAGGTTGCCATGTTTGAAAGTCTTTCCGACCGTCTTTCTTCCGCTTTCCGCAGTCTGCGGGGTCAATCCCATCTGACGGAGGAAAACATGCAGGCCGGCCTGCGCGAGGTGCGGCTTGCCCTGCTTGAGGCGGACGTCAACTTCAAGGTCGTCAAGGACTTTGTGGAAAGCGTGCGCTCGCAGTGCCTGGGACAGGAAGTTCTCAAAGGGGTGAGCCCCGCGCAGCAGGTCGTCAAGGTCGTGCACGACGAGCTGGTGCGTCTGCTCGGCGGCGAAACAGCCGGACTGGATTTGCAGGGCAGGGAACCCGCGATCATCATGCTGGTGGGCTTGCAGGGCTCGGGCAAGACGACATCGGCGGGCAAGCTGGCCAATCTGCTGCGCAAGCAGAAAATGCGTCCCTATCTGGTCCCGGCGGACGTCTACCGCCCCGCGGCCATTGATCAGCTCACGGTGCTGGCCCGCCAGCTCGATATGCCGTGCTACCCCTCCACGGTGGACATGAATCCCGTGGATATCGCCAGGGCCGCGCTGGAAGAGGCTCGGGCGCAGCAGGCTACTGTGGTGCTGCTGGATACCGCCGGTCGTCTGCATGTGGACGAGCCGCTCATGGAAGAGCTTGCCGCCATCAAGGCCGCTGTGCAGCCGCAGGAAATCCTTTTTGTGGCTGACGCCATGACCGGTCAGGATGCGGTTACCGTTGCCGAATCCTTTAATGAGCGACTCGGCATCACCGGCGTGGTGCTCACCAAGATGGACGGCGATGCCCGCGGCGGGGCGGCGCTCTCCATCAAGTCCGTTACCGGCGCTCCGGTCAAATTTGTGGGCATGGGTGAAAAACTGTCGGAGATGGAGGTTTTCCATCCCGACCGTATTGCCGGACGCATCCTCGGCATGGGCGACGTGCTGACCCTTGTGGAGCGTGCACAGGAAACCATCAATGCCGAAGAAGCCGAGGCCCTTGCCCAGAAAATGCGCAAGGCCAGCTTTGATCTTGAAGATTTTCGCACCCAGATGCGGCGGGTGAAGAAGCTCGGCTCGCTGGACAGCATCCTCAAGCTGATTCCGGGGCTGGGCGGCCTGCGCGAAAAACTGGCGGAAATGAACGGCGCCGTTCCTGAAAAGGAAATGGCCCGCACGGAAGCCATCATCAATTCCATGACCATGGCCGAGCGCCGTAACCCCGATATTCTCAACGGCAGCCGTCGTGCGCGTATTGCCAGAGGGGCTGGAGTAAGTGTACAGCAGGTCAACCAGCTTGTGCGGCAGTTCGAGCAGATGCGCCAGATGATGAAAGGGATGCTGGGCGGCGGAAAGCCCAAGGTTCCCGCCATGCCCAAACTGCCGCGCGGTATGCACCTGCCTGCCGGAATGGGCGGCATGGCGCAAGGCATGGGGGTGCCCGGTATGCCGCCCGGGGCCGGAATGTCAGGCATGCCCGGCATGCCCGGAATGCCGGGCATGGGACTGCCGCCTATGCCCGGAGGCTCGACAGGCAAGAGCGCTGCCGCCAAGAAGCGCAAGAAGCGTGAACGCCCGGCCAAGCGCAAGAAAAAATGACAGACGCCAGTCTGTTCGGTATTGTCCGGCAGGAGCGGTCCGACTTGCTCTTTTGCCGACCTCACGTTACAAGAAAATTATCATAACCAAGGGAGTTTTATTCATGGCCGTTAAGCTGAAATTGACCCGCATGGGCAGCAAGAAGCATCCGTTCTACCGCGTGGTGGCCGCCAATGACGAAACCCGCCGTGACGGTCGTCCGCTGGATTTTCTGGGCTATTACAATCCCATGACCTCGCCCGCCGAAGTGAAATTCGACGTCGAAAAGGTCAAGGAATGGCTCGGCCGCGGTGCGGAACCTACTGACACCGTGCGCGCTCTCATCAAGAAGCACATGGGCTAATGCCGTGCCTTCTTCCGGCGCGGGGGAGGTTCGTATGAAGGATTTGATTCTCTATATCGCCAAGTCGCTGGTGGATAAGCCGGAAGAGGTTCACGTCAGCGAAATTGACGGCGAACAGACCACAGTGCTGGAACTCAAGGTTGCCAAGGAAGACCTCGGCAAGGTTATCGGTAAGCAGGGGCGTACGGCCCGGGCAATGCGTACCCTGCTCAGCGCCGCCTCGACCAAGTGCGGCAAGCGAACCGTGCTGGAAATTCTGGAGTAACCGGCGTATGCCGCAATGGATTCACTTGGGCACATTATTGCGCCCGCATGGCATCAGGGGGGAGCTCTGCATGGAATGGTATGCGGACTCCCCGTTCCTGATGGACGCACCGCTGCGTCTGCAATTGGGGCAACGTCCGCCGTACTCTGTGCGTATCGTCAGTCACCGCCTGCATAAGGGACGTCCCCTCGTGACGCTGGAAGGCGTTGACGACCGCACGGCTGCCGAGGCGCTGCGCGGTGCGCGCCTCCTCATACACCGCGACAGTCTGCCCGCCCCTGAAGATGATGAAATCTATGTGGAAGACCTTCTGGGTTGCGCTGTCCTCCTTTCGGACGGCAGCCGTCTGGGACGGCTTGACCATGTGGAATACCCCGCCCCGGACAAGGAAATCTGGAGCATCCATACCGATGACGGCAAGGAAGTGCTCTTTCCCGCCGAAGCCTGCTTTATCGAGGGCTTTGATCTTTCCGATCCGGACGCGCCCACAGTGACCATCGCTCCGCCCCCCGGCCTGCTCGACATCTATCTGCACGATTCCGCATAAAGCGCCCCGTCATGACGGGGTGTTTGTGTCTGAGCGGGGGAGGGGAACCTTTGCAAAGGTTCCCCTCCCCCGAACCCCCACCCCTCGAAAATCTTGTTCAGGTCGGCAACGAACATCTTGCCGCGCAGCCTGTCATTGTCTCGTCCGTCCCCCGGCTGCATGAGCGTTTTGCCTTTGAAAAAGGCAAAACGCGAGGCGGCGGCATAGCACCGCCCGGCCCACAGTGAGCGGAAAAACCGCGCTTTTTCAGCGAAACGCCAGGCCGTATGGTTGAAAATGCTCATGGAAAAAGGGAAACAGCGAGCTGATTTCCTCAGCAAAAAGCGTACGGAAGGGAAGCTTTGGACTTTTCTCGGGCATGGGCTGCATGCTAGATAGTGCCGTCAAATTATGTTTGCCCACAACGATATACATCTGATTTGAACGGCGGCAAGAAAAGAGGCACATCTTTTGGCATACCGTGTAGCAATTCCCCGCCAGCGCTTCAGATGTAGAAA
>CALVGJ010000112.1 GCA_944327045.1 uncultured Desulfovibrio sp.
CCGCCGTCCCTGCCCGTCAGCCCCAGCGTACGGCAGGAAAGCAGACGCGCCACACGCAGGGCCTGATTGACATTGTGCGAATTGCCGGAGGTGCTGATGCCCCAGACGACATCCCCCGGACGGGCCAGCGCATAGACCTGCTGGGCAAAGCCGAGCCGCCCGTCCACGTCGTTGGCAAAGGCCGTGGGCAGCGCCACGCCGGACACCAGCGGTATGGCCGCAATGCCTCCCTGCAGGCGGGCCAGCTCCCCGGCCTGCCCGGGGAACATCTCGCGGGCGCGGCGGCAAAAGCTCTCCGGCAGCGGGCGAGGCAGCAGAAAGGACTTCATGAGCTCTCCGGCGATGTGCTCGGCATCGGCCGCGCTCCCGCCGTTGCCGCACAGCAGAATCTTGCCGCCGTCGGCAACGCACGCCGCCAGCAGGCGCACCGCCGCGGCAAACGCTGACGCGGCTCCCTGCCATTGCGGACTGCGCGCGCACAGTTCCTGCCAGCATTGTTCAATCCGGGCTTCCATCCTCTCCCCCCTCTGCCGCGTGCGTCCTTTCCTGTGACGGAGACGTAACGCCTCGCACGGCGCACCTGTCCGCCACGGCAGGAGACCAAACGGCGCGCGGTTGTCCCTCCCGGAAAACGGACGCACCTCCTGCGCCGGAAGGGAATTCCCCCGGCCGACCGGGCAGGAAGGCCATCGCCCGGCCATATGCGGTCAAAACACGGGGAAATCGACGTCAGCATGCCAGACTTGCTCCCCGAGGTCGAGAAGAAAAGATTCGCCCCGCCCCATAGAGCCTTTTCCGTTTGAAGCGCCTGGCGTTTCAAACCATACGGCCTGGTGTTTCGCGACAAAAACGCGGTTGTTCCGCTCACTTTGGGCCGGGCGTCGGAAAATGGACGCCCCGCCGAAAAAAAACGCCCGCCGGCATGCCGCCCGCCCCTGTGGCGAAACCGGCCGGTTCGGGCTCCGGCTGTCCACGCATGCCGTGCTTGAAACGACAAAAAACAGGTCGCCCGGGGTCGACCTGTTTTTCGCGCTTCGGAACAAAAGTTTCCGGGAAAATCAGAACTGCATCTTGGTCAATTCCTTGTAGGCTTCAAGCACCTTGCCGCGCACGGCAGTGGTCAGCTTCATGGCCATGCTGGACTTCTGCATGGTGATCATGAGTTCATGCACATTCTGATTGCGACCGGAGGCAAAGGCGTCGATGGCGTTGGCCTTTTCGGTCTGCAGCTCATTCACCCGGTTCAGGGAGTCGGAAAGGGTTTCCGCAAAATCGTTGGTGTGCGTCAGGCGGGTATGTTCCTGCCCCATCATCTTGATGAAGTCGCCCTGCGCACCGAAATTTTCAGGACGGTCCACGCTGTCGCGCAGCAGGCTCTGGTCCAGGGTCTTGGCGAAAAGGGTTTCCTTGCTGACAGGCATGCCCTGCTGGAGGGAACTTTCCACGGAACTGAAGTGACGCATGGCGTCCGCATAGGCTCTCATTCCGACAAATTGCGCGCTCATATATGCTCCTTTTCTCTCTTATATTCTCTACGACCGGCCGATTTCCAGGGCCTTGTTGTACATGCCCTTGAGAGCTTCCACCGTGGTTACGTTCGCTTCAAAATTGCGTTGCGTGGTCATCATGTGCGCCATTTCTTCCACGACGTTGATGTCGGGATAGGACACATAGCCGTCCTCGTTGGCGTCGGGGTGACCGGGCTCATACACCTGCTTGAGAGGACGCTTGTCCACGCTGATGGCCATGACGCGCACCCCCTTGAGTTCCCGGTCAAGGGCCGAGCGCATGTGGACGGAGAAGGGATCATCCACATCGGTCGAAACCTGCACCACGGTGCGACGCTGATAGGGGCCGCCCTGAGGCGTACGCGTCGTCTTGACGTTCGCCAAGTTCATGGCGATGGTGTTCATTCGCGTACGATCCGCGGTAAGCGCGGAGGCACTGATATCAAGTGCGGTCATGAAATCCATGGTCATCCATCCTTTACAAGCGAGTGCTTGAAACAGGTTAGGCTGTCTTGGCGTCCTGAATAAGGGTCGACAGACCTTCAAAATTCTTCTGCATCACCTGGGCCAGCGCCGTATAATGCAGCTGATTCTTGGCATGCTTGGCCATTTCCTTGTCGAGGTTCACGCGGTCTTCGCCATGAATCTGACGGGGTTTGAACTGCTTGTCCCACTCGGCCCCGAAGGTTTCAGGCGTAAAGGCCGCCGGCATATGGCCCGGGGTGGTCGTGCTCATGCGTCCGCGCATGTCGAGTCCCAGCGCCTTCTGCAGTTCCTTTTCAAACGTCAGTTCGCGCGGCTTGTAGTTGGGCGTATCAATGTTGGCAAGGTTGCTGGCAATGACGTTCTGCCGTTGCAGCTGCATATCCATGACCTTGCCCACAAGGCCGATCTGATCATTGAACAGACTCTTCATGCTATCCTCCACGCGATGACAGATTTGCTTCTTTAATAGCAACAGACGTGCCACAAAAATAAAAAATAAAAATATTCAAATAGTTATATTATCTTTTTCTGCTTCCGGACAGAATTTTGACGTCGTGGAATTGGCGAAGACGGCGGGAAAATATGACAAAACGGCCCCGAGGCGTCTGCCTCGGGGCCGTCATTTCTCCGGTATGCGGATATTGTCAGTTTGCTGACAGACCTGCCCTGCCGATATGGCGGACATAATACTGCATGTCGTCCAGCAGGACGCCGTCCTCCACGATGGGCGAAGGGTAATTGTCACGGAAAAAGTGCGGCAGCACGAAACAGGGCGCAAAGCCGCTGCCCCGGTAGAAGCTGTCCATGCGGGGAACGGTTCCCGTGCCCGCCAGCAGACTGTCGAACGTCGTGTCCAGCAGGCCGCACAGCCGCATGAGCAGCTGCCGGGCCAGCCCTCTGCGCTGATACGCAGGCGCGGTGACCAGCAGACGGCACTCGACGACCCGTCTGCCGCTCAGGGCGGGGCATTGCCGTTCGCGCGAGCCGCCCTGCGCAAAGGCTGCCGTTTCGTCGGTCAGGACAGCCAGGCTGACGGGTTCCCGCCGCCGGACAAAGAGACCGTACAGCGTCCCGTGCGCCAGCCAGGCGTCGATGTGGGCGGGGTTATCGTCGGCCAGATGGAGGAGCGGCCAAAAGCGCTCCGTCTGACGGCGGATACGGCGCAGGCGAATATCCGGCAGAAACATGCAGCCTCCTTTGCGGGAAAAACCAGACAGCCCCACTTTCTCCGGCTTTTCCCCCTTTTGCAAGCCATGCGACTGACAGCGTGACGCGCATCCTCCCACGGGGGGACGACGGACCCCACGGCAAAGCGATCCAAAGCCTTTCCGGTATGATCGCCGTCACGGAACGGGAGGCGCAACCGCGGTACAGACATGCACGGCGGGCGGCAGATGCGGCCCCCGAAGCTGACGCGCAGGCGGCCCCGGCAGCGGGCATCCTCCTCGTCCGTCGGGGACGGGCCGTCCCTCCCGCCGGCCGGACTGCCGTCAGCCTTCGGTCTGCGATGCCGCCACTCGTCACGGGGGACCGCCTCCCCCCATCAAGGAGGAACTTCCATGCCCCCACATCGCCCGGGGCCACTGCTCCCCGTCTGTCTCCTGCTGACGCTGCTCCTGTCCGCCGCGCACTGGTGGCGCGCTGGTCAGGCCGGTGTGGCCCTCGCCTGTCTGCTCTGGTGGCTGGTGAGTCTGCGGCGCGCCGCCTGGATGCGGCCTCTGACGGCGCTGCTGCTCCTTTTGCTGGCGGCGGAATGGTTCCTGACGGCTGACCAGTTCATCCGGCTCCGCCAGATGCTGCATCAGCCGTGGCTGCGCCTTGCGCTGATCCTGACCGCCACAGCCGCCGTGACCCTGCTGACGGCGCTGCTGGTCTGGGGAAGCCGCGGGCGGCGCTGGTTTTCCC
>CALVGJ010000113.1 GCA_944327045.1 uncultured Desulfovibrio sp.
TCATCGTCCATCTTTCCGCCTCCACCGCCCTGTCCCCCATGGGCAACACCAAGACCCTCGTGGGCACGGTGGAAGAAGGCATCAAGCACGGCGCGGACTGCGTCTCCGTGCATGTGAACCTCGGCGATCCCAATGAGCGCCTCATGCTGGCCGACCTCGGCAAGGTGGCCGAAGCCTGCGACAACTGGCATATGCCGCTGCTGGCCATGGTCTACGCCCGCGGCCCGCAGGTCCCCAACAGCTACGACCCGAAGGTGGTGGCCCATTGCGCCCGCGTGGGCGTGGAACTGGGCGCGGACATCGTCAAGGTGCCCTACACCGGCGACATCGAAAGCTTTGCCGATGTGGTCGGCTCCTGCTGCGTGCCCGTGGTCATCGCCGGCGGCGAGCTCATGGACTCCACCCGCCAGCTCCTGCAGATGGTGCATGACTCCGTGAAGGCCGGCGGCGCGGGCGTCTCCATCGGTCGCAACGTCTTCCAGCATCCCCGCCGCATCGAGCTCGTCCGCGCCATGCGCGCCATCGTGCATGACAATGCCGACGTGGATCACGCGCTGGCCATCGTGGGAGAATAGCATGGCCCGGGTCTACTTTCGTTGCGATCCTTTCGACAAGGGCGCGGTGACGCTGGCGCTGGAGTCGGGGGTGGACGGGGTCATCGTGCCCCGCGAACATGTGGAGGCTGTCGCGGGGCTCTCCCGCTGCCCGGTCTGGGCGGCGGAAGAGACGCCCGCCGTGGCCCTGACGGTCAAGGCCGACGAGGAAGCCGTGCTGGAACGCCTGCGCGCCGGGGAACGGGTGACGCTGGCCCGCGGCTGGGAGGTCATCCCCGTGGAAAACCTGCTGGCCCAAAGCGACAGCGTGCTGGCCGAGGCGGGCAGTCTGGAGGAGGCCCGTCTGGCGGCGGGCATCCTCGAACGCGGGGTGGAAGGCATCGTGGTGCTGCCGGAGGCCGTGGGCGAACTCAAGGCCATCGTGACGCAGTGCAAGCTCTCGCAGGGACGCGAAGACCTGCAGGAGGCCGTCATCACCCGTGTGGAGCCCGTGGGGCTGGGGCACCGCGTCTGCGCGGACACCCTCTCCCTGCTCAAGCGCGGTCAGGGCATGCTGGTGGGCAATTCCAGCGCCTTCACCTTCCTCGTCCATGCGGAGACGGAACATAATGAATATGTGGCGGCGCGGCCCTTCCGGGTCAATGCCGGAGCGGTGCACGCCTATGCCCGCCTGCCCCATGACAAGACCTGCTATCTGGGCGAGCTGACGGCCGGACAGGAAGTGCTCATCGTGGGCGCTGACGGACAGACCACCGTGGCCACCCTGGGCCGGGTCAAGATCGAGGTGCGGCCCATGCTGCTCATCGAAGCCGAAGTGCGCGGCCCGCAGGGCACGCAGCGCGGCGCGGTCTTCCTGCAGAATGCCGAGACCATCCGCCTCACGGCCCCGGACGGCACGCCGCTCAGCGTGGTGAGCCTGAAGCCGGGGGATACCGTCCTCTGCCGTACCGACGAGGCCGGACGCCATTTCGGCATGCGCATCCAGGAAGAGATCAGGGAGGTCTAGCATGTCCGATTCCCCTACGCCGACCGCCGGCGCGTCCGCAGGCCGCCTGGCCGAGATCCGCGCCCGCATCGAGGAGGTGGACAGCCGCCTGCTGCCCCTGCTCAACGAGCGGGCCGCCCTCAGCCTCGAAGTGGGACGGATCAAGGCGCACGATCCCGGCATCATCTTCAAACCCCTGCGCGAGCGCGAAGTGCTGGACAATCTGGCCCGCCAGAACACGGGCCCCCTGCCGGATACGCATCTGCGCGCCATCTGGAGCGAGATCCTCTCCTCCTCGCGGGCGCTGCAGCGTCCGCAGCATGTGGCCTACCTCGGCCCGGAAGGGACGTTTTCCTATTTCGCGGGCGTGGAATATCTGGGGCATTCGGCCATCTTCCATCCCTGCAACGATCTGGCGCAGGTCTTTGAGGAAGTGGCCGGGGGCCAGTGCGAGCTGGGGGTCGTGCCGCTGGAGAACTCCCTCCAGGGTACCGTGGGCGTGAGTTTCGACCTTTTCCTGAGCCATGACGTGCATATACAAGCCGAGCTCTTCTCGCGCATCTCCCACTGCCTGCTGAGCAATGCCGGTTCGCTGGCCGAGGTCCGCACCGTCTACTCCCATCCGCAGCCGCTGGCCCAGTGCGGCGGCTGGCTGCGGGCGCATCTGCCCAATGCCGCCCTGGTGCCCGTGGAATCCACGGCGGCCGCCGCCCGACGGGCGCAGGGCGAGGCCGGCGCGGCGGCCATCGGCAACGGCAGGCTGGCCGATCTGGCCGGGCTGGCCATCCTGGCGCGCCGCATCGAGGATCAGGCGGGCAACTGGACGCGCTTCGTCATCATCGGGCCGCAGGCCGCCCGCGCCCAGCTGGGCGGGGCCATGCGCTCCCCGGTGCCGGGCCATACCGGCGCGGACAAGACCTCCCTGCTCTTCACTCTGCCGGACAAATCCGGCACGCTCTCCGCCGTGCTGGATCTGCTGGCCCGCCATCAGATCAACATGCGCAAGCTGGAGTCCCGGCCCCTGCGCGGCCAGTGCTGGAAATATGTCTTCTTTGCGGATGTGGAAAGCGATCTGGAAGCGCCGCAGTACGCGGAACTGCTCCAAAAACTGCACGAGACCTGCACGAGCTTCCGCATCCTCGGCTGCTACCCCACCGGCCCCCAGCTGGACCGGCCGGAAAACAACAAGGATGACGACCATGCGTAACGTCACGGCGCCGGCCTCCAAGTCCCTCTCCCACCGTTACTGCATCGCGGCCGCCCTGGCCTGCGGCGAATCCTCGCTGGAACATGTGCTGGAAAGCCGCGACCTGCAGCAGACGCGCGCCATCCTCATGAGCGCGGGCGCACGCTTTGAAGTGGTGGGCCACAGCGGCCATGCCTCGGCGCAATGGCTGGTCACGGGCATGCGGCGTCCGCAGGGCGGCGGCAACGCCGCCCACGCCCTGTCCTGCGACGTGCACGAATCCGGCACCACCTGCCGCCTGCTTACGGCCGTGCTTGCCGCCGGACAGGGCTGGTTCCGCATCCACGGGGCCGAACGCATGCACGAGCGGCCCATCGGCGAGCTGACGGAAGCCCTCTCCCGGCTCGGCGCGGAGATCCGCCATGAGGGCCGGCCGGACTGCCCCCCGCTGCTGCTGCACGCCGCCGGCCTGCATCCCGACCGGGTACAGGGGGACATCACCCTGGGCATGGACGCCTCCAGCCAGTACTTTTCCGGCCTGCTGCTGGCGGCCCCGCTCTGCCCCTCGCCGCTGACCATCACGCTGGGCGGGAGCAAGGCGGTCTCCTGGCCCTATGTGGGCCTGACACTGCAATGTCTGGAAGACTTCGGCCAGCGTTTCACGGTGGAGACGCGCCCCGCCCCCGACGGGACATGGCAGGCCCTGCCCGGGCAGGCCTGGCGGGAACTGCGTCAGGCCACGCCGGGCTGCCTGCGCATCACGGTACAGCCCGGGGCTTACCGGCCCGGCCGCCATGTCATCGAGGGCGACTGGTCCGGGGCGTCCTACCTGCTGGCCGCCGGGGCCGTGGGGCGTCACCCCGTCCGCGTGGAAGGCCTGCGCCGCGACTCCCTGCAAGGGGATCGCGCCATGCTGGACATCCTGCGCCGCATGGGCGCTCGTGTGGAAGCGGACGAGAACGGCGTGACGGTCTATCCCTCCGCCCTGCACGGCGTACAGCTCGACATGGGCGACTGCCCCGACCTCGTGCCCACGGTGGCCGTGCTGGCGGGCTTCGCCCAGGGCTCGACCCGCATCGGCAACGTGGCCCATCTGCGCCTCAAGGAGTCCGACCGCCTGCGCGCCCCGGCCGAAGAGCTGCGCAAGACCGGCGTCATGGTGGACGAACTCTCCGACGGGCTGCTCATCCACGGGCTGGCCGGGCGCAGCTTCGGGCTCAAGGCCCCGGTGCTGCCGGACGAGGTGGCGCTCTGCACCCACAACGACCACCGCATGGCCATGTCCCTTGCCCTGCTGTCCCTGCGGGACACCACCATCAACATGCGGGAACGGCTGGACAATCCCGCCGTGGTGGACAAGTCCTTCCCCGATTTCTGGCAATGCTGGGAGCAGATCCGATGACGGACAAGATCGTTCTGGTGGGCAGCCGCGGCCGCATGGGCGGCATGCTGCTGCGGCGCGCCCAAGCGGCCGGTCTGGACGTGACGCCGCTGGACATCAGCGACGATCAGCCCGCCGCGGAAGCCTTCGGCGTGGCGGTCTCCGGCAGGGGGGCGGCGCTCTTTGCCCCCGAGGCCGTGGCCGCCGCCTGCCGGGGGGCCGGGCTTGTCCTGCTCTGCGTGCCGGCGGCCGCCCTGAAAGAGACGGCGGCGCTGCTCCGCCCCCACCTGCCGCCCTCGGCCGTGCTGTCGGACATCGTCAGCGTCAAGGAGCAGCCCATGCGCCAGATGTGCGACGTCTGGCCCCATGCCGTGGTGGGCACGCATCCGCTCTTCGGCCCCCGCCCCGCCGAGGGCGAGGAACTGCCCGTGGCCGTCACCCCGGCCGCCGATGTCCCGGACGAGGCCGTCCGCAAGGTGGAGGACTTCTTCACCGCGCTGGGCTGCCGCTGCTTCCGCACCACGGCGCAGGCGCACGACCGGGCCATGGCCCGCGTGCAGAACATGAACTTCATCACCACGCTCGCCTACTTCGCCCTGCTGGCCGGGGACGAAGAGCTGCTGCCGTACATCACGCCGTCCTTCCGGCGGCGGCAGGCGGCGGCCCGCAAGATGCTCACCGAGGACGGGGCCATGTTCTGCGCCCTCTTCGAGGCCAATCCCTACAGCCACGAAGCCGTCCGCCAGTACCGGCAGATGCTCAACGTGGCCGCGGGCGGCGACATCGACCTGCTCTGCCGCCGTGCCCGCTGGTGGTGGCGCGAGGAGGAAGGGACGCCGGACGGCGCGGGATGCGCGCGGCAAGGCTGATCCCGTTTGCCTGATGAAGAACGTTTCCCCTTCTCCATGAGAGCCGGTTAGCGCTATTCGCTGCCTGTTTGGGGGGAGGGGGGATCCCCTCGCGTCGCTGTCGATGCCCGCGGCTTTCCGCAGTCGCAACGGGCCTTTCGGTCGCCGCCGGGGCGGGAGGGGCTTGGGGGGAGGAAACCCCGCTCCCGCGCCGGCGGAGGGGGGCCCTTCCCACAAAACAGGCAGCGAATGGCGTCCACAGGCCCTGGCCGGAACGGCGGCGACAGAGCAGCCCATGTGAAAGCGAAACGAACAGTCCGCGGCGGTCACGAGACGGCCACTTCAGCTTCCGGCTCCGCCATTGATACGATCATCAGTGTACGAGACCCGCTCTCCTCGGAAGCGTTCAATATAATCAAGCAGGAAAGCCCGATCTTCACGGCGGGAATGTTCCTTGTTGCGCTGCATCTCCCGTTCAGCGGCCGAAATGAATTCCCGCAATTCCGCTTTTATGATCATCGATGACGTTCCGGCGGCGAACAGCACGGGTACTTCCTGGTCACCGCGCAGCAATTGCGCCTTTTTCAGATTTTTCGCGCACTCGGCGGCAAGCGCGGCCGTGCAGTTCGGCAGGATGATAAGGAACTCGTCCCCACCCATCCTGATGGAGAATTTGGGCATCTGGATGACCTTGTCAACAAGCTCGGCCGCTGTGAGGATCATCCTGTCACCCTGCGCATGGCCGAGGGTGTCGTTGACCATTTTCAGGCCGCAGATATCAATGTACAAAAAGCTTATGGGGAACACGTTGCTCTGCAGGATTTCGAGCCACTCCTTTTTGAAAAAATCCCTGTTGTACATGCGCGTCATCGGATCACGCTTGGCATCCCGCAGAGAGGTCTCATACTTTTGCCGGATTATCGCCACGCTCTGGTTCGTTCCGCGAAGGGCGAGGGCGTGCCCGAGGTAGTTGCGCTGCGTGACGAAGCCCGATCCGATGGTCCAGACATAATGCCCATTCTTGTGCCTGAGCCTGATCGAACATTCAAAGCTGTCGCCGAATTCGGGATGAATGGCCAGCTCTCGCTGAAAATCCACAGCATCAAGGTCGTCGGGATGGACGATGGTCGCCCATTCCTCGAAAGTCGCGGGAAAATGCTCCCTCGCATCGTAACCCAGCATAGCGCGGTAGCTTTCGCAAAACCGGCACTCTCCGGTTATGCCGTCCCACTCCCATATGCCCATCTCATTGGCCTGGAAAAGCCGCGGGAAAGAAAATTTCGTTCGCAGTTCAACGCAATAGCCGGAGCAGCATGCCACCCTTCCCGAGGAATCCCTGTTCAGAACGCCTCCCTGGATGAGTATCCACTTTTCGGGGGAATGCTTCATGGTGAACTTGAGCACCAGGGTGTCTGCATGCAAGGAAGAAAAAAACTTCCGCAAAAAACCAGCCGAGCGCTCGTCAATGATTTTCAGGAAATCTTCCAGCGCCACTTCAGGGGAGTCAAGTTGAAGAAGCGTTCGCGCCTGCTCGTCCATCTTAACCGAATGGCCGTCAAAGAACCAGAACCCTGGCGAAAAGGGGGTCAATTGCTGCTTGATGCTTTCGACTATCTGCACAGACATTACGACCTCTGAATTACTCCGCGCACGCGGGAATCCATCGCAATTCGCCTGATGCGGCAAGTCCGCGACCTAATTCGCGTATGCGTGACGCACGCGCGCGAGTTAGAGAGAGAGAGAGAGAGAGAGAGAGAGAGAGAGAGAGAGGAGTTGCGCGAAATCATGGGAATTCCCTTGCGCTGGAATTTCACTCCATTTGCGAGGCCACACATGCACATGGACATTTTCACGCCTCTCCAACACAACAGACATACGGCCCCGTGCCGGCATGCCGCGATCCACCATCGGTGCCGGCATGCCGCGATCCACCATCGCATGATGGCGACAGCGACACTCTACATGCGCGGCGGGGAAAAGACAAGAGACCATACTCCGCCGGCCGCCCGCGGGTAGAGCCCCCATCCCCAAACGGCCCCGGCCGGGGATGCGTGAGGCGGCTTGAGATTGCCGCGGAACAGGCGTAGCATAGCGCACTTCCCGGTTGCAGGAGGCTCGCATGACCTACGCTTTTCCGCTCATCGCCCTTGCCGGAACGGCAGGCGGCCTGCTGTTCCACTGGCTGCATGTACCGGGCGGCCCCATGTTCGGGGCCGTGCTGGCCGTGCTGGCCGTCAAGCTGCTGGGGCAGGTCATGACCGCGACGCCCCTGTCTTTTCAACTGGCGGCGCAAATCGCCATCGGCATCTTTGTGGGCAACATGCTGACCCGGGACGGCCTGCTGGAGATCCGCAAGATGGCGGGCCTCATGTTCGGATCGACCCTGCTTCTCGTGCTGGCCGGTTGCCTTGGGGCCTGGATCGTTTCGCGGCAGGCGGGCATGGATGCGGCCAGCTCCGTGCTGGCCACCAGTCCCGGCGGCCTGCAGGCCGTGGTGGGCATGGCCGTGGACATGGGCGACAATGCTCCTGCGGTCATGGCCTTTCATATTGTGCGTCTCTATACAGTCATCATTCTGGCGCCGCTGCTGAGCTGGCTGCTGCACCATTTTCTGTCGCGTTGAGGATGCGCCGGGACGGCGGAAAACGCGTCCCCTCCCTATCTGTAACGATTCTTCCACCACAGGAACGTCCGCATGTTCGGCAAGCAGTCCGACCCCAGCAGAACCGAAGAGGCCACCCCCAAGCGCAAACGCAAGCAGCGTCAGGAAGGCAATGTTCCCAAGTCGCAGGAACTTGGCAAGATCGTGAGCATCGTGGGGGGGCTCATCATTCTCAATCTGTGGCTTGGCCCCATGTCGGACAAGATCAAGCTCATCTTCCGGCAGTTTCTGGAGCATTCCACGACGTTCAACGTCACCGAAGAGACCGTCTATGCCCTCTTTTTTTCCCTCAGTATCGACATAGCCTATCTGCTCCTGCCGGTGCTGCTCTTTCTGGCCGCCCTGGGCTTTCTGGCCCAGCGCCTGCAGGTGGGCAAGCTCTGGACCTTCAAGGTTTTCAAGTTCAAACTGGAACGTTTCAATATCCTGCGCGGCCTCAAGCAGTGCTTCTTTTCGCCGCAGACCATTCTGCGGGCCCTGAAGAGCCTGGTCTTCGCCCTTATTCTGGGGTGCATCCCCGCCTATATTCTCTGGTCGGAATACCTCAATTTCCTGCCCATGTACTATGCCACGCCCGAGGGCGTGGCCGTCTACATGCTGGAAGCGGCACTCAAGGTCGTCAAGTATTCTCTGCTGCCGCTCATTGTCATTGCCGTGTTCGACGTCTGGCAAAGCCGTTATGCCTATAACGAAAGCCTCAAGATGACCAAGGACGAAGTCAAGGACGAGCGCAAGCAGGCCGAAGGGGACCCCGTCATCAAGAACAAGCAGAAGCAGAAGATGATGGAAGTCATGGCCCGGCGCATGCTGGCCGACGTGCCCAAGGCCGACGTGGTGGTGACCAACCCCACCCATATTGCCGTGGCCCTGCGCTATAATCCTTCGGAAGCTCCCGCGCCCGTGGTGCTGGCCAAGGGGGTGAACCGCCTGGCCGAGAAAATCAAGGAAGTGGCCCGGGAAAACCGTGTGCCCATCCGGGAAAATGTCCCTTTGGCACGGGCTTTGTATAAGTCGGTGGAGGTGGGGGAGATGATCCCCGAGGATTTGTACAAGGCGGTGGCCGCCGTGCTGGCAAGCATCTGGCGGCTGAAGCCCAGAAACCGCTGACGGCGGGCGTTTTCGCCCGTTGTCCCCTGTGCGGCAGCCGGGGCAGTGGGGCGGAATTGAGGTGTCAGAAATATGGCGTCAGTCAGTCTTCCCAAACTCGATTATGGTCGCTTTGCCAAGCAGGGTGACATCATGCTCGGCCTGGGCGTGGTGGTCATCCTTTTTGTCATGCTGGTGCCCCTGCCGACGTTCTTTCTGGACATCATGCTCTGCGTGAGCATCTCCGTCTCCCTGCTCATCCTCATGACCACCATGTTCATGACCTCCCCGCTGGAGTTCACCATCTTCCCGTCGCTGCTGCTGGTGACGACCCTGCTCCGGCTGGCGCTCAACGTGGCCTCCACACGTCTTATCCTGCTCAACGGGGATATGGGCGTGGAAGCCGCCGGGGAAGTGATCCGCTCCTTCGGCGAATTCGTGGTCGGCGGCAGCTATGTGGTCGGCGGCGTTATCTTCATGATTCTGTTCATTCTGAACAAGGTCGTCATCACCTCCGGTACCACCCGTATTGCCGAAGTGGCGGCCCGCTTCACCCTGGACGCCATGCCCGGTAAGCAGATGGCCATTGAAGCCGACCTCAACGCCGGTCTCATCGGCGAGGAGGAAGCCACGGAACGCCGCAACGCCCTGCGCAAGGAAGCCGACTTCTACGGCGCCATGGACGGTGCGTGCAAATTCGTGTCCGGGGACGTGAACGCCGGCATGCTCATCACGCTGGTCAACCTCATCGGCGGCATCATCATCGGCGTCGTCCAGAAGGATATGGACTGGAATACGGCCCTTACCACCTATTCCCTGCTGACCATCGGTGACGGTCTGGTCTCCACCATTCCTTCCATCGTCGTTTCCACCGGTACGGGTCTGCTGGTTTCCCGCGCCGCTTCCGAAGCCAAGATGGGTGAAGAATTCCTTGCCCAGCTCACGTTCAACAGCCGCGCCCTCAAGCTCGTCTCCTGCGTGCTGGTGGTCTTTGCGCTGGTGCCGGGCCTGCCCACCCTGCCCTTCCTCATCCTTGCCGGTCTGGTGTATGTTGCCGCCCGCGTCACGGCCCGCAACGAAGAGGAGGCCAAGGAGGCCGAAGGCGGCGCCAAGGGCAAGGGCAAGGGCAAGAGCAAGAGTCCCACGGCCGACACGCCGGAAGAAGTGCAGGCCCTGCTGCCGCTGGATACGCTGGAACTCGAGGTGGGCTACGGTCTCATCCCGCTGGTGGACGAGGAACAGAGCGGCAACCTGCTCTCCCGTATCCGCTCCATACGCCGTCAGTTCGCCCTGGACATGGGGGTGGTCATTCCCTCCCTGCACCTGCGTGACAATCTGCAGCTCAAGCCCGGCCAGTATGCCCTGCTCATCAAGGGCAATCAGGTCGCCACGGCGGAAATTCTGGTGGATCACTTCCTGGCCATGGACCCGGGCAACGTCAATACGCAGATTCGCGGCATCGAGACGCGCGAACCGGCCTTCAACCTGCCGGCGCTCTGGATTCCCGACAGTCAGCGCGAAGAGGCCATGATGGCCGGCTATACGGTGGTCGATCCGGCGACGGTCATTGCCACCCATCTTACGGAAGTCTTCAAGCGTCATCTGGCCGAGTTCCTGGATCGTCAGGCCGTGCAGGGTCTGCTGGATACCGTGGGCAAGACGGCGCCCAAGGCCGTGGAAGACCTGGTGCCGGGCACTCTGCCGCTGGGTACGGTGCAGAAGGTTCTGCAAAGCCTTGTGCGCGAAAACGTCAGCATCCGCGACATGCTCACCATCGTGGAAACCCTGGGCGACTACGGCGGCGGCGTGAAGAATCCCGATGTGCTGGCCGAATACGTGCGCGAACGCCTTTCCCGCTCCATTGTCCGCAATTATCTGGACAGTCAGGGAACCCTGCCCGTGCTTACCCTTACCGGGCAGACGGAACGCATGCTGCAGGAAGCCATCCGGCAGGCGGACAACGGCGCGACCTTCCTTTCGCTCAATCCGGCAACGGCACAGCGGCTTATCCAGCACATCAACGCGGCGGTGGAAAATGCCGTCAATACCGACGGGCAGCCTGTCGTACTGACCAGCCCGCCCGTGCGGCCGCACCTTGCCCAGCTGGTCACGCGCTTCCTGCCCGCTGTGCCGGTCATCTCCCAGGCGGAAATTCCGCCGGATATCCGCCTGCAGAGCGTGGGAACCGTGGGAGCGGAATAGGGCGGCAGCCGCGTCGGTCTGCCGTAAAGGCCCGCCGTACGGGCGGGCACGGATGGCGGTCGGCGCTGTCGATACACAGTCTTTTCCGTCCCGGCGTCAGGAGTCTGACAGGGAGGGGATTGCATAAGGGTCTAGACATTTCAGGCACAAGACTCTATGTCTTTCTGGTTGTGCCTTCGGCCACTTCCGGGCATGGAGCTCGTTCTGTCTGTGAAAAGACGGATGGTCGTCATCCGGAATCGTCTCTCCGGTGTTCTCGTTGTCGACGGCAACCTTCGGAGGGGAGATCAGCCCTTTGCGGTTCACGGCGTCGCCGGATAGGGAGACGGCGCTTCCCGTGTCCGCCAACGGTCGGAGCACCTCATGGAGGCGTTCGGGGTAGGGGTTTTATGCGAGGCCCGTAGCGGGCAAGATGCTTCGTAAGGAATGCGTGCATGCAAGTAAGAACATTCACGGGTGCCAGCTCTCAGGAAATTCTGGCCCGCATCAAGGCGGAAATGGGGCCTGAAGCTGTCATCATCGGCAATCGTACCTTCAAGCAGAACGGGGAGATATGCCACGAAATTACGGCAGGGATCGACCGTAATCCGGTAAGCGCGCAGCAGCCCGTGGGAACGATGCCGGGAGACGGCATGCCCAGCGGCTGGAGCGACTGGCACAAGGACTGGCTGCAGATCAAGGAGCAGATTTTTGCCCTGATGAAGCCCGCCATCCAGATGGATCGCCTGACGCCGCGCCAGCGGGTCGCCCTGGAATACCTCCAGCGGGAAGGCATTTCCGATGCGGTGGCGGTGGACCTTTACAAGCATCTGCTGGCCCAGCCCGGCAGTTCTGTGCTGGAATGCCTGTGCGGCATGGTTCCGGTACAGGGCTGGGGGGCGGACAACTGGCCGCAGCGCTGGCACATCATGGCCGGCCCCTTCGGCAACGGCAAGACCACTACGGCGCTGCGCTACGCCCTGCAATGGCGCCAGCGGGACCCGGAAGCCCGCATTGCCTTCATCAATGCCGATTGCCTGCGCGGCAACGGGCGTCTGGTGCTCCGGCACTGGGCTGAACTTTCGGACTTTACCTATCTGGAAGCTTCGGACCCGCCCAGCATGGAAAAGGCCCTGCGCGCCAGTCGCGAGGCCGCGCTGGTCTTCATTGATGCGCCGGGACTGGGGCGTCGCGGCACGCTGAACGAGTGGCGGACAAGCATGGGGCTTGCCAAGCTGAAGTGCGCCACGCATCTGGTGTTGACGCCGTTGCTTTCCGGCGTGCAGATGGATCATTTTCTGGAGCGGTATCGCCCCTCAGGGGCGGCCAGCATCATCTGGACACATCTTGATGAAGCCGCAAGCTACGGGAGCCTTGTCAATGTTGCCTGTGCCACAGGGCTGCCTGTCTCCGGTCTTTCCTATGGTTCCGAGCTCAAGGAAAGCCTTGTGCCCGCAACGGCGCCGCTGATCTGGCGGCTGATCTTCAAACGGCAACTTCCCGGCGAACCCGCCGGAATCGCAACTTCTACCCCCCAGTCTGGAGCATAAGCATGAGCGGCGATTTCCCTCTCGTATTTTCCGTAACATCCGGCAAGGGCGGAGTGGGTAAGACCAACCTCTCCGTCAATCTGGCCCTGTGCCTGGCGCGGAAGAACAAAAAAGTCGTCCTCATCGATGCTGACCTCGGTCTGGCCAACGTGGACGTGCTGCTGGGCCTGACGCCGGCCAAGAATCTTTTCCACCTCTTTCATGAAGGGGCGAGCCTCAAGGAAATTCTTTTCCCCACGCCGTACGGCTTTTCCATCCTGCCGGCCTCGTCAGGCGTGAGCGACATGCTCACCCTTTCCAGCGGCCAGAAGCTCGAGCTGCTCGAGGCCGTGGACGAACTGGAAGATCATGTGGACTACCTCATCGTCGATACCGGCGCCGGCATCAACGACAACGTCCTGTATTTCAATCTGGCCGTGCAGGAGCGCCTTGTGCTGCTGACCCCGGAGCCCACCTCGCTGACGGACGCGTATGCCCTTATCAAGGTGCTCAAGCTCACGCACGGGGTGGAGCATTTCAAGGTATGCGTCAACATGGTGCCGGACATCAAGATGGCCAAGGAAATTTTCGCCCGCCTGCATCAGGCCTGCGATACCTTCCTGAGCGGCGTTTCTCTCGATTTTGCCGGTTTTGTGCCGCGGGACCCGGCCATGCGCAAATCCGTGCTGGCGCAGACTCCCCTGTGCGAAACCCAGCCGGCCAGCCCCGCCGCCAAGGCCATTGATGATCTCGCCACTACCATAAGTCAGTGGGAGGTCGCCCGGCAGCTTGACGGAAACATCAAGTTTTTCTGGAAAAAACTGCTGTTCTGTTGAGCGGGGAGACTGGATGGGTCACATGACCTGAAGCGTCGGACGCAGAGAATGGGCATGCATACCGTGACAGCGCGAACAGAAGAGTCCGCCCCCTGGGAGGCACTTGAGACCGGCACCACCGCCTGGGAAGATTTCTCCCCGGCGGAGCAGGAAGCCGTCGTGCGGCATTATGCGCCCAAAATCCGTTTTCTGGCCCTGCGTCTCAAGGTCAAGCTGCCGCGGAGCGTGGAGCTCAACGAGATGATCAGCTCCGGTACGCTGGGGCTCATGGAAGCTCTGGGAAAGTTCCGGCCGCAGCTGGGCATACGCTTTGAAACCTATGCCGAAACCCGCATACGGGGCGCCATGCTGGACGAACTGCGCCGGCTGGACTGGTTTCCCCGTTCGCTCCGGCAGCGTATCCGCGTGCTGGACGAGGCCATGCGGAAAGTGGAATTCGAGGAGGGACGGCAGGCAACAGAAGAGGAACTGCATGAAATGACCGGCCTTGAGCTGCGCGATGTTCGGCAGGGTCTGGAAGCCCTGCAGAATCAGCTCTGGCTCTCCCTGGATGCCATTCAGGATACGGTTTCCGGCGAGGGCGGGGAAAATGGCGGGCAGCCTTTTTCCTCCACGGCGCATCAGGAGATGATTGAGCGCATAGCCCCCCTTATTGACCGTTTGACACCTAGGGAAAAGCTGGTATTGTCACTCTATTACACGGATGAACTCAACATGCGGGAAACGGCCGAAGTCATGGGCATTACCGAAGGGCGCGTCTCGCAGTTGCATTCCCAGGCCCTGAACCGGTTGCGCAAGGAATTTCTCAATCAGTATGGGGACACCCCTCTGCCGTAGGGCGGCACCGGGGCCTGCGATTGCGCAGTCATTGTTTAGTTTGCCGCCATCGGCGGAATCAAGGGAGGAGATGCTCATGTCGTATGATACCAATATGCGCGTTCTCATCGTGGACGACTTTTCCACCATGCGCCGCATCGTTCGCAATATCCTGCGCCAGATCGGCTTCAACAACGT
>CALVGJ010000114.1 GCA_944327045.1 uncultured Desulfovibrio sp.
GGTTGAAGGAGCCGCCGCAGCCGCAGCAGCGATCCGCCTCGTTCATCTCCACGAGGCGGCAGGGCGCGGACGCCCTGATGAGCGTGCGGGGCTGGCTGCGGATTCCCAGTCCCTTGGAAAGGTGACAGGAGTCATGGTAGGTGACGGCAAGCGTGCCCTCGCCGCCGGGCAAAGCCTCCACCTTGAGCACATCCACCAGAAAGGCGGTGATGTCCCGCGTCTTTTCGGCCAGGCGGGCGGTGGCCTCGCGTTCCAGCGTGCCGAGGCGCTGGGCATAGCGCGGCCAGAGGGCGGCAATGGTCTTGGTACAGGTGGGGCAGGGCGTGACGAGGTAGTCGAAATCCCCGCGCAGTATGGGCAGATTGGCGGAAATCTGGCGCAGCATGCCCTCGGCGTCGCCGGAGGCCAGCGCGGGCATGCCGCAGCAGGCCAGCCCTTCCGGCAGGAAGACGGCCACCTTGTGATGGCGCAGCACCGCAAGGCAGGCCCGCGCCATGTCCACATAGAGCTTGTCCCCCATGCAGCCGGGATAGAAGGCCACCTTGAGGCCCCCTTCCGGGCGCGGTTCGTCCAGCGGCCCGACGAGGGACGACAGGGAACGGGCGGCCAGCGGCCGCACGTGCCGTTTGCCCAGCATGAAGGAGAGCATGGGCGCGCAGGCCGTTTCCTGCACGTCATGATTGCGGCGCAGCACGAGGCGCTGCAGGGGCGCGCCCACGCGCACGCTCAGATTGAACAGCTCCGGCCGGGGCAGCAGAAAGCGGAAAATCATCTTTTTCAGCGGATGCAGGCCGAGGTAGGCATTGACCACCTCGCGCGCCTCGAAAAAGATTTCCGTAATCTTCACGCCGGAAGGACAGGCCGCCTCGCAGGAGCCGCAGAGCAGGCAGCGGTCAAGCTTGCCCGCCACGGCCTGCGGATCGCAGATGAGTTCGTGGGCCAGATTGTTCACCAGCGCCAGCTTGCCGCGGGCCACGTCGGCCTCTTTCATGGTCGCCCCGAACATGGGACAGACACTTTGACGGAGGCCGCAGCGCATGCAGGCCGCCAGCCGGTCGTCCAGCGCCATAAGGCGCCTGGCAAGAGAGTGCAGATCGCTCATGACGGGGCCCCCTACCGGATGCTCACCAGCTTGGTGGGATTGAGCAGCCCCTTGGGATCAAGGGCGCGACGCAGCCGCTGCGAGAAGAGAATGGTGCCGCGGGAGGTTTCCTTTTCCATCCACTTGGCCTTGGCCGTGCCGATGCCGTGCTCTCCGGAGAGCGTGCCGTGCAGAGCGATGGCCGTCTCGAACATTTCGTCGATGGCCGCCTCCACCCGGGCAAATTCGTCGGCATCGCGCTTGTCGCAGAGGAAGGTCGGGTGCAGGTTGCCGTCCCCGGCATGGCCGAAGGTTCCCACTTCCACGCGGTACCTGGCGGCGATGTCGGTAACGGCCTTCATCATGGCCGGAATCTGCGAGCGGGGCACGGTGGCGTCTTCCAGAATGGTGGTGGGGCGGGCACGGGCCAGCACGGGCAGGGCCATGCGGCGCGCTTCCCAGAGCTTCGTCTTTTCGGCAGCGTCGCGGGCCACATGAACGGCCGTGGCTCCGGAAGTCTTGAGGACGCGCTCCACGGCCTCGGCGTCATCGGCCACCTGGGCCGGGTGTCCGTCCACCTCGATGAGCAGGATGGCGGCTGCTTCGCGAGGCAGACCGGCATGGGTGAAGTCGTCCACGCGCACGATGGTGTTATTGTCCAGAAATTCGAGCGTACAGGGCACCACATGGGCGGCAATGATGCCGGCCACGGCTTCGGCCGCCTTCTGCATGTCGTCAAAGACGGCCATAAGCGCTTTGGAGGCCTGCGGCGGCGGGATCAGCTTGAGAATGGCCTGCGAGATGACGCCGAGCGTGCCCTCGCTCTGGGTAAGCATGCCCGCCAGATTGTAGCCGGTCACGCATTTGACGGTACGCGAACCGCTCTTGACCACTTCGCCGGTGGCGTCGAAAAATTCCACGCCCATGACGTAGTCCTTGGTGACGCCGTATTTGAGTCCGCGCAGGCCGCCCGCATTTTCCGCGATGTTGCCGCCGATGGTGGAGACGGACTGCGAGCCCGGGTCCGGCGGGTAGAACAGTCCCTTCTTTTCCACGGCCGCGGCAAACTGCGCCGTGATGACGCCCGGTTCCACCACGGCGTAGAGGTCGTTCTCGTTGATTTCAAGAATGCGGTTGAGCCCGTTGGTCAGGATGACCACCGTATCCGGCGCATCGGGGATCACGCCGCCGGACAGATTGGTGCCCGCACCGCGGACGGTCATGGGGATGCCGTTGTCATACAGCTTCTTGACGCACTGCCCGAGCTGCTCGCAGGTGGTGGGGCGCACCACAAGGGTGGGCACCACAGGCGCAAGCACCGCGGAATCATAGGAATAGCTCTGCCGGTCGGCCTCGGAACTGAAGACGTTTTCCGGGCCGAGCAGGGCCTCGAAATCCTTGATAAGAGCATTATTTGCCATGAAAAAAACCTCGAATCCCGCCGGAGCAGCACATTTTGTTACATGATGGCGGCGGAACGGTGAAAAATGATGACTATCTTACGTTAGAGGGGACGGGGCTGTAAAGTCCGCGCCGGAACGGTTCCCGACCCGGCGCCGTGCGCGGGCTTCGCGGGGGGATTATGCCCGAGCCTCTGTTTCCTGTCTGTCAGCCAGCGCACAGATGAAGGCAAAGGCCTCCGCGCTGACCGGCTGTACGGACAGGCGGCTGCCCCGCCGCATGAGCTCCATGCCCGCCAGCTCCGGAAAGGCGGCCAGCTCCCTGCGCCGCAGAGGACGGGAAAAGGCCCGCTCCAGCCGGACGTCCACCATTTCCCAGATGGGCTTTTCCGGGGTGGCGCGCGGATCGAAATGATTGCTTTCCGGGTCCTGCGCCGTATGGTCGGGATAGGCTTCCCGTACGATGCGGACCACACCGACAATGGCGGGGTCCGCGCCGCTGTGGTAGAAAAAGCCCAGATCGCCCGTCTGCATGGCCTTCATGAAGTTGCGCGCCTGATAATTGCGCACGCCGTCCCAGGATGTGGTCTGCTGCGGCGCATCCGTCAGATTCTGCCAGGAAAAACACTCCGGTTCGGATTTGAACAGCCAGTAGTGCATGGTGCCGTTCCTCCTGTATGCGCGGCCCGGCGGGCCTGCCTGCCGGAGCCGCTGGATGAGGGGACAAGCTTGTGTGCAAGCCGCCTGTCCTGTCAAGATTGCGAGAGCTCTAAATGGTGCCATACGGCCGCTTTTTTCCTTATTTTCTTGACTCATGCGGGGTAAATAGGATATATTTTTTGAAATATCCTGTTAAAAAGGGGGCCGCCTTCTTTTTCCCTCGGCATGGCAGGATGATGACGGAAGAGGGCGGCAGGGATGAACTTCTAACCGTCTTTTTGGAGAGTCATATGGCTTGGACTCAGGTGTACGATCCCGCCGGGGGTGCGTTGTTGTCCGCGCTGTGCGCGGCGGTTCCGCTCATTGCACTTTTTTACATGCTGGCCGTGCGCCGCGCCAAAGGGCATCATGCCGCCGGTGTGGCCGTCGTGCTTTCCTTTGCGCTGGCCGTGCTGGTCTGGGGAATGCCCGCCACCACGGCATTCAGCTCCTTCCTCTATGGGGCGGCCTTCGGCCTCTTCCCCATCGTATGGATCGTGATCACGGCGGTCTGGGTCTACAACATGACCGTCGAGTCGGGCGAGTTCGAGTATATCAAGCAGTCCCTGGCGCGCTTGACCGACGACCGTCGCCTCCAGGCCATTTTCATTGCTTTTGCCTTCGGTTCCTTCATTGAAGGCACGGCGGGCTTCGGCACGCCCGTGGCCATCACCGCAGCCATGCTGGTGGGCCTCGGCTTCAAGCCGCTTTATGCCGCCGGCATCTGCCTCATCGCCAATACCGCGCCCGTGGCCTTCGGGGCCATCGGCGTGCCGGTCATCGTGGCCGGTCAGGTCTCCGGCTTCTCCGATCTGCATATCAGCGCCATTGTGGGCCGTCAGCTGCCCTTCCTTTCGGTCATCGTGCCGCTCTGGCTCTGTGTGGTCATGTGCGGTTTCAAGCGTTCGCTGGAAGTGCTGCCCGCCATTATCGTGTCCGGCGTCTGTTTTGCCGGTTCGCAGTTCCTGTTCTCCAACTTCCACGGCCCGACCCTGCCGGACATCATGTCCGCCATTATCGCCATCATCGGCCTCGTGCTGCTGCTGCGCGTCTGGAAGCCTGTGCGCATCTTCCGCTTTGAAGGCGAGTCCGAAGCCGTCCTCGAGGGCGAAGCTCCCCGTTTCGGCGTGGTGGTGCGCGCCTGGGGGCCCTACATCATTCTGGCCGTGATGGTCTTTTTCTGGGGCCTGCCCCAGTTCAAGGACCTGCTCAACGCCGTTCCCGGCGCGGTCATCAAGTTCAGCTGGCCCGCTCTTGACGGCCTCGTGCTGAAGGCCGCTCCCATCCTGCCCGCGGGCAAGGACCCGGTCTATGCGGCGCAGTTCACCCTCAACTGGCTCTCCGCGGGCGGCACGGCCATCCTTATCGCCGGTTTCCTCTCGGTGCCGCTCATGCCCGGCTACAGCTTCAGCCGTGCGGTGAGCTGCTTCTTCCGCACCGTGGTGCAGCTGCGCTTCCCCATCGTGACCATCGCCATGATCCTGGGCCTTGCCTACCTTATGAACTACTCCGGCATGAGCTCCACGCTGGGCATCGCCTTTACCCTGACCGGCAGCATCTTCCCCTTCTTTGCCCCCCTGCTGGGCTGGCTGGGCGTGTTCCTGACCGGTTCGGACACCTCTTCCAACGCGCTGTTCTGCGGTATGCAGCGCTCCACCGCCGAAGTGGTGGGCATGCCGCCTGAGCTGGCCGTGGCCGCCAACTCTTCCGGCGGCGTGACCGGCAAGATGATTTCTCCCCAGTCCATCAGCGTGGCCACCGCCGCCACCAGCATGGTGGGACAGGAGGGCGACCTTTTCCGCTTCGCCCTGCCGCACAGTATCGCCATGACGATCTGCATCTGTGTGCTGACCTGGCTGCAGGCCACGGTGCTGAGCTGGATGCTGCCGTAAGTTCCGTAACCATATCTTCGACAAGGGCCGTGCCTTCGGGCACGGCCCTTTCGCTTTTTTCGGGAACATGCTGGGGAAGGGGAACCCCTCGCTCTGCTGTCGATGCCCGTAAGGCTTCTGCGTCACCTTACGGGCACGGCCCTGCGGGCCGCCCGTCGGGTCGCTGCCAGCGCTGGAGGGGGCCCCTTCCCCAGCGCGCTTTTATCGGGGAAGAGAGAGAGACGAGGCAAACCCGTCCCAAAAGGCAGGTGGAGTGTGTATGGCTTTTTTATCTATTGAAATTATTTATAAAATTGTGTTGATACGCCTTGGCGACGCAGGAAGTTACGGGCATCGACAGCAGAGCGCGACCGAAAGGCGGCCGCAGGCCGTGCCCGTTACGACGCAGGAAGTTACGGGCATCGACAGCAGAGCGCGACCGAAAGGCGGCCGCAGGGCCCTAACTGCCCGCGCGGCGCGGCTGCAGGTAGTCGGTATCCAGGTTCAGGCGACGGGGGTGATTGGTGCCGCTCTGGGCGGGCAGGGTGGCGAGACCTTCCACGGAAAGGGGCTTGCGGGAAAGGCCGAAGGGTTCCAGTTCGCTCATGGGCACGGCGGTACGGGTTGCGCCGTCGCCGACAATGTAGATGACCATGATGCGGCGGTCGGCGTGCCCGGCCAGCAGCACAGTGGCGGCGGGGTGTCCGCTGGATACCTTGCCTGTGGCATTATTGAGCAGGGAAGGCATGCGCACGTCGCTGCGGTGCAGGATTTCCAGAAAGTCGTTGCCGGTACGGCCCACAAAACTGACCAGAGAGCTGCCGTCCTGACTGACCAGCAGGCTGACGGGAACGGTGCCGCCGTGAATGCCGATGTAGGTGGGGCGGGCCCCTTCGGGCATGGCCTGCCAGCCGTCCGCGGAAGCCGCGGCACACAGCGGGAGCGGCAGCAGGAAGAGTGCCGCCCAGAGAAGGGACAGGAGGCGCAGCATCATGTGTCCTTGGCGGAAAACGTCGGGTACCTGCGGAGCACCGGAAGAATACGGAAAAAACTGTCCTCTTGTGGGGCTGTAGCTGTTCGGGCCAGCCTTGTCAAGCCGGGAAAGTGCGTTTCTGTTCGCCGGATCGCGGCGAGATCAGCGACGCTTGCGCCGTTCCTTGACGGCGGGTTTTTCCGGTTGGGCGGCCGGAGCGGGCTCCGGCTTGGGCGTCAAATCCGGCGGTGCGGGGATGACCGGGATATTTTCGCTGCTGCCGAGCCAGTGCAGGAAAAAGGAAAGCAGTTCCTGCCGCAGCAGCTCCTGCTGCCGGAGGCGTTCCTGCGGCGTGACGCTCAGGCAGAGTTCGGGCAGTTCCTCGGTAAGAGAGGGGGGGCAGGGTGCCAGCAACGCGCCCCCGTCCGCTTCCGGCAGGCGCAGGAAGCGCGCCCGCTGCGCGAGGCGGCGGGCCAGCTCTTCCGTCAGGCGGCTGTCGCTGTCGCCATCCTGGGCGGCGCTGATGAGCAGCAGGCGCGGATAAAACCAGCGCAGCCCCTTGTCGAACAGCATGAGATGGGTGGGATTGACGGCAGCCACCACCTTGATGCGCGTGTCCGCCGGACTGACGGTGAGCGGCAGCTTGTTGCAGAGCTTGACCAGCTGGCGGCGCGCCCAGCTGTTGCAATAGGGGTCTTGCGGAGAGGCTGCGGCGCAGTAGACATCCAGCCGTTCGCAGTCGGGCAATGCGCCGCCCAGCAGCAGCCCCGTGGTACCGCCCGCACCGAAACCCAGGATGCCGATACGCTGGGGATCGATGCTCTTGCCGAGCTTTTCATGGCGCAGCAGCAGGTCGATGAGGGTGCTCATTTCCTTGAGCCGCCCCGCAAACTGCTGCCAGGTATGGAGCTGATCCATGTTGCGCATGCAGTCGCGGGCATGGGTGGGAGCCGCCACCACAAAGCCGTGCTCGGCCAGCCAGGCGGCCGTATCGTGGTAGGAGAAGCGAGTGCCTGCCGAGGGGTGGGAAAGCAGAATGAGCGGAAAGCGTCCGGCAACGGCCTCGCTGTTGCGGGCGGCTTCCACCCGCCAGGGGGGAAAGCGCAGTTCCCGGGGCGTCCAGTTGGTGGGATACCAGACATTCACGTCCAGACGCACGCCCTCGTCCGCCAGCCAGAAGCCCAGGGTACGTAGCCCCACGTGATAGGTTTCCTCGGCGTGCGCCGTGACGGGCGGCAGGACGGCGAACAGCGCCCCGCACAGCAGGACGGCGGACAGCAGACCGCGCAGACGGCGTATGCCGGAGGAAAGCCAGAAGGAGAACGACAGGGCATGCTGCATGAATGCTGCACCTCGACGGGAAAAATGTCCCCTGTTGTGCCATAAGCGGCCTTGGGGTACAAGAGCATGACGGGTACCTGTACCCGCGACGTCTTTCCGCGAGGTTATCATGGAATTGCTCTCCTTTCTGGTGGACTTCATCCTGCATATCGACGACCATCTTTTTGAGCTGGTGGCCAATTATGGTCTGTGGATTTATGCCATTCTTTTTGTCATCGTCTTCTGTGAGACCGGGCTGGTGGTGACGCCCTTTCTGCCGGGGGATTCCCTGTTGTTTGCCTCCGGCGTGGTTGCCGGCACCGGGCATATGGGCTATCTCGAAGTGCTGTGCGTGCTGCTGGCGGCGGGCATTTCCGGCGATGCGGTGAACTACGGCATAGGGCGGCACGTGGGCCCGGCCATCTTTTCGCGTGAATCCCGCTTCATCAAGAAGGAACATCTGCTCACGGCGCACGCCTTTTATGAGCGGCACGGCGGCAAAGCCATCGTGCTGGCGCGTTTTGTGCCCATTGTGCGGACGTTTGCGCCCTTTGTGGCGGGCATTGCCCTCATGTGTCCGCGTCAGTTCTTCTGCTACAACATCCTCGGCTGCTGCCTCTGGGTGGGCAGCCTTGTTTCGGCAGGCTATTTTCTGGGCAATCTGCCCTGGGTGCGGGCCAATTTCGGCATCATCGTCTACGCCATTGTCGTAATTTCTCTCCTGCCGGTCGCCATCGAACTGCTGCGGGCCCGCTTCGGCAAGCGTCCGGCCGCGCCGCAGGAGCTGGTCAATCCTTACGAAAAGACGACGGCGGATAAGTAGATGCCGCGGCAAACGCGGGCGGCGTTCATTCGCCGTTCATGTCTTCCGGCACGCGCAGGCGGCCGTCTTCCATGAGCGCAACGCGATTGAGGCAGGAGGGGCCGTCCGTGGGCAGGTGGGAAACAAAGACAAGGTGCAGCCCCTCGGCGGCCAGCTTGTCCAGCAGGGCAAGGTACTGACGGCGGCTGCTTTCGTCCAGGCCGGAACAGGGTTCGTCCAGCAGCAGAATGTCGGGAGCGCCCAGCAGAGCCCGTGCAAGAAAGAGGCGGCGAAGCTGCCCCGTGGAGAGGCTGCGTATGGATTTTTCCGCCAGCGTGATGCAGTCCAGCCGGGCCATGACGGCACGGGCCTGCGCCGTTTATTCCTCGCTGTATTCGCGGTAGTTGCCCACGGTATTGTCCCAGCCGGAGCAGACCAGTTCCAGCGCGTTCAGGCTGTAGCCGTACTGGGCCTGAGCAAGATCGCTGACCAGACGCACCCCCTTGCGTATGTCCTGCAGGATGGCGGTCTTGCCGCCCTGCCCGGGCAGGTTGCGTTGCAGGCTCCCCCCGTCAGCCACAAATTCGTCTCCGGCCAGCATGCGCAGGAAGGTGGACTTGCCCGACCCGTTGGCCCCCACAATGCGCCAGTGTTCCCCGCGTCGCAGTTGCCAGGTGATATTATGCAGCACTTCCCTGCGGTCGATGAAGACCGTGGCGTTGCGCACCTCCAGCAGGGGCGCGGCGTGTTCCGCCTCCGGAGGGAGGGCGTGCGGCCGGACGGGGAGCACGGGCAGCGGCGGGGCGCTTTCGTCCGTGCTGTCCGGGGTCTGACCGTCCGGCAGAAGCTGTCCGGCCACAACCCAGCGCACATGCCGGCACCAGCCGGGGAGCTGTTCGGGACGGTGGGTGCTCATAATGACGGTGCTGTGCTCCCGGGCCCTGTCCAGTTCGGCGAAGAACAGACCGCGGTGGCGGTCGTCGAGGCCGTTGGCGCATTCGTCCAGCAGCAGAAGAGCCGGACGCCGCACCAGCGCCCGGGCCAGCAGCAGCAGGCGCAGCTGCCCCTGCGACATCTCCGGCACGCAGACGTCCAGCAGCGGAAGAGCATCCAGACGGCGGGCCATTTCCTCAACGTCCCGCTGACGTTCCCCGGCGGTGGTGCTGTAGAGCAGGGGCGTGTCGCCAAAGCCGGTGAGCAGCAGTTCCCTGCCGCTGATGTACCAGCCCTGCCGCTGGTAGTTTTCCTGAAGGGCCGGTGAAACCAGCGCACTGATGGCCCGTCCGGCAAGGGGCGCATCTTCGGGGCCGTCCGGGCCGTTCCAGAGCACGCGTCCTTCCGTGGGCCAGCACTGACCGTGCAGCAGACGGAGCAGCGTGGACTTGCCCGCGCCGTTGTCGCCCATGAGCGCGCAATGCGCGCCCCGGTCAATGTGCCAGGTGATATGCCGCAGGGCCCAGGTATCCGCCTCGCCGGGCAGGGGCAGGCTGACGTTCTCCACGCGCACAAGTTCGCTCATCGGTCAGCCACGGCAAAAAAGGCAAGGGGCGTCCGGCAGGCGGCTGGACGGGGCAAGCGGGCGAAAGTCTAGCCGAAGGCGTGCCAAAAGACCAGAGGCGGCCCGAGGCTCCGGTAACGAAAAAGGCCGCCCCCCGCAAGGGGACGGCCCTCAAAACATGTGGAACCGGCCTTACTGGGCCTTTTCCAGAATCACTTCCGCATCGGGATGCGCCTGCCGCATGGCCTCATGCATGGCGGCGGCATCGGCGAAGGCCCGGAAGGGGCCTACGGTTTCCGCCTTGTCCAGGCTGCGGAACCGCACATAATAGGCTTCATCCGTGGAGAGCGGCGTGCCGTCGGCATCGCTCACCACCTCCAGCCGTACATTGCCGACGCCGCGGCGGCGCATGTCAATCTTGTCGGCCGCCGCATAGGAAAGGTCGATGATGCGTCCGCGCGTGAAGGGGCCGCGGTCGGTTACGCACACCATGACGCTCTTGCCCGACTGTTCGTCGGTGACGCGAACCACGGTGCCGATGGGCAGGGTACGATGTGCCGCCGTGAAGGTATACATATCGTAACCGACCCCGCTGGCCGTCTTCTTGTTATGAAATTCGGGGCTGTAGTAGGAAGCCTTGCCGAGAAGAAAGTCGGATTTGCGGGCACGCTCCAGCCAGACATCACGGTTAGCATCGGCGGCGCGGGATTTCTCGGCGGTGGGAGATTTTTTCCGTTTTTCCTTGCGGGATTCGACCTTGCCCTTGGCGTGGGTCGTCTCTTTCGCATGAACAGCCAGCGGTGCGGCGAGCCCGAGACAGGCCACGGCAGCCGCACAGACGGCAAGCCTGCGCATCAATTTCATGGGGTCTCCTTTGCTGAAGTACAGGTGCGCCTCCCTGGCACGGTCAGCGCAGGCCGCATGAATGCGGCCCACTCGGTCTGCGGTCGGGGACCGGCAGACAGGGTTTGCCTTTACGGGTATCACTCCTCCTAAGTGGAGGGGAGTATGCCCCAGACGAATACATATGTCAAGCTTGACTCTCCTTTTATTTCAAATGGTTATCAGTATTGTTCCCTGCCCTGCGGAAACAGGGACGGCTTTTGCGGCCAGGGATATTAACACAATTTGCTGCATGTTTTTGGGGGGCCTTCTCCCAACAGGCAGCGGATAGTGGTAACAGGCGCTGGCGGGAAGGTTACGCCGTCTGCCTCCGACAGCGCGCGGGAGACCGTCTGGCCTTTGCCGCGGGCATGGGGTAGCATCGCTTTCCGACAGGCGCGGACGCGACCCCGTCGGCAACGTCCGGCCTGTGCAATGCCATTTGTTCGAGGATAGCATCATGACAAACGACCTGTTCGCCGCCCGGCGAGAACGCCTGCGGTGTCTTTTGCGGCAGCGGGGGCTGGATGCCCTGCTCGTGAGCCGGGCCCCCAACCGTTATTATCTTTCCGGCTTCGAGCTGCACGATCCCCAGTGCAACGAAAGCGCCGGACGTCTGGTCATCTGCGCCGACGGCCGGGACTGGCTGGCCACGGACGCCCGCTACAAGGATGCCGCCGCCCGTCTCTGGGACGGGGAACGCATTCTTGTTTACGGGCACGATACCGCCGGTGAGCTGGCCGGGCTGCTGCGGCGCTGCGGCGAGCGCATCGGGCTGGAGGCACGCGCGGTGAGTCTGGACTTTGCCCGCGCTCTGGGACGCCGGACGGGCGGGGCTTTCACGCTGGAAGGGGCGGACGGCCTGGTGGAAGAGCTGCGCCTCATCAAGGACAGCGCGGAAATTGCGGCGCTGGAGCGTTCCTTTGCGCTGAATCATATGCTGCTGCGCTGGCTGGAGGAGGAATTGCGGCCCGGGCGCAGCGAACGGGAGCTGGCCTGGCTTGTGGAGCGCTTTTTCCGGGAGAACGGCGCGTCGGAGCAGGCCTTTGCGGGCATTGTGGCCGTGGGGCCCAATGCCGCCCTGCCGCATGCCATTCCGGGCGAAACCTGCGTGACGGAAAACTGTCCCGTGCTGGTGGATGTGGGCTGCCGGGTGGACGACTACTGCTCCGACCAGACGCGCACCTTCTGGGTGGGCGACAGGCCGCACGCGGAGTTTGCGCGGACGCTGGAACTGGTGCAGGCGGCGCAGCAGGCCGCGCTGGACATGATGCGGCCCGGCGTGCGCATGTGCGACGTCTACGCTACGGCCCGTCAGGTCTTTGAAAAGGCGGGAACGGCCGACGCCTTTACGCACGGTCTGGGTCACGGGGTGGGGCTGGAAACTCATGAGGCCCCCTCGCTCTCGCCGCAGCGGGAGGAGGTGCTGCGGCCCGGCATGGTGATAACGGTGGAGCCCGGGCTGTATTATCCTGAATGGGGCGGCGTGCGCTGGGAATACACCGTGCTGGTGGAAGAGGAAGGCGTACGTCTGCTTTAGGGCTTTTTCAGGTGTGAAACGCATTGCGTTTCACACCATACGGTCTGTCGTTTCGCAAAAAGCGGTTTTTTCGCACGCTTTGGGCCGGGCGGCGCTGTCCGCCGCCGGGGCGAAAGCGTCCATGTGCCGAAACGGCTTGACAGGCGGGGGGAATCGAGGTAATGACTCCCGTTCCTTGCTCGTGCCGGAAGGGCGCGGGCTGATCAGTCCAAAAGGAGATAACCATGCGGAAATTTGAAACCCTGCTCCTCCTTTCGCCGGAGCTTTCCGCCGAAACCCGCGAGGGCATCCTTGCCGCCCTTACCGGTGTGGTGGAACGTGAAAAAGGCGTCATGGAAGAAGTGGATCACTGGGGCATGCGCGATCTGGCCTATCCGGTGCGCAAGCAGATGCGCGGCTACT
>CALVGJ010000115.1 GCA_944327045.1 uncultured Desulfovibrio sp.
CATAGGGCAGGGCCTGGCCGAACAAATCCACGGGGATGACAGCCTTCGGCGTCAGCTTGCGGGTGCGCGCCGCCTCGGGGAGGGGATAGATGGCGGCATCCTGATGGCGAACGGCTTCCACCGCACGGGCCAGCAGGTCGGGCCGCATGTTGAAGGTCTGCGGATCGATATCCACGAAAATAGGCGTCGCTCCCAGAAGGGCGGGCTCTTCCGCCGTGGCGAAAAAGGTGAAGGGCGGCACGAAAACGGCATCGCCTTCGCCAATGCCCCAGGCCATGAGAGGCATGAGCAGAGCATCCGTACCGGATGCGCAGGTGATGCAGTGCCGTGCGCCGGTAAAGGCGCACAGGCCAGCCTCCAGTTCAGCCACTTCCGGCCCCATGATATATTTCCCGTGGTCCAGGACAGCCTTGATGCGGGCATCGATTTGGGAACGGATACGCGCCTGTTGCGCGGCAAGATCGATAAACTGCATGGATACTCTCTCCGTGGATGCTTACAGTCGCCAGAGGTCAATGCCGGCGTCGCGCAGGGCGCGCTTGTCCCAGAATCCCTTGATGTCCATGAGGTTGACGGGGCTGGCATCGAACATGGACGTGATGTCGTCGACTGTGAGTCTTCGGAAGCTCTCGTGCGCCACCGCCAGGATGAGGGCATCCAGATGCGTCAGATCCGAGAGGGGCAGCAGTTCCTGTCCGTATTCATGCATAGCCTCGGCGGGATCGACTTCCGGGTCATGAACAAGGGGGGTGATGCCGTATTCCTTCAGTTCGGCCACGATATCTACTACACGTGTATTGCGGATATCCGGCACATTTTCCTTGAAGGTAAAGCCCAGAATGCCCACGCGGGCGCCCTTGACGTGTCTGTCGGATTCAATAAGCCTCTTGACGCAGGTTTCGGCCACAAATTTGCCCATGCTGTCATTGATGCGCCGACCGGAAAGGATAACCTCGGGATGACAGCCGATTTCCTCCGCCTTGTAGGTAAGGTAATACGGATCGACGCCGATGCAGTGGCCTCCCACGAGGCCCGGCCGGAAGGGAAGAAAATTCCACTTGCTGCCCGCGGCCTCCAGCACTTCCAACGTGTCGATGTCGAGCTTGTTGAAGATGATGGCCAGCTCGTTCATGAGCGCTATATTGATGTCGCGCTGGGTATTTTCGATGACCTTGGCGGCTTCAGCTACCTTGATGGACGAGGCGCGGTGGATGCCCGCGCTCACCACGCTGCCGTACACCTGTTCCAGCAGGTCCGCCGTGGCCTCATCCGAGCCGGAGACGATCTTGCGGACGGTCTCCAGCCGGTGGACCTTGTCGCCGGGATTGATGCGCTCCGGCGAATAGCCGAGCGTAAAGTCCTGCGGGAAGCGCAGGCCGGACTCCGCCTCGAGGATGGGGCGGCATTCTTCTTCCGTCACGCCGGGATAGACCGTGGATTCATAGCAGACCACGCAGCCGCGCGACATGTGGCGCCCTACTGTTCGGCTGGCAGCGCGCACCGGCGTCAGATCCGGCCTGCGGTGATCGTCCACCGGGGTAGGGACGGCCACGATGATGACCGATGCCTGCCGCAGCTGCTCAGGGTCATCGGTGAAGAGCGCTTTGCAGTTCGCCAAGTCGGCGCTGTCTACTTCGCGAGTGGCATCGTGGCCACGTTGCAGGGCGGCCACACGAGTACTGTTGACGTCAAAGCCGATGACGTTGAAATGCCGGGCAAGCGCCACGGCCAGGGGCAAACCCACATACCCCAGCCCCACAACAGCGACAGCGGATGTTCCCTGCCGCAGTGCATCGAGAGAAACCATGCCCTCTCCTCTTTACAAATCTTTGAATCTTCTGCGCAATCCACGCAGCATCCGCCACGTTCTCACCATCAGGAGGAAACAGCATGGCCGAGGCAACAGGCGCATTCGCCCGTACCGTACCGGCTGGCGGCGGAGCGCCGCCGCAGCCGGTACGGATCTTTTGTCGGACGTACGTCAATATTCCAGCGGGAGCGAAACGGTTTTGTTGTCGCGCGCGCTGCAGTAGGCGGCAATGAGGATCTCAAGGGATTTGAGCCCTTCGCGACCGTCTGTTTCCGGCTCCGCTTCGCCACGCAACACGTCGATGACGTTCTTGTAATAAAGGGGATGGCCGAAGCCGTAAACGGAGGTTGTGGCATAGCTGGATTCCGCCACAGTGGCGTCATAGTCGCGCGGCTCGTCAAATTTCCAGATCTGGATCTCATTGACGGCCACACCGCCGATGCGGGCCGTGCCCTTTTCTCCGATGATGGTGATGGAGCCTTCCAGATTCTTGTCGTAGGTGAGCATGGTGACGGCCATGGAACCGAGAGCGCCGTTACGCCAGCGGACATTGAGCACGCCCGAGTCTTCCACCTCGATGTGGCGGGCCAGGGTGCCGGTCATGGCCTGTACGTCGGCCACGGGACCGATGAGCCATTCCAGCAGGTCCACATAGTGGCTGGCCTGATTCATGAAGGCGCCACCGTCCATTTCCCATGTGCCGCGCCATTTGGCCGAATCATAGTAGGATTGCGGACGGGTCCAGAAAACGTTCAGGTGCACCATGTAGATGCGGCCGAAGCGTTGTTCGTCCACCGCACGTTTGAGCAGCTGGAGCGTGGCATTGCGCCGATTCTGCTTGACCACAAAAAGACGCCGTCTGGCCTCGTCGCACGCGTGGATCATGGCCAGACCGTCTTTCCAGCGGGTGGCCATGGGTTTTTCCGTCATGACGTGCCGCCCGGCGCGGGCGGCTTCGATGACCATCTGAGGGTGCAGGCCGCTCGGCGTGCAGATGGTCACAAGGTCGCAATCGCTCTTGTCCAGCAGTTCGCTCAGGGAGGAAAAACCGGGAACGCCATAACGCTCCACATGATCGCGCAACACGGCAGGATCGCTGTCGCAGACGGCAACCAGTTCCATATTGTCCTGATGCTTTTCTATCGAGCCAAAGTGATTTTTGGAGATGCGGCCACAACCGATGATGGCATTTCGGATCTTTCTGCCGGTAATGGTAGGAAACATGTTGGACTCCCCGAGTAAGATGGCAAAAAGATAGCCTGTTCTCTCCTGACGGTCAAGGAGCGTCCCCGCGGCGAGAGCGCAGAGCACTTGTCGTTTTTCCTTGTGATTCATGCCGTGCGGGGATAGACTGCAATATATAGCCCTTCATAAGCTCATGGAGCCATACGGGACACTTTACAGGACAAGGAGGTCATATGTTTGAATCTGCCGCGCTCGGGCGGAAATGCGCCGACAAGGAATATGAAGTCGCCATGCAGCAGCTGCGCCTGCGCCTTTTTGAGGCGCAGCGTCAGTGTCTGACCCGCAAGATCCCTGTACTCATCACCATAGCGGGACTCAATGGAGCAGGAAGGGGGGCTGTGGCCAATCTGCTTTCCGAATGGATGGACGGCAAGCATTTGCATCACCATGCCTTCTGGTTTGAAACGGATGAAGAGCGCGAACGCCCGCCTTTCTGGCGCTACTGGCGGCAGCTGCCTGCGGCTGGGGAAGTGGGGGTCTTTTTGGGCGGCTGGTACGGGCCTGCGGTGCGCTTGCGGGCCTGCCGGGACATCTCGGAAGAAGCTTTCACCAGCCGTCTGCATCGGTTGCGGGGGCTGGAAAACAGCCTTGCCGCATCCGGCATGGCCATCATCAAGCTCTGGCTGCATCTGGACAAGAAAACCTTTGCCCACCGGCTCAAACATCGCCTTGCGCATCAGGAAGTCTTCCACTTCACGCCCTATGACAAGAAGACCGCCGATAATTATGAAGGGCTTGTGGAAGGCATCTCCACGGCCATCCGCTTGACGGACCGCCCGGAAGCGCCCTGGACCATCGTGGACGCCGCGGACGCCAATTATCGCAATCTCTCCGTGGCGCAGGCCATCATCGCCGGCATGGAACGTGCCATGCGTGCACAGGATGCCAAGGCCGGACGCGTGGCGCTGGAGAAGGAGCAGGAGCATGACGGCGGCAGCGTGCAGGAAGGGCTCGTCTCCAGTCTGGAGGCCATTGATCTCAGCCAGTCAAAGGAACCTGACCACTACCGCAAGGAATTGAAAAAGCTGCAGGATGAGATCTTTTCCCTCACCTACCACGCGTATCGGCGGGGCATATCCAGCACGCTTATTTTTGAAGGCTGGGACGCTTCCGGCAAGGGGGGGGCCATACGGCGAGTCATCGGCGGGGCCGACGTACGCATCACTCAGGTCATCCCCATCAGCGCGCCATCGGACGAAGAGCTGGCGCATCATTATTTGTGGCGATTTTGGCGGCATATACCACGTGCCGGTTTTATCACCATATATGATCGCTCATGGTATGGACGCGTGCTCGTGGAGCGAGTGGAGAAGCTCACTCCGCGTGAAGACTGGAGCCGAGCGTATGCCGAGATCAACCATTTTGAGGAGCAGCTCACCGAGGACGGCAACATCCTGCTGAAATTCTGGCTGCATATCTCTCCTGATGAGCAGCTGCGACGCTTTGAGGAAAGGCAGCAGACGCCGTGGAAGCAGTACAAGATCACTGATGAGGACTGGCGCAATCGGGAAAAGCGCGATGCCTACAGCGTGGCGGCTGATGAGATGTTCCTGCGTACAAGTACAGCCTATGCGCCCTGGCATATCATACCGGCGGAAAACAAAAAGTACGCTCGGCTGGCTGTGTTGCGCTGCTACCGGGACGCGCTGCGCGCCGCATTGGACAAGAAGCCGGAGCGCCGCAAGGACGAGCGGGCGCATAATGCCGTCCGTCCTGATGACGGTCGGCCGAAGCACAAGAAAAAGTAGCGTTGTCCTGTGACATGCCGTGCGGGGCGGGGAAGCGGAAGCTTTCCCGCCCTGTCGCTTTCTGCGCGGAGGCGCAGGTAAACAAAAAAGCCGCCTTGCGGCGGCTTTGGCTGGTCATGGCAGTCTGGCTCAGGCCTTGGTGGCGGAGACAGCGGCGGCCTTGGCGCGGTTGGTCTCGCGGATGTCCCGGATCCGGGCGCGAGTCGCCTTGGTGACAGAGATCTGCCACCAGGTATGGAAGCCGAAGCCAAGCATCACGATCTCAGTGAAGAAGAAGAACAGCCACTGCAGGTGACGGTCGGCCGGTTCGGGAGCGCTTTCCTGCGCCAGCCAGTATTCGGCCAGCTTAGTCTTTTCTTCAGGGGTGATGCTGTCCATCCCCTTCTTGAGGATGCTGAACAGGATGGGCCAGTCCTTGCGCACGGCAATGGCGTGGCCGTAGCTGGACTCCACGCTGCCGACCTTCTCCATCTGCATGATGCCGGCCGTGTGGATCTTTTCCTTCAGGTTGAATTCGTAGTCGATGATGGCGTCGGCATCGCCGTTGACCACGGCCTTGAGCGCGTCCACAGTGGTGGCGCAGGGCACCACTTCCACTTCGGGATGGTGTTCCAGGAGGAAGTCATGCCAGGAGTAGGCGGCCACCACAGCCACCTTTTTGCCGTGTAGATCGGCCACGGTGATGTCGTGCAGGCCGGAGGTACGGGGCGCCCTGATGACGCCGGGTTCGTTGATGTAGGGCTCGGTAAAGAGCATATACTCGCTGCGGCGCGCCGTCTGGGCGGCGGCCATGTACATGTCCACTTCGCGGGCCTGCGCGCTGTGCTCGGTGGCGGCCCAGTCATTGAGGCGCAGCGGCAGGAACTGGATGCCGGTCAGGTGGCTCAGAAGCTTCATGTAGTCGCCGCCAAGGCCGGAATACTGACCGCGGCCGTCAAA
>CALVGJ010000116.1 GCA_944327045.1 uncultured Desulfovibrio sp.
GGGGAAGGGCCCCTTTGTGGACAAAGGGGCCCTTCCCCCCACACCCCCCATCCCCCCGAAAACGTTATTTGTCCTGATGTAAGCCGTCGCAGCATCCCACACGACGCCAGACCGCAAGCCAGCCAAACTCTGTACAAAGAGGCTGGACGTTTTTTGCTGTCCGGCCTCTTTTTCATGCCGCCGGGAGACAAAACAGCCACGCGACGCCTTGCCGGGCCGCGCCGCCCGACATGTACCCTGGTAAAAGTTTTGGGAAAGGAGAGGGGGAGCGCGAGGGGGAGAGGGAAACCGTTTTCCAAAACGGTTTCCCTCTCCCCCTCGTAAAAAAACGCTCCGGCGCAACCGGCGGGCGGGGATTTTTTTGCTGTCGTGCGGCGTGTTCTTCTGGTATGCTGCCGGGGGACGGAGGAGACGGCGGGAGGCTGTCGTGCCGCGTCATCCCGTCTGTGACCCTGATAAAAGTTTTCGGAAGGGCGAGGGGGAGCGCGAGGGGGAGAGGGAGACCCTTTTCCAAAAGGGTCTCCCTCTCCCCCTCGCAAAAAAAATCCCCTCCCACAAGCAAGCGAGGAACCCGAATGAGCCTTTGGCGCAAAATCCGGGAGCGGGGGCTGACGCCCGCCAATGTCATCAGTTACGCGAGCCTGCGGATCATGCAGGATGGCGGCAGGCTGCTGGGGACGCTGCGGCTGCGCTGCAAGGCGCATTTTCTTGGGGTGAATATGGGCGCGGGGGTGAGCGCGCACGGCCCGGTGGGACTCATGCGCTGGCCGGGCAGCAGCATCGAGATCGGCGCGGGGTGCAGCTTCATTTCTTCGTGGCGGCGGGCCACGGCGGCCACGGTGCTGGCGCCGTGCCGTCTGCGGACGTTCGGGCCCGGTGCGCGGATCGTGCTGGGTGAGGGCTGCCAGCTCACGGGGGCGGCGCTGACGGCGCGTTCCACCAGCATCAGACTGGGGCGGCAGGTGATGCTGGCGCCCAATTGTATTGTGGTGGATTCGGATTTTCATGCCCCGTGGCCGCCGGAGCGGCGTTGCGTCGATCCGGGACTGGAACATGACGCGCCGGTGGAGATTGGGGATCATGCCTGGCTGGGCATGGGCTGCATGGTGCTGAAAGGTGTCAGCATCGGGCACGGGGCCATCATCGGCGCGGGCAGTGTGGTGACGCGGGACGTGCCGCCCTTGTGCGTGGCGGCGGGCGCGCCCGCGCGGGTGGTGCGCCGCCTGACGGCCTGCGAGGCGGCGGGTCTGTGCGTACCGCCGGAGGAGGGCCTGAGCGAGTCCGTGGATGTGGGGCACGCGGCCAACAGCCTGAGCGGGGACGGCACGACAATGAAAACGAGCGCACCGGCCGGGGAATAACCCGTGTCCGTGGGCGAATACATCGAAAAGCTGCTGGCGTCGCCTCGTTTTGCCGGGCAGATACGCACGCACCGCCTGTTGCCGGGACGGGAAGCGCGGTTTGCGGACTCGCGCCTGCCGTGGTCGGCGGCCATGCGGCGCTTGCTGGAGATGCGGGGGCTGGAGCGGCTGTATGCGCATCAGGCGCTGGCCACGGACTATGTGCGCTCCGGGCGATCGGTGGTGGTGGCTACGCCCACGGCCAGCGGCAAGAGCCTTGTCTATCATCTGCCCGTACTGGAACGCTATCTGCAGGACCCGGACGCCCGGGCCCTGTATCTTTTTCCCCTTAAGGCGCTGGCGCAGGATCAGCTCTCGGGCTTCAACAGTCTGTGCGCCCTGTGGCCGGAGATCAGCCGTCCGCGGGCGGCCCTGTACGACGGGGACACCTCGGAGCACTTCCGGCGCAAGATTCGACGGGAACCGCCGCAGGTGCTGATCAGCAATCCCGACATGCTGCATCTGGCCGTTTTGCCGCATCATGAGCAGTGGGCGGCCTTTCTGGCGGGGCTGGCCTATGTGGTGGTGGACGAGGCGCATACCTACCGCGGGGTCTTCGGAGCGCACATGGCGCAGGTGTTCCGGCGGCTCAACCGGCTGACCGGACGCTACGGCGCACGGCCGACCTATATTTTCTGCACGGCCACGGTGGGCAATCCCGGCGAGCTGGCGGCGGCGCTCTGCGGGGCGGACGAGGCGTCCGGCCTGTCCGCTCCCGTGGTGGTGGACGAATCCGGCGCGCCGCAGGGGCCGCGCCATGTGGTCTTTCTCGATCCCGAACAGAGCCCGTCCACGGCGGCCATTGATTTGCTCAAGGCCGCGCTGGCCCGCAGTCTGCGCACCATCGTCTATTGCCGTTCCCGGCGCATGACCGAACTGATCAGCCTCTGGGCGGGAAGCCTGCACGGGGCCTATGCCGGAAAGATCGCGGCCTACCGGGCGGGTTATCTGCCTGAAGAACGGCGGGAAATCGAGGCGCGAATGGCCTCCGGCGAGCTGCTGGCCGTGGTGAGTACCAGCGCCCTGGAGCTGGGCATCGACATCGGCGGGCTGGATGTCTGCATCCTTGTGGGCTATCCCGGCACGGTCATGGCGACGTTGCAGC
>CALVGJ010000117.1 GCA_944327045.1 uncultured Desulfovibrio sp.
GGGATCGGTGGTCACGAGGAAGCGCGCGGGGATGATGGCGTCCGTATCGATATGTTCGCCCACCTTGTGGGCCTTACCCTTGAATTTCATGATCTGTTCTCCTGCTTACAGTTGGTCGGGACCGGCCACGCAGCCCGCCACGGCGCTGGCGGCCGCCACCACGGGGCTGGCAAGATAGACTTCGGACTGCAGGCTGCCCATGCGGCCGCGGAAGTTGCGGTTGGTGGTGGCCACGGCGCGCTCGCCGTCGCCGAGGATGCCCATGTGGCCGCCGAGGCAGGGGCCGCAGGTGCAGGGACCGACGATGCAGCCCGCATCCATGAAGGTCTCCAGCAGGCCTTCCTTGAGGCTCTGCTTCCAGACGGCGGGCGTGGAGGGCAGCACGATGCAGCGCACCCCCTTTGCCACCTTGCGTCCGCGCAGAATTTCCGCCGCGTCGCGCATGTCGCTGATGCGGCCGTTGGTGCAGGAGCCGATGACCACCTGCTGGATGGGGGTGTCCCGCACTTCGGAGACGTTCTTCACGTTGGACGGCAGGTGCGGACAGGCCACCACCGGTTCCTGCCCGGTGACGTTGATGTCCACCACCCGCTCATACTGCGCGCCGGGGTCGGCGGCCAGCTCCAGCGTCACGCCGGGGCGGCCGTGTTCGGCGCAGTAACGGCGGGTCTGCTCGTCCACGGCAAAGAGGCCCACCTTGCCGCCGGCCTCGATGGCCATGTTGGCGATGGTCAGGCGGCCTTCCACCGGCAGCTCGTCAATGACCTTGCCGCCGAATTCCAGCGCCTTGTAGAGCGCGCCGTCCACGCCGATGGTCTTGATGAGCAGGAGCATAAGGTCCTTGGCCCGCAGCCAGCGGGGCATGTCGCCCGTCACGTTGACGCGGATGGTGGGCGGCACCTTGAACCAGGTCTCGCCCAGCGCCATGCCCGCGGCGATGTCCGTGGAGCCCATGCCCGTGGCAAAGGCGCCGAGGCCGCCGTAGGTGCAGGTATGGCTGTCCGCGCCGATGACCACGTCCCCCGGGCCCACCAGGCCGCGTTCGGGCAGCAGGGTGTGTTCCACGCCGCAGTCGCCGCCTTCATAGTAATGGGTGATGCCCATCTCTTCGGCAAACTTGCGCGTCACCATGACCTGATTGGCGGAGTCGATGTCCTTTTGCGGGGTGAAATGGTCCATGACCAGCGCGATCCTGTCCTTGTCGAAAACCTGTTTCGCGCCCATGCCGCGGAAGGATTTGATGGCCAGCGGGCCGGTGATGTCGTTGGCCAGCACCAGAGAAAGGCGGCACTGCACGATCTGGCCGTCACGCTCGATGACGTCGTCCGTATGGGCCTGCAGGATTTTTTGTGCAAGCGTCTGAGGCATACAATACTCCTTTGCGGCGGCCCGTGGCCGCCCGATGTGAGAAAAATACGTCCGCCCGCGCCCCTTGCGGGGGAAGCGCTAGCCGTGCTGGCAGTGCAGGCGTTCGCCTTCCTTTTCCTTCTTGGCCAGATTGTTGAGCGCGTTCACATAGGCGCGGGCGCTGGCCACCAGAATGTCGGGATGCGCGCCCCGGCCCACGGCCTTGTACTGGCCCTCGCCCAGACGCACGGTCACTTCGCCGAGGGCATCCGTACCGCTGGTGATGGCGTTGATGGCGTACTGTTCCAGTTCCGGTTCCCGGCCCAGCATGTCGTTGATGACGTTGAAGATGGCGTCCACCGGCCCCACGCCGAAGCCCGCGCCGCTGCGCTCCATGCCGTCGATGTCCATGAGCACGGCCGCCGTGGGCGGCACGCCGCCCGCATCCGAGCTCTGCACGCTCACATGCCGCAGGCGGAAGCGGTCGGGCAGGCGGTAGACCTCTTCCTGCACCAGCGCCATGAGGTCGTCGTCATGCAGGGTCTTCTTGCAGTCGGCCAGCTTTTTCACGGCCTCGAACACCAGCTGCAACTGCTCGTCATCCAGCTTGTAGCCCATGCTCTCGAACTTGTTGCGCACGGCATTGCGGCCCGAATGCTTGCCGATGACCAGACTGGATTCCGTGCGGCCCACGGACTGCGGGGTCATGATCTCGTAGGTCTCGCGGTTCTTGAGCATGCCGTCCTGATGAATGCCCGATTCATGGGCAAAGGCGTTGGCGCCCACAATGGCCTTGTTGTTGGCGATGGGCTGACCGATGGTCATGGAGAGCAGGCGGCAGGAGGGATAGAGCTGCTCGGTGCGGATATTGTGCTCAAGATGGTAGAGGTCGTGCCGCACGCGCAGGGCCATGACCACCTCTTCCAGCGCGGCATTGCCCGCCCGCTCGCCGATGCCGCCGATGGTCACCTCGGCCTGACGCGCGCCCACCCGCAGGGCGGCAAGGGTATTGGCCACCGCCAGACCGAGATCATTGTGGCAGTGGACGCTGAAAATGGCCTTGTCGCTGTTGGGGGTGTTCTCGATGACGTATTTGATAAGGGCCGCGAATTCGTCCGGCTGGGCATAGCCCACGGTATCGGGCAGGTTGATGGTGGTCGCCCCGGCCTTGATGGCCGTTTCCACCACCCGGCAGAGAAAGTCCTTGTCCGAGCGGGAGGCATCCTCGGCGGAAAATTCCACGTTGTCGGTATAGCCCGCGCAGCGCCGCACCCCGGCCTCGATCATCTGGAGCACCACCTCCGGTTCCTTGCGCAGCTTGTGCTTCATGTGCAGGGGCGAGGTGGAGAGGAAGGTATGGATGCGCGGCCGCCGGGCTACCTTGACGGCCTCCCAGCAACGGTCGATGTCATTGTCCACGCAACGGGCCAGACCGGCGACCTGAATGTCGCCCGCCTGCTGGGCAATCCTGCGCACGGACTCGAAATCGCCGGGGCTCGAGGCCGGGAAGCCCGCTTCCATGATGTCCACGCCCAGCACTTCCAACTGATGGGCCAGACGCAGTTTTTCCTGAAGATTCATGGTCGCGCCGGGCGACTGCTCGCCGTCACGCAACGTAGTGTCGAAAAAGTAAACCTTGTTGTCCATGATGCACATCTCCTCTGGCATGGCGCATCCTCTTCGGGACGATTGCCTGCATAACGTCCGCCCTGCGGCGGTCTGACCGGAAAAGATGTGCCACGCGCGTGGCGGCCGTTACGCAGCCTTAGTCGTCTGTAGACGATAGGGCGCGTAGCAGCTGACGGTTGCGACGGGGAAGAATCACCAGCGTGTAGACGATGCCGCCGGCGATGTAGAGGGCGCAGAACAGAAAGGCGAAGATCAGCGGCTGGGAGTAGACCAGCGCCAGCGCCAGCAGCGCCCCCACCAGGGAACGGATGGGATGGGCGCGCAGGAAGTCATATTCCTTGAAGGAAAAGTAGCGCACCCGGCTGACCATGAGCAGCCCCACGAAAATCACGAGCAGAAAACAGATGTAGGGGATGGCGGGGGCCAGAAAATCGGGCAGCATGCCCGAAAAGAGCACGAAGGTCGCCAGCGTGCAGCCGCCCGCCGGAATGGGCAGGCCGATGAAGAAACGCTTGCTCACAAAGGTGGTGCTGACATTGAAGCGTGCAAGTCGCAGCGCCCCGCAGGCGGCATAGACGAAGGCCACGGCCACGCCCCAGCGCCCGAAGGCCTCAAGCTGCCACTGCCACATGAGCATGGCCGGCGCCACGCCGAAGGCCACCAGATCGGCAAGGGAGTCGTACTGGACGCCGAATTCGCTGGCCGTGCCCGTCAGCCGGGCCACCTTGCCGTCCATGCCGTCCAGCAGGGCGGAGAGAAAAACAGCGTACACCGCGGCCTCGAAACGTCCCTGCACGGCCCAGACCATGCACAGGAACCCCATGAACATGCTCAGGGACGTGATGAGGTTGGGGAGGACATAGACCCCCCGGTGCGGGGCTTTCTTGCCATGCTGCGGCGCGCTGTTCTCCACGGTCTTTTCCATAACGGGGCCGATCCCTTGCGGCTACTGGGTCTCGCGTCGGGCGACGACGCTCTGTCCGGCGAAAACGTGTTCGCCCACAAATACGCTGGGAGCATATCCTTCGGGCAGGTAAAGGTCAACTCGCGAGCCGAAGCGGATCATGCCGCAGCGCTCGCCGCGCGTCAGGCTGTCGCCGGGCTCCGCCCGGCAGACGATGCGCCGGGCGATGAGTCCGGCAATCTGCACCATGGTCCAGGTGCGGCCGTCAGGCTCGCGCAGGCGCAGCGCGCAGCGTTCGTTTTCCTCCGCGGCCTTGTCATAGGCGGCATTGAAAAACTTGCCGGGCCAGTAGCGGATTTCTTCCACGGTGGCTGTTACCGGGCTGCGGTTCACATGCACATTGAAAATGTTCATGAAAATGCTCATGCACATGCGCCGTTCCCCGGTCAGGGGGTCGGGCCGCTCCTCGATGCGGACGACGCGCCCGTCGGCGGGGCTGACGGCCAGTCCGTCCGCCTGCGGGACGACCCGTTCGGGATCGCGGAAGAAATGCAGGGAAAACCAGCAGCACAGCAGCAGAAGCACGGCGCAGACGCCGGAACCCAGCAGGGCGAAGATCAGTGCCGCCAGGGCGGTCAGGCCGATGACCGGCCAGCCTTCGGGAGTGATGCCGCAACAGGCAGGGCGCATAACGAACCTCGGTGGCGGCCCTGCCTTGCCGACAGGCGTTGCGGGAACGCCCGCGCCGGGACGGGCCGGTGTCATTTTTTCAGGGAGCAATAGTATACGCTTCCCCGTGCCGACAGGCAAGGAAAAAGCGCCCGGGACGCCTCCCTTGCGCGCCCGTGCGGCAGCGGCTATGCTTGACGGATGAGACGCTCCACCCCTGTACTTCTCGCCGCGCTGCTGCTGACGGCCTGCGGGCCGAAGGACATCGGCACGGGCACTTCCGAGCCGGACAGTGCGCCTCCCGGCGTCAGTTCCGTGGAAAGTCTGCGGCAGCCCCTGACGGGGGCCAATCCCATTCAGCGCAGACTGTATTTCTACAATCAGCCTCATATCATGATGCAGATGCAGCAGTCCGGGCTGGACAACTACCGGCGCTACATCAACCGGTATCGCGGCGACGGCGTCAATCCCGAATCGCCCGAATACCGGGAAGTTCCCCGCCAGCGCAGCCCGTTCCGGCAGTAGAGGAGCCTGCCCGGCAGGCGGCGGCGCGAACTGTGCGGGCCGGCCGCGTCAGCATCGACGGCGCAGGGACAAGACGGACTGAACGGGAGGACAGGGGAAACCCTGCCGGAGCATGCCGTCGTGACTGACATTGCTCGAGGAAGATATGCCTACCATGCCCCACACCATCGGCGGGAGTATCGTTCCGCCACGTTGCCTTGCCTGTCTGCTGCTTGGCCTGTGTCTGCTTCCGGTGGCGGTTCCGGCTGCCGAGGGGATCGGTACGCCCGGGGCCGCCTTCGGGACGGGAGAGCCACGTGAACGGATTGAGCATCGTCTGACGGACGCGGAACGACGGCGGGCCGAAGCGCAGGCGGCATGGACGGTGGAGGTTTCGCGCGGCGCGTTCGGGGCGGAATCGTTGGAGACGCCCTTGTCGGGGACGACGTGGCGAGAGGAATGGGAGCAGCGTCGGCAGAGAAAAAAAGCGAAGGAGAAGGAGGAGAAGGAGAGGCCCAGGTGGAACTTGGAAGCGATGAGCATGCCGCTGTTTTACGTCGTCGGGGGATATGCCCTCTTTCTTTGCTTCGTGTTCGCGCTGCCCGTGCGTCTGGCTTGCAGAGAGGGGAAAATTCCGAAAATTCGCTGGGTAGAGGATGATGGCGGCCCGCCCCGGGAGGAGGAGGGTGACGCCATCCCCAAGAAAATTCTGGAGGAGTACCCCGAAGAGATACGCGACAGACTCGTCGTTATTTACAGGTGTATGCCGTTCTGGGTCAGATTGGGAAAGCATCTGGCACGGAAGTTGATAGAACAGCAGGGGGGCGGCATGGACAACTCGACCGCGCCGTCGGCCGATACAGAGGCACAGGGGCAGGCAAGGCATGCCGCGCAGGCATCCCCACCGGCGGCAGGTTCAACTTCTTCCGCTGCCGGGTGTAATACGGAAGCCTCCTATGCGGACTGGCTGCGGCAGCGTCGACGCCGCAAGGACAAGACGGACTGAGCGGAAAGGCAGGGGGGCGCCCGGTTCAGGCCATGCCGCCCGGCCCCGGGTGAGCGGAAAAATCGCGTTTTTCTACGAAACGACAGGTCGTATGGGGTGAAGTGCGAAGCGTTTCCCCCTGAAAATACTCGAATTAACGCAGCACAAGGAAGATATGCCTACCATGTCTCACCCCACTGTCGGAAGTGTCATCCCTCCGCGTTGTCTTGCCTGCCTGCTGCTTGTCCTGTGTCTGCTTCCGGCGGTGGTTCCGGCTGCCGAGGGGGGCGGTGCGTCCGGGGCCGCCACCGGGGCCGGGGAACCGCGCGATCTGATGGAGCATCGCCTCACGGGCGCGGAACGACGGCGGGCCGAGGAACAGGCGGCACGGACGGTGGAGGCTTCGCACGGCGCTTCCGCGACGGAATCGTTGGGGGCGGCCTCATCGGGGACGACGTGGCAAGGCAAATGGGAACAGCGCCAGCGGGAAAAAAAAGAGATGGAGGCCAACGAACCCAATCCGAATGTTGAGGCGGCGAAAGGGCTGTTGTTCGTTGTCGTCATGGGATACAGCTACTTTCTTTATTGCATGTTTGTGCTCCCCGAGCGTCTGGCTTACAGCGAGGGGAAAATTCCGAAAATTCGCTGGGTAGAGGATGATGGCGGCCCGCCCCGGGAGGAGGAGGGGGACGCCATCCCCAAGAAAATTCTGGAGGAGTATCCCGAAGAGATACGCGACAGACTCGTCGTTATTTACAGGTGTATGCCGTTCTGGATCAGATTGGGAAAGCATCTGGCACGGAAGTTGATGGAACAGCAGGGGGGCGGCATGGACAACTCGACCGCGCCGTCGGCCGATACAGAGGCACAGGGGCAGGCATCCCCGCCGGCGGCAAGCCCGGCCCCTCCCCCTGTCGGGCGTGATACGAACCGCCATGCGGACTGGCTGCGGCAGCGCCGACGCCGCAAGGACAAGACGGACTGAGCGGAAAGGCAGGGGGCGCACGGTTCAGGCCATGCCGCCCGGCCCCGGGTGAGCGGAAAAATCGCGTTTTTCTACGAAACGACAGGCCTATGGGGTGAAGTGAGAAGCGTTTCCCCCTGAAAATACTCGAATTGACGCAGCACAAGGAGAAGATATGCCTACCATGTTTCACCCCACTGTCGGGAGTGTCATCCCTCCGCGTTGCCTTGCCTGCCTGCTGCTTGTCCTGTGTCTGCTTCCGGCGGCTGTTCCGGCTGCCGAGGGGGGCGGTGCGTCCGGGGCCGCCACCGGGGCCGGGGAACCGCACGATCTGATGGAGCATCGCCTCACGGGCGCGGAACGACGGCGGGCCGAGGAACAGGCGGCACGGACGATGGAGGCTTCGCGCGGCGCGTTCGGGGCGGAATCGTTGGAGACGCCCTTGTCGGGGGCGACGTGGCGAGAGAAATGGGAACAGCGCCAGCGGGAAAAAAAAGAGATAGAGGACAACGAACCCAATCCGAATGTTGTTGAGGCGGCGATAAGGCTGTTGTTCGTTGTCGTCGTGGGATACATCATCTTCCTTTATTTCATGTTTGGGCTCCCCGTGCGAGGGTACTTCTGCCATATCAGAGGATGTTATGTGGGTCTGAAGCACATGCGGTTTCGCTGGGTGGAGGAAGACGGCGGCGTTCCCCGGGAGGAGGAGGGCGACGCCATCCCCAAGAAAATCCTGGAGGAATACCCCGAAGAGATACGGGATGATCTCGTCATTGTTTACAGGTGTATGCCGTTCTGGCTCAAATTGGGAAAGCTGCTGGTACGCAAGTGGAGAGCGTGGGAACAGGACGATACGACGGCATCGTCCTGGGCGGCTGAGGCCGAGAAGTTTTCCGTCGCGCTCCAGGCAGACGTGGCGGCGCTGCACCCCCCAAAAAAAGGCACTGACGGGAGCGCCAGGAAAAACCTTCCCGCGAAACGGCGGCAAGACCGCCCCCGGAAAAACAAGAGGGCATAGCCCCGCCCCGGTGCGGCGTTGCTCCCGCGCGGGTCTTGTCGTATGCTCGGCGTGCTGTCGCGCCTCGCCGCGCGGCGGGAAGATGCGGAAGCATGCCCGCGCGGGCCGTCCTCCGGCAGCGTCCGCTACCCGTCCTGAACGACCCATACGAGGAGAACGATGGATCCCCTGACCCATGCCGCTTCCGGGGCCGTGGCCATGCTGGCCCTGCCCCGTCGTCCCGCCACCCGCTGGGCGGTGCCGCTGGCCGCGCTGGTGGCCGCCTTTCCGGATATCGACATTGCCTTTGTGCGCGGGCCGCTGCAATTTTTGCAATTGCACCGCGGCATCACGCATGCCCTGTTTTATCTGCCCCTGCTGGCCCTGCTGCCGGCGCTGGCGGCCCGCCCTCTCTGGAAACGGGACACGCCGGGCCGCTGGCCGTTGCCGCTGGTCTGGCTGTTTTTCGGCGGACTCATCCTCCTGCACATCTGGCTGGACTGCATCACCACCTACGGCACCATGATTTTTCTGCCCTTTTCGGCGGAACGGGTACGCCTCAACGGGGTGTTCATCATTGATCTGCTGCTGACGTTGCCCCTGCTGGCGGCTGTCTGGCTTGCCCTGCGCCGTTCCACGGTGCGCCCGGCGCGTCTGGCCCTGTGCTGGCTGGTGCTCTATCCCTGCTGCGCCATCGGCCTCAACAGCCATCTTGCCGCCGCCTACCGGGCCGATCTGACCGGGCAGGGCCGGGAGATCGAACGGCTTGTGGTGCTGCCGGACGCCTTTTCACCGGTCTTCTGGCGTGCTCTCTACGAAGAGCGGCAGTCCAACGGCCTTGTGGTGCGTGCTGACGGCCTGACCGCGCTGGGCCGGGCACATGAGCGGGGCTTCCCCCGGCCCGCCCTCAGGCCGGAGCTGGCCGCAAGCCTGAGGGAACAGTCCACCATCTGTCGGGATTTCCTCGACTTCAGCCTGCTGCCGCTGACCCTGCCCGTGCCGGAGAAGCTGCGTCCCGCGGATGCCGTGTCCGCGCCGGACGAACAGGGAGCGGCCGCCGCGCGGCCGGAGGCTTTGCGCGGTTATCTGGAAATTTCGGACGAACGCTTCGGCAGCAGTCTGCGTTTCGTACGCTGGATCATGCGCCACAGGGCAGGGGAGGGCGGTTCGCCCTTCCGGCTTTTTGTGGAGCTGAGCTCCGCGCCCGGCGCCCTGCCGCGACTGCTGCGCGAGCGCCTCTATCTGCCGGACAGCGGTCGGGATTCCGGCTGGCGGTCGCCCCGTCCCCCGCAACCGGCAGAGGGGCCGGCCTGGTGGCTGGGCCTGCGCTGAGGCGAACCGCAATGCGTTTGCCGTCTTGTTGCGTCGCTTGCGTTCCGGCGGCGGATGACGGCCCGAAGGAGCGCCCGTGGAACCGCTGACCCATGCCGCGGCGGGCGTCGCCGCGCTGCTGGCGCTGCCCCGCGTTTTGCCCTTTTCAACGGCAAAATGCCCCGGCCGGGGGCTGGTGGCGACCGCCGCCCTCATTTCCCTTGTCCCGGACCTGGACGCGCTTTCCCTGCTGGCCGGGCCGCAGGCCTTTCTCGCTCTGCATGGCGGTCTCCTGCACAGTCTGGCGCTGGTTCCTCTTGTGGCGCTCTGCTGCCTGCCCCTGTTCCGGCTGTTCCGGCAGCCGGGCACGCCGCCGGGCTCGTGGGGCCGCGTCTGGCTGTTCTGCTGCGGGCTGCTGCTCCTGCACCTCTGGCTGGATGTCGTCACGCCCTGGGGCATCAAGCTGTTTTCTCCCTTTTCCGGGGAGCGCTGGCGCGGCAACGCCGTCTCCTGCCTTGATCCGCTCCTCCTGCCGGCATTGCTGGCCGGCATCATCCTGGCCGTGCGGCGGCGCAGCGTCCGTCCGGCCCGCTGGGCGCTCGTCTGGCTTGTCTGTTATCCCTGCCTCGGGCTGGCCTGCAATGCGATTCTTGAACAGTCCTGCCGCGCGGAATTGGCGGCGCAGCGGCGGCATAGCGGCCGCCTTGCCGTGCTGCCGGATGTGCTTGTGCCCGGTGTGCGGCGCGTCGTCTACGAGGAAAGCCTGCCCAAGATGACCACCCTTGTCTGCGCCGAAGGCCTGCTTGCGCCGGGGCGTTTTTACGGGCGGCGTCTTTGCGAGTTCACCTCGCGGGAACTGTCCGCGCGGCTGCCCGACGAGTCGTTGCTGGGGGCGGCCTTTCTGGACACGTCCCTTTTACCCTGGACGCCGGTCCCGCCCGACAGGGCGGCGGCCTGGGCCGGGGGCGAACATGTCGTCCTCGTGCAGGATGAACGTTTCGGCAGCAGCATCGCGGCGGTGCGGCGTTTTCTGACAGGCTTCTGGGGCGAGCCGCCCGCGCCGCTGCGGCTGCGGCTGGTGTATCGCCGTGGTGCGGCATTGGGGGAACCCCCGCTGCGCGAGGAACTGTCCCTGCCGTTTGCGTCCTGGACGTTCCGGCGGCGGACGCCTGAGCCGGGACTGGACGCGGAGCCCGGCCTCCGGTAAAGACTTCTGCCATATCAACACCAGCGAGGACTGCATGGACAAGGCATTTTCCCATCTGGACAGCCGCGGCAATGTGTGCATGGTGGATGTCGGGCACAAGCCCGCCACCCGGCGCGTGGCCGTGGCCGAAGCTCTCGTGCGGCTGGCCCCCGCCACCCTGGACATGCTGCGGCGCGCGGCCCTGCCCAAGGGCGACGTGCTCACCTGCGCCAAGATCGGCGGCATCATGGCCACCAAACGCACGGCCGACCTCATCCCCATGTGCCATCCGCTGGGCCTGAGCTACGCGGACGTGCGCTTCGAGATCGACGAGGCCGCCTCCACCATCCGCATTCTGAGCGAGGCCCGCACCGACGGCCCCACCGGCGTGGAGATGGAAGCCATCGTGGCCGCGCAGATGGCGGCCGCCACCATCTATGACATGTGCAAGGCCGTGCAGCGGGACATCGTCATTGAGCGGGTACGCCTGCTGCTCAAGGACGGCGGCAAGAGCGGCCGCTTTGAGGCTCCCGCCGCCTGCCTGCCCGACGACCTGCGGAGGAAGGACGCATGACGTATCCCCATATTGACCCCGTTGCCTTCAGTATCGGCTCGCTCCATTTGCGCTGGTACGGGCTCATGTACCTCTTTGCCTTCGTGGGCGGCTGGCTGCTGGGCCGTCTGCGCGCTTCGCGGCCCGGCTCAGGCTGGCGCGCGCAGGATGTGGACGACCTGCTGACATTCGTCATGCTGGGGGTCATCCTCGGGGCCCGCCTGGGCTATGTCCTCTTTTACGATCTGCCGGCATACTTCCGGGACCCGCTGGAAATCTTCCGGATTTGGAACGGCGGCATGTCCTTTCACGGCGGATTGCTGGGCGTGCTGGGCGCGTTCTGGTATTTCTCCCGCACGCGCAAGAAGCCCTTTCTCGACGTGGCGGACTTCATCGCGCCGCTGGTGCCGCAGGGACTCTTTTTCGGGCGCATGGGCAATTTCATCAACGGCGAGCTCTGGGGCAAGCCCAGCGATGTGCCCTGGGCCATGGTCTTTCCCTCCGGCGGGCCGTGGCCGCGTCATCCCTCCCAGTTGTACGAGGGTCTGCTGGAAGGACTGGTGCTTTTTGTGGTTCTCTGGCTGTTTTCGGCCAAAAAGCGCCGTTCCGGCGCGGTAGCCGGTCTGTTTGCCCTGCTGTACGGCATTTTCCGTTTTGCCGTGGAATTCGTGCGTGTGCCCGACCCGCAGCTCGGCTACCTGGCGTTCGGCTGGCTGACCATGGGACAGGTGCTCTGCCTGCCGCTTATCCTTGTCGGCATCTGGCTGATCTGGCGGCCTGAAGGGCGGGCAAGCTGAGTCCGGGGAAGGGTTTGACAAGAGTGTCGCTTTATGGTTAGAATATTCGGATAGACAGATTTTATCGGGAGGCGTCATGGCCAAGGAAGGTTCCATTGAAGTAGACGGTGTGGTGCAGGAAGCGCTGCCCAATGCCATGTTCCGTGTTGAACTGGAAAACGGGCACGAAGTTCTGGCCCACATTTCCGGCAAGATGCGCAAGTTCTACATCCGCATTTTGCCCGGCGACCGCGTGAAGGTGGAGCTTTCTCCCTATGATTTGACGCGCGGCCGCATCACCTATCGCATGAAGTAGCCTCCCGCCGCACCTTTTCGGGGAGCGCACCCCCTGCCCCATGTGCAGGCGGTGCGCTTTTCGTCGTTGCGGCGCGGAAGGCCCGGAAGGGGCCGCCCGCGGATCGCGGCCCTCCGGCAGGCACAAGAGCGTTTTGCCGCTGATGGAGCGTTTCAGCTTTGAAAAAGGTGAAACGTGAGGCGGCGGCACAGCGCCGTCCGGCCCGAAGTGAGCGGAAAACGTGTTTTTCCGCAAAACGACAGGTCGTATGGGAGACGCTTCGCGTTTCACGCTGAAAATGCCCAAGGCTCCGCCCCATCTTGCAATTCAGGAGAAACCATGTCCGGCAATACCTTCGGGCGCGTTCTGCGCCTTACCACCTACGGCGAGTCGCACGGCGCGGGCATCGGCGGCATTCTGGACGGCTGCCCGGCGGGCCTGCCCCTGAGCGAGGCGGACATGCAGGGCGATCTCGATCTCCGCAAGCCGGGGCAGGGGCCTACGGCCACCACGCGGAAGGAGTCGGACACGGTACGCATCCTGTCCGGGGTTTTCGAGGGGCGAACCACCGGCACGCCCATTGCCTTCCATATCGCCAACGAGAATCAGCGCTCGCGGGATTACGGCAATCTGGCCGACGTTTTCCGTCCCGGGCATGCGGACTGGGGCTTTTTCCAGAAATTTCAGGGCCTGCGCGACTATCGCGGCGGCGGACGTTCCTCCGGGCGGGAGACGGCCGCGCGCGTGGCGGCCGGGGCCGTAGCCCGGCTGCTGCTGGCGACGCACGGCATCCGGGTGGAGGCCGCCGCCGTGGAACTGGGCGGCATTGCCGTGCCGCCGGAGGAGCGCCAATTGTCCGAAGCCTTTTCCCGGCCCTATTACGCGGCCTCAGCGGCGGTGGTCGGCCTCTGGGACGAACGTGTGGCCCAGGCCCGCAAGGCCGGGGATACGCTGGGCGGCATTGTGGAAGTCCGCGCCGTCAACGTGCCGCCCGGCTGGGGGGAACCGGCCTTTGACAAGCTGGACGCCTGTCTGGCCTACGCGCTCATGGGCGTGGGCGCGGTCAAGGGCGTGGAGGTGGGTGACGGTTTTGCCGCGGCCCGCAGTACCGGCTCCGCCAACAATGACCCCCTGACGCCGGAGGGCTTTGCGTCCAATCATGCGGGCGGCATCCTCGGCGGCATTTCCAGCGGGCAGGAAATCGTCCTGCGTGCGGCCGTCAAGCCCATTGCCTCCATCGCTCAGGAACAGCGAACCATCGACAGGGAAGGCCGCCCGGCCACGGTGCTGGTGGGCGGACGGCATGATCTCTCGGCCATCCCGCGCATCGTGCCCGTGCTGCGGGCCATGACGGCACTCACGCTGGCCGACGCCCTGCTGTTGCAGGCACGCATGGCGGCGCTGCCGGAAAACGTGCTGCCGCAGCCGCGTCCGGCCGCCCTGCGGGACGGGCGCTGGTGATGGCCGCTCCACTGCCTGACGCGACGCCCTTGCGAACCGGTCTTTTCCGCAGTTGCGGCCCGGCTCTGACGGCGGACCTGCTCGCGCTGGGCATCACCTGCGTGGGGGATGTGCGCCGTGCCGAGCCTGACGAGTTGTACGCGTCGTTGTGTCGCCTGAGTGGGCCGCAGGACATTTGCGTGCTGGATCAATTGCGCTGTGTGGTGGAACAGGCCCGCGATCCCGCCTGTCCGCCCGGTCGGCGGGACTGGTTCTGGTGGTCGCGGCGGCGCAAGGCGGACGACGTGCCGCCGCTTTCCCCTGTCCCGGAGGCTTCCCATGAGCGCTGATCTGCCCCTTTTTCAAGACCCTGACGCTGTGGAACTGTGCGGCACGCTGGAGCGGGTCGTGTTCCACAATGAGGAGAACGGGTATACCGTCCTGCGCCTGCAGCCGGACAAGCCTTTGCCCGGTCAGAGCAAGGTGCAGGGAGCGCCTTCGCGCAGCCTGAGCCGTGATCCCGTCACCTGCGTGGGCCATATGGTGCATCCGCAGCCGGGCGTACACCTGCGGATTGCGGGCCGCTGGCAGGTCAACGCCCGCTACGGCCGCCAGATTCATTTTGATCTGGCGGAGGAAATTCTGCCCGCCACCACCGAAGGCATACGGCTCTACCTGGCCTCCGGCCTCATCAGGGGCGTGGGGACGGAAATGGCCGGGCGCATCGTGGAAAAGTTCGGTGAGGACACCATTCGCGTTCTGGATGAGGAGCCGGAGCGCCTGCGGGAAATCCGGGGCGTGGGCAAGAAGAATTTTGAACGCATCTGCCAGAGCTGGCAGGAGCACCGCGGCATCCGCGATCTCATGCTCTTTTTGCAGCCGCACGGCATTACGCCCGCCTACGCGGTGCGCATCTATCGGGCCTACGGCGGCGAGGCGCTGCAGGTGGTGCGGGAAAATCCCTACCGTCTGGCCATGGACATTCACGGCATCGGCTTTGTGACCGCCGACGCCGCGGCCCGCAAGCTGGGCTTCGAGGTGGACAATCCCCTGCGCGTGCAGGCGGGCATCCTCTATGTGCTGCAAAAGTCCACGGACGACGGCAACGTCTATCTGCCGCAGGAGGAACTGCTGGCCCAGGCCTGCGAGCAGCTCGGCGTGGAAGAGCAGCTCGTGCTGGAAGCGCTGGACGTGCTGGAGGCCGAGGAGCGCCTTGTGCGGGAGTGGCCGGAAGAACCCCTCTGCCCCGAGCCGGTGGAGGATGAAGCCGAAATTCCGCCCCTTTCCCCGGCGGTCTATCTGCGGCGCTACCATCATTGCGAATCCAAGACGGCCTTTTATCTCCAGCGTCTGCTGCGTTCGCCCAAGTCCGTACAGTTCAGCGATCCCGAGGCGCTGGTGGACAAGGTGACGGGGGAGCTCAGCATCCAGCTTGCGCCGGAGCAGCTCGAGGCCGTGCGCACCGCCGCCCGCAGCAAGATCATGGTGCTGACCGGCGGCCCCGGCACAGGCAAGACCACCATCATCAACGCCATCATCCGCCTGTTCGGCGAAGTGCGGGCGCGCATCCTGCTGGCTGCGCCCACGGGCCGGGCGGCCAAGCGCATGTCGGAAACGTCGGGCCGGGAGGCGCGCACCATCCATCGCCTGCTGGAGTACAGCCCCAAGGAAGACGGCTTTGCCCGCAATGAGGACAATCCGCTGGCCTGCGGCCTGCTGGTGGTGGACGAAGCCTCCATGATGGACATCCTGCTGTTCTATCATCTGCTCAAGGCCGTGCCGCTGGGCGCGACGCTGGTGCTGGTGGGCGACGTGCACCAGTTGCCGTCCGTGGGGCCGGGCAACGTTCTGGCCGACATCATTGCCTCCGGTGCGGTGCCGGTGGTGGAGCTCACGGAGATTTTCCGGCAATCGGCGGAAAGCGAGATCATCTGCAACGCCCACCTCATCAACCGGGGGCAGGTGCCGTCACTGGAGTCCAGCCGGGACAGGCTGTCGGACTTCTACTTCATCCGGCAGGATGTGCCGGAAAAGGCGGCGGAACTCATCGTGGACCTGGTACGCAACCATATTCCCCGGCGTTTCGGCCTGGACCCCGTGGACGATATTCAGGTGCTCACGCCCATGCACCGCGGGGCCGTGGGTGCGGGCGAGCTCAATGCCCGCCTTCAGGAGGCGCTCAACCCGCACGGCACGGAAGTGCGGCGCGGGGAGCGGGCCTTTCGCCTGCATGACAAGGTCATGCAGATACGCAATAATTACGACAAGGACGTCTTTAACGGCGACGTGGGCCGCATCGTCTTTCTGGACGGCAAGGAACGCACCCTGAGCGTCAATTTCGACGACCGCGTGGTGCCCTACGATTTCGACGAGCTGGACGAACTGGCGCCGGCCTACGCCATTTCCATTCACAAGTCGCAGGGTTCGGAATATCCGGCTGTGGTCATTCCGCTCATGATGCAGCATTATGTCCTCCTGCAGCGCAATCTGGTCTACACCGGCGTGACGCGCGGCAAGAAACTGGTGGTGCTGGTGGGCGAAGCCCGTGCCCTGCATATGGCCGTGAAAAATAACCGCACCCGCACCCGGCATACCCGCCTCACCGAGCGTCTGCGTCCGCCGGATGCCGTCCCGACCTCCCGGCGGGAACGGAAAGCGTAACCGGTTGCGGTATTGCGGTTTGCGGGAAGGGCAATCGCTGTGACGGGGCGCGGCGCGCGGCGTCAGGCTCCCGGGCTGGGGCTGCGGAAAGGCATTTGCAATTCGTGTCAAATAGGATAAGGAGAAGCGACGGCAGGCTTGCCGGAACCCCGGGCTTGTCGGAAAAGGAGCAGAATCATGGCTGAAGAAAACAAGCGTCTCGGCGTCGTCATCGACAACAGCAAGGACAGCGACATTGACCCCGAACTGGCAGACGAAATTCTGCGTGACGATGATAATTACGTTCCGCGTAACAGCCTCGGCGGCGGCGCGGCCGACGCTCTGTTGCGCGCCAACTCGTCCGCTCCTGTCGCGCCCAACCGCATCATCGGCATTGCGGCCATGGTGTGCGCCGTGTCCAGCGTTTTTATCCTTGCTCCGCTCTTCATCCCGCCGGCGGTGGTGCTGGGCTGCGTAGCCCTCTGGCGGAAGCAGTACTTTCTGGGCATCATGTCCCTGCTGATTTCCGTCATCGCCTTTTTCACCTCGTCCACCATCATGACGGCGGTAAACAAGTTCCTTATGTAGGCAGTCCGCAGGGACTGTTCTGCCGTCCCGGCGGCGCGTGCAAGACATCGGCGAAAGCTTTCGTTTGATGCCTGTCGTCTGAGGGGCGGCGCATGCCGTGTGTCTGTGGAAAATCACTGACGCCTCGTGCGGCATGACGCTTCCGCGGCAGCCCTGCACATATTCGGGGGGAGCCGACGCGAACAACCGTGCATTTCGCGTTGGCTCCCCCCGTCTTTCTTGAGCTCCGCAGTTCACTGCCTGCGGGGCTCATTGCCGTTTCTGGAGTATTTTCCGTGTGAAACGCCTGACGCTTCACACCGTACGACCTGTCGTTTCGCGGAAATACGCGTTTTTCCGCTCACTTTGGGCCGGGCAACGTGTGCCCCGTTGCCTCGCGTTTTGTCTTTACCAATGGCAAAGCGTTCTAGCTGTTCTTCAGGTCCTCGACGATGTGGCTCAGGTTCTGAGTCTGCGTATTCAGGCTCTCCACGGCGGCAGCCGCTGTGCGCATGGCGCGGGCGAGTTCATCGGCCCGCTGGTTGACCTCGCTGATGGAGCGGTTGATCTCTTCACTGGCTGCGGACTGCTGCTCGCTGGCCGCGGCAATGGCCCGCACCTGATCCGAGGAGGTCTCGATAAGCTGGAAGATTTCCTTGAGGGCCGCGCCGGACTGGTCGGCAAATTCCGTAGCCTGGCTGATGTTCTCCACAGCAATGTCCACCTGCTTCATGCTCTTGTCGGCGCTGTTCTGGATGGCATGGATGGCCGTGGCCACATCCGTGGTGGAATTCATGGTCTTTTCCGCCAGCTTGCGCACTTCGTCGGCCACCACGGCAAAGCCGCGTCCGGCATCACCGGCGCGGGCCGCCTCGATGGCCGCGTTGAGGGCCAGCAGGTTGGTCTGGTCGGCAATGTCCGAAATGACGCTCATGATCTGGCTGATGGCCTGCGCCTGCTCGGCCAGCGTATTCATGTCCTGCCGCAACTGGCCGGACTGATCCTGTACGCTCTGGATACTGTGGACGGACTTGGCCACCACCGTGGCGCCCTCGTCGGCCTTGCTCCGGGCCTCAGTGGACACGTCGGCGGCATTGCCCGCGCTGCGGGCCACTTCCAGCACGGTGGAGTTCATCTCTTCCATGGCCGTTGCCGTTTCACCCAGTCGCGCCGACGCCTGAGTGGCTCCCTGACTGGCGTTCTCAATTTCGGCATTAAGGCTGCGCACGGCCTCGCTGACCGATTCCACCACGCTTTCGATACGCGCCGCCGCGGCGAGCATACCTTCATGGCGTGCGCTTTCCGCCTGCTTGCGGGCCTCTTCGGCTTCCGTCAGGGCCTTGCGGGCCTCTTCGCCGCGAGCCTCGGCCTCGCGGGTCTTGGCTTCCGCCTCGGCTGTGCTCTGCTGCAGACTGCTCACCATGCCGCGCAGGGCGTCGGCAAGCTGGCCCATATCGTCCGCGCCATGTACATCCAGCCGTGCCTGCGTGTTACCGGCGGCTACAGCCAGCGTATAGGCGGTGATATGCTTGACCGGACGGGCCAGACGAATACCCAGCAGTACCGAAAGCGCCAGCAGCACCAGCAGGACAACCCCGCTGACCAGGCAGGTGACGGAGATGCCCGTGTTACGCAAATCATCCAGCGTGGCCACGGGCACGCCGGCAAACCACATGCCGATGATTTCCCCTTCGGCATCGCGGGCCGGCCAGTAAATGGAGCGGTACGGCTCGCCGAGGATCACATTTTCCTGCGTGGCGGATTGTCCGCGTTGCAGAACCGTGTCCAGAATTTCAGGACTTTCCAGACGGGTTCCCACAGCGCGATGCCCATTGGCCACAATGCTGGTCATGACGCGGGTATCGCCTTCAAAGAAGGTGACTTCCAGATCATTGATCTTCTTGAGCCAGTCGATATGCTCAGGTTCATCGAGAGAGACGCCCAGCGCAAGGGTGCCGATGACCTTGCCGCCCTTCTGGCGAAGGGGCAGCACCGCGCCCAGCAGATGGGGGACATTGGAGAGCCTGCAGAGCCCCACCGTCTCCTTTCCGCCAAGGGCGGCCTTGATGGCGGGCTGGGCGGCCTCGCTGCCGGCGGCCTGCTTGTCGCCATTACGCGCCAGCACCTGTCCCTCGGCGTTGCCGACGATGAGGACGTCGATCCTGGTCTGACGGGCAAATTCATTGACCAGGGACTGGATCGCCTGACGATCGTTCTCCTCCACGGCGCGCTGCAGGGCAATGTCTTCCGCCAGCGCGAGGCCGATGCAGCGATATCGCTGGGAAGTGGCCGTATTGACGGCGTCCATATTGCGCTGGACGCGCTCAAGACTGTCGCCGATGGACTCTTCCAGCGGGCGGGTCATGAAATGGATGCCGACGGCAACCGTAATGACGCTGGTCAGCAGCATGGAGCAAAAGAGACTGGAAACCACCTTGAGAGTCAGGTTCAGGCGCATAGAGACCTCACGCTTTTGCCGGAGTACTGGCGTTAAACAGGGGGATTTTTCTCCTGTTATCGACAAAAAACAAAAAATTCATAGGGAAAACGGGCGATTTGTCGGAGCTATAGTGAAAAAAAGCATTTCGGCGCAAAACATCGCAATGTATGTTTACGGCCGGAAGGGAAGCAGATGGCGGGCGCGTTCCTTGCGGGTGAGGGAAACGATCTCCCGCAGACATGCCGCTGCGGAGGCCCCTTTTGCAGCGGCAAGCAGGCGCTGAAGCTGTTCGACCAGCGCGGCCCGGCGTTCGTTTTCTGCGCCCTTGCCCAGCATCCCTTTGTTTCCCAGCAGGCGCAGTCCCCTGCCGAGACGGTCGGCCAGTCCCCGGCGCAGGGCAAGGCAGGCCGGCGACCCGGCGCACGCGGTTTCCTCCGGCGGCGGGAGTGAGGCCAGATGGCAACTTTCCACATAGATGCCGTAGAGATAGGCTCCCAGCAGGCGCAAGTGCGGTCGGCTCCGGGCCGCCTCGCGGATCAGCAGCGCGTATTCCCGCTTGCGGCAAGTTTCGGCCACGGATGCGGCCTGTCCGCTGTACGGCCGACTGCGCAGGATGCGCGCCTCTTCCGGCGACGGCGGATCGGGCAGTTCGCGGGCGGGAGACCAGGCGATGCGTAGCGGGATGTTTTCCCGCAAAAAGCCTTCCGGCCTTCCGAAAACAAACGCGAAAGTGCGGTCCGCGGCAATGAGGCCGCCGAGGACGGCATGGCGGTCGCGGACGCTATCCTCCCTTTCTTCCCAGGGCCATGACGGCAGACGGATGGCCGTTTCGTCAATGGCGTGTTGCGGTGCATGGATGAAGCCCGCCGCGCGGCAAGCGGCAATGTCCCGCAGGGCCAGCGCCGGGGCGTCGCCGTCCAGGATATCCAGCAGGGAAAGGACGATGCGGTATGCCTCCTCGCGGGCGGCCTCCTGTGCGGGATACTGAGGGCCGGGGAGAAAGCTGATGTCGTTTCGCGTGACGAACTCCCTGAACTCGTCGGCGTCCTTCTCCACCAGCCGCCTGAGGTCGGCACTGTCGGCGCCGGATGCCTGTTGCGGGCAGGCGGGAGCCGCCGGAGAGGGGCAGACAGGGATGCCAAACAGAAGCAGGGCGCAGCAAAACGCGAACAGGAACAGCGTGCGCGGGGGCATGGGGGAGCCTCGGTAAAAATGACCGTCCCAAAGCCGGGAGCCTCGGGACGGTCGTTGCGTTTTTGCGTATTGGCCTGACCGGCAAGGGGGGTCAGGGGAGCGGGCAGGGCGTCAGGTAGATGGCGCGTTCTTCCTGCGTGAGCGTGACGATCTCCCGCAGGCTGTCCAGGGTGGGACGGCCCTTGTTGGCAACCAGCAGGCCCTGCAGGCGCTTCACCAGCACGGCGCGCCGCCGGTTTTCCTCGGGACTCTCGCCCAACACCCCTTCCTTGCCCAGCAGTTCCAGCGCCTTGCCGTGATGCGAGGCAAGCGTCTGATGCACCAGAAAGAGCGGTTCCAGCTGATCGCTTTCCGCCGCGGCCAGCACCATGACCGATGTCATGTAGAGACGTTCGATGTAGATGCCGTAAATATGCGCGCTCAACAGGCGGAGCAGGCCCTCGTCATGTTTGGCCTCCTCCACGTAGTACGCGTATTCCATGTTGCGGCACCTTTCCCAGATGGCGCGCGCACGTGCACTGTGCGGCTCATTGCGCAGGGTGTGGTAATCATCCGGGCACAACGGCAACAAGGGTATCTTGCCGGATCGATCGGTAAAGGTCTGGAAGAGGAGATTTTCGCGGGTGGCGTCCTCAGGTTTGCCGAAAAAGAAGGCAAAGGCGCGATCCGCGGCCACCATGCCGCTGAGCACGGCCCGCTGATCCTCGTTCTCGGTGGGGCAGGTCTCTTCGGAGACGGCCAGCGCGGGCTGGTAGACGAAGCCCGCTTCCCGATAGCGGGCGATGTCCCGCAGGGCCTGCGCCGGCGAGTCGTCGTCCAGCACCTTCAGCATGTCCGAGACGATGCGCTGCGTTTCCGTGGCGGGCAGGGCGGCCTGTACGGGGGCGGTCGGCAACAAAAGGGCGACCCCGCAGAGCAGGGTCGCCGTCAGAACACGCAGATGCCTAGGCATTGCCTTCATCCCCAAGCGCTTCGCGGAAGCGTTCTCGCAGGGCCAGCAGCTTGGCGCGGTTGTCCAGCAGCGTTTCGGCTCGTTCGCGTTCACGAGCCACCACTTCGGCCGGGGCGCGGCTGGTGAAGCTTTCGTTATGCAGCTTGGCCTGTACGCCGGCCACATCCTTTTCCAGCTTGGCCAGTTCCTTGTCCAGACGGGCCAGCTCGCCGTTGAGGTCCACCGCGCCCTTGAGCGGCACGATGACCTGACAACCGCAGACCACGGAGGAGGCCGAGGCCTTGGGCGCGGTGAGGTCCGTACCGATGGCGAGGCTCTCCAGCCGGGCGAGGGGGAAGATCATGGGGCGGCTGGCTTCCAGCAGGGCGGCCTGGGCGGCGTCGGCGGGATGCAGCAGCAGGCTCACCTTGTGGGCCGGGCTGATGTTGAGCTCGGCCTTGATGGTGCGCACGGCCACGATGACGCCCTGAATGAGCTCCATGCGGGCGGCCTCTTCGGGACGGACGCAGGCCGGGCGGGCGGCGGGGTAGGGCTCCAGCGCGATGTCCGTGGGCTGTTCCCCGGCGGGCACGGGCAGAGCGTGCCAGATTTCCGCAGTCACGAAGGGGACGATGGGATGGAGCAGGAGCAGCAGCTCGCGCAGCACCGTCCAGAGCACATACTGGGCCACGGGCTTGCGCGCCTCGTCCTGCATGTCGGGCTTGATGAGCTCAAGATACCAGTCGCAGAATTCGTTCCACAGGAACTTGTAGCCGGTCTGGGCGGCGTCGTTGAAGCGGTATTCCTCCAGCGCCGCGTCCATCTCCTGCTTGACGGCTTCCAGACGGTGCAGAATCCATTGATGATGCAGGCCCTCCACCGTGCTCAGGTCCACCGGAGCGGGAGCCGTTTCCGGCAGGTTCATGAGCGCGAAGCGGGCCGCGTTCCATATCTTGTTGATGAAGTGGCGGTAGCCCTCGATGCGGGCCTCGGACAGGCGGATGTCCCGGCCCATGGCCGCAAAGGCGGTGAGGGTGAAGCGCAGGGCGTCGCAGCCGTATTTGTCGATCATCTCCAGCGGGTCGATGACGTTGCCCGTGGACTTGGACATCTTGCGGCCCGACT